>NZ_SOPU01000021.1:495-38826 GCF_004402115.1 Pseudomonas sp. F01002 | reverse complement strand
GGAGCAAGCCCGCTTTGTTTTGTGTCGCTCCCTCTTCCAGACCTGTCTAGACAATCCCATCCGTCGCAACAATTGGATATAAAAGTCTATTTGTCATTTCTCCTGCTGTATCCTTCCCAGGCTTTTTTTTTAAAGCGCGGATCTACCAGATCTATCAACAGACTTTGCGAGGAGCGCGATATGCACGAGATCCCTAATCTCCCCTTCCCAAGCCTGCACGAAACTGAGCAGACGCCCACGCAACAAGCCGGTGCCCAACAGCCCGAGCCAAAAGAAGCCACTGAACGCCGCAAGGCCGACAGCGAAGACTGATTCACCTGCAATGCCAGACCGTGTGGAAAGCGCTAACATGCGCTTTCCACACCGCCTGAACCCTTGAGCCCCACCATGACCGATGACTTTAGCGAAACCCAAGCCAGCGTCCTGATCGGCACCGCCGAGAAGATGATCGAGATCTGGAATCGCCTTTCCCCCGAGAAACAAGCCGCGCTGCTCGCCCGTTTCGGTAGCGAAGAAAACGCCCTGGCCGCCCTGGTCACGACACAACTGGTTGCCCCCGCAAAGCCCTGATTCATCCCCGCCCGACAAATAGTTTTACTTTTTCCACGACCCGCAGCCGCTCCCGCCGCTATCATAAGCAGCCTATCTATCCTGCTTCCCCGTGGATCTTTACCCATGTCTGAAAACCAGCGCCCCCTGGCGGTCACGCTGCAAGTCGTTTCCATCGTCCTGTTCACCTTCATCGGCTACCTGAATATCGGCATTCCCCTGGCCGTGTTGCCGGGCTATGTCCACAGCGATCTGGGCTTCGGCGCCGTAATCGCCGGCCTGGTGATCAGCGTGCAATACCTGGCCACCCTGCTCAGCCGTCCTTATGCCGGGAAAATCATCGACAACAAGGGCAGCAAACTCGCCGTAATGTACGGCCTCGCCGGCTGCGGTTTGAGTGGAGTGTTCATGCTGATTTCGGCCTGGACCCAGAGCCTGCCGATGCTCAGCCTGATCAGCCTGTTGATCGGCCGATTAGTGCTTGGCAGCGCGGAAAGCCTGGTGGGTTCGGGTTCGATCGGCTGGGGCATTGGCCGGGTCGGTGCGGTCAACACCGCCAAAGTCATCTCTTGGAACGGCATCGCCAGCTATGGCGCCATCGCCATTGGCGCCCCGCTGGGGGTGTGGCTGGTCGGTGAATTGGGTTTGTGGAGCATGGGCGTGAGCATCGTGCTGCTGGCCGTCCTCGGCCTCGTGCTGGCCTGGCCGAAAACCGCCGCGCCAATCGTTGTCGGTGAACGCTTGCCGTTCATGCATGTGCTGGGGCGAGTGCTGCCACATGGGTGCGGTCTGGCGCTGGGCTCGATCGGCTTCGGCACCATCGCCACCTTCATCACCCTCTATTACGCGACTCAGCATTGGTCCAATGCGGTACTTTGCTTGAGCCTGTTCGGTGCCAGTTTCATTGGTGCGCGGCTGCTGTTCGGCAACCTGATCAACCGCCTCGGCGGCTTTCGCGTAGCGATTGCCTGCCTGTCGGTGGAAACGCTTGGGTTGTTGCTGCTATGGCTGGCACCGGACGCCCATTGGGCACTGGCGGGTGCGGCATTGAGCGGGTTCGGCTTCTCGCTGGTGTTCCCGGCACTGGGCGTGGAAGCGGTCAACCTGGTGCCGGCGTCCAGCCGTGGTGCGGCAGTCGGGGCTTATTCGTTGTTTATCGATTTGTCGCTGGGGATCACCGGGCCAGTGGCGGGTGCCGTTGCAGCAGGCTTTGGCTTTGCCTCGATCTTCCTGTTCGCCGCCCTCGCCGCGTTGAGCGGCTTGATCTTGAGCATTTACTTGCAACGGCAAAAAACGCGTCACTATTGAACAACCAAAAAGTCGTTAATAAAAACTGACCGCTCAGTCGCACAGGGCTGAACGGTCAATGGTGTATGCCCACGCTCTCTATTCTTGAGATGCTTCGCTGCTCCTACCGCGGCAAATGACCCAAGCACTCAACCGTGCAATCGATTGATTGCAAAAGTTTCGAGAGCGTTGTTCGCACTTGAAATATAAACGACCTTGCGATCAGCCTGTACAGCCAGCGCATGCACCACGACTTCTGCGCCCAACATGACCCGCCCTTCGTTACCGAACGCGCCATCCCACCCCATATCCTGCTCGATACTCGCGATGACTGTTCGCCGGTCGTTCGAATTGAGTTCAACATGGCCTGCCAACACAATGGTCGATCCTGAGTTGTACAGCGCAACCTGCCAGATGACGGTTTGACCGATGAATGAATTATCCAAGGAGCCAGACCAACCTCGATCGCCGTAATGCGGATCCTCCTGACCATCAACGCCTATGCGCTGAACGTTAACATATAAATGCTGTCCGGCCGTGTTGGCACTCGTACCAATAATGTAGAGCTCTTTCTCGTCCTCTCTCCACAACAGACGTGATTTGACACCCGAGCGAGAGTCGTAATACCCACCCGTTGCAAAACTTTCATCCAGACTACCGTCAGCATTGTATCGCCCAACGAACCATTCACCTTCCCACTGCCTGCTGGAATTGGCAGCCAGCAAAACTTTTTCACCTTGCCGTATAAGATCTTCTGTTTTTGTGCTTCGATTTTTATGATTGATAATTACAAACCCCCTTCCCCCGAATGATCTATCCAATACACCACCACAGTCCACTCTCGTTAAAACCGCATAGGTCCTCGCGATTGTCAGGAGGGAGGAGAACATAATACTGCCGTCTTCCATCACCACCATCGAAGGCGAGTAGCCGAGGGCACTTGGACTTTCAATGCTGTTGTCGCGAGAAGACAGCGCCGCAAGCTCCTCACTGCTCAGATCATACTCACACACCATCACTCCGCCGACACCGAAAGTTTGGTCCAGACTGCCATTCAAGTCGAATCTTGCAGCGCCTAACCAAGGCGTATAGATATCACCCGCAGCATAAAACCCCATTACAATCTTTTTACGCTTGTGGTCGTACTGCAGCGCAAAAGGCTGTCCAAACTTTACACTTGGAAAGTAATCAGGCACTTTAAATCGGCACTTTCCCGCCATTCCAAATGCCTCATCAATAACACCTCGTTCGTCCAGCATAATCAGGTAAGTCATCTGCAGCGATTCAGAGCTCGCGGCACAAAGCATTTTACCGTCAGGAAATACATGGATCGCGCGGGGGTGCAGGGATGTATTTTCCGGGCCGTCATATAAATAAACCTTGCCCGCCACACCAAAATTATAATCCACACTGCCGCGCGTAGACGTGAGGCGCAGCTCATCGTTGGAATGATTCATTTCTACTTAATCCGTAAAATCAGGGGAAGTTCCCAAGAACATTAAACGGCATCAAAAAGATCACGTAACCTGTCAAACATGACAGTACCCAACGGATTCAGGGCGTTATAACGTTATCAAACCAAAGTATTTCGCAATACCCATCCAAAGAAATGGAAATAAGGAACAAGACTGCAACCAGTCGAATCATCGCTTTGACTTGCTATCGACTCAGAAATCCACCTTGCCGCGCCCTGCCTTGATGTTGCCACGCTTGCTTTTGGATTCGAGCCGACGCTTCTTCGAACCGAGGGTCGGTTTGGTCGGACGACGTTTCTTTTCGACCTTGGTGGCACTGAGGATCAACTCGGTCAGCCGTTCCAGCGCATCCGCACGATTGGCTTCCTGCGTGCGGTATTGCTGGGCCTTGATGATCAACACCCCTTCGCTGGTGATGCGACTGTCGCGCAGCGCCAGCAACCGTTCCTTGTAGAACTCGGGCAAGGACGAGGCCGGAATGTCGAAACGCAGGTGCACCGCGCTGGAGACCTTGTTGACGTTCTGCCCACCAGCGCCCTGGGCACGGATGGCGGTCAACTCGATCTCGGCATCCGGCAGATGCACGTTGTTGGAAATCACCAGCATGGAAAAGCGTCCGTATTCAGAACACGCAGGATACCGCGAATCAGATCCCCGGCACGCCGAAGATCCCCTGTGGGATCGCCGCACCGCCGCTCCCACAGGGGATTTGTGTAAATCCCGAAAACAACAAACCCGGCACATGGCCGGGTTTGTTGTTTCTGCGTGCTGCGCTTACTTCGCGTTTGCCGCGTGCAACGCATGCCGGTCACGACGCTTATTCTTGATGCCGTAGCAAATCCACATGAACGCGACCCACACTGGAATCGCATACACCGAGATCTGAATCCCCGGAATCAGCAGCATTACGCCCAGAATGAACACCACGAACGCCAGGCAGATGTAGTTCCCGTACGGGTACCACAAGGCCTTGAACAGCGGCGTCTGCTTGGTTTTGTTCATGTGCTGGCGGAACTTGAAGTGCGAGAAGCTGATCATCGCCCAGTTGATCACCAGGGTGGCAACCACCAGCGACATCAACAGTTCCAGCGCGTTTTGCGGGATCAGGTAGTTCAGCAACACGGCGATCAACGTCACCGCCGCCGAGGCCAGGATCGAACGCACCGGCACGCCGCGCTTGTCGATTTTCGACAAGGCTTTCGGCGCATCGCCCTGCTCGGCCATGCCCAGCAGCATGCGGCTGTTGCAGTAGGTGCCGCTGTTGTACACCGACAATGCCGCGGTCAGGACCACAAAGTTGAGGATGTGCGCCGCGGTGTTACTGCCGAGCATTGAGAATACTTGCACGAACGGGCTGCCACTGTAGGAATCACCCGACGCATTCAGGGTTGCCAACAGGCTGTCCCATGGTGTCAGCGAAAGCAGGATAACCAACGCACCGATGTAGAAGATCAGGATCCGGTAGATCACCTGGTTGATGGCTTTCGGGATCACGGTTTTCGGCTTGTCGGCTTCCGCTGCGGTGAAACCGAGCATTTCCAGGCCGCCGAAGGAGAACATGATGATCGCCATGGCCATCACCAGGCCGCTGACGCCATTCGGGAAGAAGCCGCCGTGGGCCCACAGGTTGGTCACCGACGCTTGCGGGCCCCCGTTGCCGCTGACCAGCAGGTAGCTACCGAGCGCAATCATGCCGACGATGGCCACGACCTTGATGATCGCGAACCAGAACTCGGCCTCACCGAACACTTTAACGTTGGCCAGGTTGATCAGATTGATCAGGACGAAGAACCCGGCTGCCGAAACCCAGGTCGGGATGTCCGGCGCCCAGTAGTGGATGTACTTGCCGACCGCAGTCAGCTCCGACATGCCCACCAGAATGTACAGAATCCAGCAGTTCCAGCCCGACAGGAAGCCGGCGAAACCGCCCCAGTATTTATGGGCGAAGTGGCTGAAGGAACCGGCGACCGGCTCTTCGACGATCATTTCGCCGAGCTGGCGCATGATCATGAAAGCAATGAAGCCGCAGATGGCGTAGCCGAGGATCATCGACGGGCCGGCGGATTTCAGGACGCCGGCCGAGCCGAGGAATAGCCCGGTACCGATCGCGCCACCGAGGGCAATCAGTTGAATATGGCGATTTTTCAGGCCGCGTTTCAGCTCGCCTGAATGCGAGTTTTGTCCACTCATGAAAAGGGTCTCACGCAAGGTTTGATGATGTTCGTTAGACGTTGCTGCTCGGTTGCGATTTCAAGCAGCGCCGATCAAACCCCAGCGAAGGCAAAAGGAGTTCAGCGTTTTTACAACGGTCATGCGTCACCTGTTTGTTTTTATCTGTGACGAAATCGAACCCGACACGCTTGTGGCGCGGCGGAGTGAACAAGGCGGATAGCCTTGAGGTTTGCGCAGATGCGCAGGAGGTCACAGTTAAAACGCGGCGCATTGTACACCTGTAACCCCCTGCTGCCAGACACCACTGGATCAGCGTGTCATTTGCCGGGATTGCCTGTGTCCGTCTCGAGGGGCTCGGGCGGCTGCAAAAATTGAGTCAGACCTTTGCCGGTCATTGACGGAAGCGACGGAAAAATCGCTCCACGGGGAGAGATGGAGATGAGTCACGGCGTACATTGCGCCTCCTTCTTGTTATGCACCTGCACGACAGGCATGGGGCGCATCTCACCCTTCAACCGAGCCTGAAACAAGCGGGCCAGAGCCCTGCGGAAAGGTTAATTGGCCATTAGGCGGAAGGTTTTCCTTACATCCCTTCCGCAAGCGTCAAACCAAGGGCTTTGAGGCTTGATTTCGTCAGCATTTCTTTACATGGCGTAACGTAAATTTGCCGAATCAGATCTCGCTGTAGGTTGACTGCAAATTGACGGTAAGACGTTTCCTTAGGCAAAGGTCGAGTTAGTTTTTTGTTTTTTATTAACAAATTGTCTAATTAAAAACAGAATAAAAAGTTCAAACAAATCTTATTTGATTATTTTTTTGCAATTTAAAAACCTGTGAACTAGGTTTCAGCGACTTGCCGAGACGCATCGACAGGCAAGTTGTTCTTACTCAAAAGTCATCTAGGAGATTCACCATGCAAGCTATGGAAAAAGACTTGGAAACTGAACTGCAACTGGACGATTGGTTTGAAGCACCGACCCATGACGCCGCCGTTGAAATGATGCAAGCCGATGCGGTTGTTCCGTTTGGCACGGCGATGTGGCCTCTGTAACACATCCCGGCAGGCACGATCCGGCCGGTTGTGCCTGCCACTTTTTCTCGGTTTGTCAGGGAGGACTACATGGATAAGCAACGCGCCATTTCGCATTTCCTTTATTACCTCGAACATCACCCTGCCCTTGCCGGCATCAACCCGGCGAAGGTCTTGCTCGGCCACACGGCTGATTACCAGGCACTGACGGGCGCCATCGCCGAACAGGCCGGTGCCAGCCCACGCTTCAGTTTCAGCGCAATGCGACTGGATCTGGAACCCACGGAGTTGCTGGCCCAGGCGATTGCCGACAGCAATCTGTACATTTTTTTCTACGACTCTTCCACCCTGCCCAACCCACGCCCCGACGGCCCGGAATTTGTCCGCGCGCTGCAAGGCGTCATGGCCGAGAACTGGAAGAAGTCGCTGCTGTTCAAGGATTACGGCGATTACTTCTACGACACGTTCAGTGTCACCCCGCAGCGCATTGCCGGGTTGAACAGCCACTTGATCCAGCGCATGTCCCATGCCACTACGTTAAGTTTCAAAGATGATCACGGCTCGTGGTTCGAAACACCGTTGAGCAGTATCAAGAAGTGGACCGACATCAACGGTGTCGGCAACTTCGATCTGGCGCCCGGTGAAATTGCCACGCACAGCGAAGCCATTAACGGCCGGGTCAAGTTCATGGGGACTTTTCTCAGCACCATTCCATTTGCCCGCAAATACGGGGTGCTGGAGTCGCCGCTAGAGTTGTGGATCGAAAACTCGACCATCAGCAAAATCGCCACCGAGGTGCCGGGGCTGGAACATGACTTCAACAAGTACCTGGAGGCCAATCCATCCAACCGGCGCATCGAGGAGCTGGGGATTGGCACCAATGAAGGCGTTAAAGCGTTGTATGCGCGCAATGCCGGGTTCGAGGAGCGCCATTGCGGGCTGCATCTCGGGTTGGGCGGTGGCGCGAAGGGTAGCCATCATCTGGACCTGATCTTCTCCAGCGGCGTGTTGGCGCTGGATGATGAGCCGGTGTTTGATGGGCGGTTTGTGTTTTAGCCACAAAGTAGGCGGTGCCGCTACTGGCCTCATCGTCGGAACGCCGCCCGGAGCAAGCTCGCTCCTACAGTGGATCGCATTTCCATGAGACAACACAGTCACCTGTGGGAGCGAGCTTGCTCGCGATGGCTGACTCACAAACACTGCACCTCTTAAACCAGGCAAAAAAAACGCCAACCCGAAGGTTGGCGTTTTCATGTTGCGCTTACCGATTACTCAGGCTTGCGACGACCGAAGCCCGGACGCTGGCCCGAACCGGCTGGCGCACCACGGCGTTTGCCCGATGGAGCGTCCTTGTCGACGAGAACGATGCCTGGACGCTTCTTCGCCGGTGCCTTGGCCGGGCGCTTGGTGTCGGAAGGACGGTCTGCCACCGGCGTACCGCGACCCGACTCACCACGAGACTCGCCACGACCGGCTGGAGCACCGCGATCGCTACGACCGCCGCTTGGCGCACCGCGACCTTCGCCACGCTCAGTGCGACCGTTGGCCGGACGCGGAGTGCGTGGACCGCGCTCGCCGTCAGCACGAGGTGCTGCTGGCTTGCGGGCGGGGCGCTCGCCTTCGATTTGCGGTTCACGGGAGTCACGCGATGTAGCAGCGGTCTGGTTACCGATGGCTGGACGCAACGAACGCACGCGCTCGGTCTTGCCCATTGGACGCGACGATTTACGCTGCATGCGGTCGAGCTTGTCTTTGCTCTTGGCGTTCATCTGCGGCATGGCCACAGGCGTCAGGCCAACTTCGGCACTCAGAATGTCGACTTCGTACTGGCTCATTTCGCGCCAGCGGCCCATCGGCAGGTCGGAGTTGAGGAACACCGGGCCGAAACGCACGCGCTTCAGACGGCTGACCACCAGGCCTTGGGATTCCCACAGACGACGGACTTCGCGGTTGCGACCTTCCATCACCACGCAGTGATACCAATGGTTGAAACCTTCTCCGCCTGGCGCCTGCTTGATGTCGGTGAACTTGGCCGGGCCGTCTTCGAGGACGACGCCTGCTTTCAGACGCTCGATCATCTCGTCATCGACTTCGCCACGCACACGTACCGCGTATTCACGGTCCATTTCGTAGGAAGGGTGCATCAGGCGGTTGGCCAGCTCACCGTCGGTGGTGAACATCAGTAGGCCGGTGGTGTTGATGTCCAGACGACCGATGTTGATCCAGCGACCTTCTTTCGGGCGCGGCATCTTGTCGAAAACGGTCGGACGGCCTTCCGGATCAAGGCGGGTGCAGATTTCGCCGTCCGGCTTGTTGTACATGATCACGCGGCGTACCGACTCGGCGGCTTCTTCGCGCTTGATCACCTTGCCATCAATGGTGATGGCGTCGTGCATGTCGACGCGCTGCCCGAGGGTGGCGTCTTTGCCATTGACCTTGATGCGGCCGTGGCTGATCCAGGCTTCTACGTCACGGCGCGAGCCGACGCCGATACGGGCGAGGACTTTCTGCAGTTTTTCGCCTGCTGGGCCGATTTCCTGGTCGTCTTTCTGGTCGTTGATACTCATCTGGGCACCTCCCGGTGTGGTCTGTTCAGGCAGCTCTGAAGTGAGGGTCCTGAAGAGTTGAAAGCTGGTACTCCGGCGAAGGGATCGCCGAAGGGTCGCGAATCATACGCTCATGGGAGCGTTCGCGCATCAGAGACTAGCTGATCAATGGAGACTTACTTGTTTTTCCGCCGACCGGTGGCGCCGAGCTTGATCAATCGCAGCGAGGCTTCGGCGAGGACTGTGCGCTTGTCAGTCTTGTCGAGTTTCTTCCAGGCCTTGATCTCGCGCTTGCTGCGGCCGCAGCCGAGGCAGATGTCGTCGGTGAATTTGCAGATGCTGATGCAGGGGTCTTTTGTTGAACTCATCAGTTACTCCTGCGAACACATTTCAATGTGGGAGCGGGCTTGCTCGCGAAGAGGGAGTGTCAGTCGACATCATCGTTGCCAGACCCACCGCTATCGCGAGCAAGCTCGCTCCCACAGGGATCTCCATTGCCCATAGGACTTGGGTCAGTCGTCGAATTCGCGGCGTTCGGCTTCGATCGCTTCAGCAAGGGCCCGGGCTTCGGCTTCTTCGTCGGTCAACTCGGGCTCTGGCTTGTGCTGTTCAAGCGCGGCGACAGCAGCCAGGAGTTTCTCGCGAGCTTCGGCAACGCCAAGCACATCATCTTTCTGCTCTTCTTCGACTGTGGCTTCTGGCTCGACCTGAAGTTCAACTTCGATTTCCGGCTCAGGCTGATCCAGCACCTCTTCAGATTCCGTCACAGCGCTATCGCGCAGAATGTCATCAAAGTCGGTCTTGAGCCCCTCCTCCATGGTGTCCAGCTCCAACAGCAGCGTATGGAAACTGGTTTCCTCCTTGGGCTCCTCCGGCTCGGCGCTGGCATCCGCCAGTTCCTGCAAACTTGCCGGGACCGGCGCGTCATCGAAATCGAGCACCGGGTCTGGCTCCAGCTCGCGCAATTCGGCCAGCGGTGGCAAATCGTCGAGGTTTTTCAGGTTGAAGTGATCGAGAAAGGCCTTGGTGGTCGCGAACATCGCCGGCTTACCCGGCACGTCGCGGTAGCCGACGATGCGGATCCACTCGCGCTCCAGCAAAGTTTTGACGATGTGACTGTTGACTGCCACACCCCGCACGTCTTCGATCTCGCCCCTGGTGATCGGCTGACGATAGGCAATCAGCGCAATGGTTTCGAGCATGGCGCGGGAATAGCGCTGCGGCCGCTCTTCCCACAAACGTCCTACCCACGGCGAGAACTTTTCGCGGATCTGCAAGCGATACCCGGAGGCCACTTCCTTCAGCTCGAAGGCCCGGCCGTCGCAGGACTTGGCGAGAATCGTCAGCGCTTTCTTGAAGACTGGCGGCTCCGGCCGCTCGCCCTCTTCGAAGAGTTCGAACAGGCGTTCAAGCGATTGCGGTTTTCCCGAGGCCAACAGAAAGGCTTCAAGCAATGGCGCCAGCTCGCGGGGTTCAGTCAGGTTCATGATTCAACTCGTTATTCGGCTCGGGCCCGCACGTGGATCGCTGCGAACGGCTCATTCTGCACCAGCTCGACCAAGGATTCCTTGACCAGTTCGAGAATCGCCATAAAGGTTACCACCACCCCCAGACGTCCTTCCTCAGCGGTGAACAGCTCGGCAAAGGGCACGAAACCGCCGCCCTTGAGGCGCTCCAGCACATCGCTCATGCGTTCGCGGGTGGACAGTGCCTCGCGGCTGACCTGGTGACTTTCGAACATGTCGCCACGGCGCAGGACCTCGGCCATGGACAACAGCAGCTCTGACAAGCGCACATCCGGCAACAGCTTGCGTGCCCGGGCTTCCGGGGCGTCGAGCTTGGGGACTACCACGTCACGACCCACACGGCTCAGGCCATCGATGCCTTCAGCAGCAGCCTTGAAGCGTTCGTACTCTTGCAAGCGGCGGATCAGTTCAGCGCGAGGATCGTCTTCTTCGGCCTCGATCGTTTCGGCACGCGGCAGCAGCATCCGCGACTTGATCTCGGCCAGCATCGCGGCCATGACCAGGTACTCGGCGGCCAACTCCAGGCGCACCGACTGCATCAACTCGACATAGCCCATGTACTGCCGGGTGATTTCCGCCACCGGGATGTCGAGGATGTTGATGTTCTGTTTGCGGATCAGGTACAGCAGCAGGTCGAGGGGGCCTTCGAAGGCCTCGAGAAAGACTTCAAGCGCATCCGGCGGAATGTATAGGTCCAGCGGCATTTCCATGACCGCCTGGCCATAGACCATCGCGAAGGGCAGCTCTTGCTGGGCTCCGGCCTGACTGTCGACAACGGGTTCTACTGCAGACATCTACGCCTCGGCCATGAACGGCGTCGGGTCGCCGCAACCAACGCGGATCACTTCCGGCTCGCCATCGGCGAGGTTGATCACGGTGGACGCCTTGATCCCGCCAAAACCGCCGTCGATGATCAGGTCGACCTGATGCTCGAGCAACTGGCGCATTTCGTAAGGATCGGTCATCGGGTCGGTGTCGCCGGGCATGATCAGCGTCACGCTCATCAGCGGTTCGCCGAGTTCTTCCAGCAGTGCCAGGGCAATCGGATGGCTCGGCACGCGCAGGCCGATGGTGCGTTTTTTCGGATGCAACAACAGCCGCGGGACTTCGCGGGTGGCGTTGAGAATGAAGGTGTAAGGTCCCGGAAGATGAGCTTTAAGCAGGCGGAAGGTGCCGGTATCGATCTTGGCAAACAGCCCTAGTTGCGACAGGTCGCTGCAAATCAGCGCGAAGTTGTGCTTTTCGTCCAGCTGTCTCAAACGGCGCACGCGCTCCACGGCATTCTTGTCGCCGATCTGGCAACCAATGGCGTAGGACGAGTCTGTAGGATAAATCACCACCCCGCCGCTGCGGATGATCTCGACAGCCTGTTTGATCAGGCGCGCTTGCGGGTTTTCCGGATGAATCTGGAAAAATTGACTCACATTCTCTACCTGTTCAGACGGCGGCAATAATTGGGTCATGTTTGAATCGACACCACAGTGGTGGCAGATCCTCCGGGAGCGGGCGGTACTCACCGATCTCGGACCAGCCTCCAGGGCCATGAAAATCACTGCCGGCGCTGACCAGCAGACCGAACTCACGGGCGAGAATCGCCAGGCTGCCCACTTGCTCGGCGGGCTGATGGCCATTGACCACTTCGATCGCGTGGCCCCCTGCTTGAATATAGTCGGCAATCAGCCGGCGACGTTTGCTGCGAGTGAAATCGTAGTGCCATGGATGCGCCAGGCTGACCCAGGCCTTGGCTGCGCGAAGGGTTTCGACCGTGTCTTCCAGGGTCGGCCAGTGTTGCTTGACGTCCCCCAGCTTGCCGGCGCCCAGCCATTTGCGGAACGCTTCTGCGCGGTCCTTGACGAAACCTTCACGAACCATCCAGTCGGCGAAATGCGGGCGGGCCGGCGCGTTGCCGCTGTCGCCCAGTTCCTGCTGGATGGCCCGAGCCCCTTCGAGCGCGCCCGGCATGCCTTTAAGCGCCAACTTGCGGCTAATTTCTTCGGACCGTAACCAGCGGCCATCGTGCAATTTTGCGATGGCCTCGACCAAGGGTGCGGCGTTGACGTCGAAACCATAGCCCAGCACGTGAATGGTCGCGCCGCCCCAGGTGCAGGACAATTCGACGCCATTGACCAGTTGCATCCCCAGCGCAGTCGCCGTGCTGCGGGCCTCGTCGAGGCCCTCGAGAGTGTCGTGATCGGTCAAGGCCAGGACTCGCACGCCTTTCTCGAACGCACGCGCAACCAGTACTGCAGGCGCGAGAGCGCCATCGGAGGCCGTGCTATGGCAGTGCAAATCAACGTTCACGGGGCTTTTTTACCTCAAATCAGCTGGCGCTATCGCGCGCCCATATGTTTGTTATTATGCCGCCACATCCTGCTTCTGGCTGCCACTGTGAAACAATTCATCGATTTCATCCCGCTTCTGCTGTTCTTCATCGTCTTCAAACTCGATCCACGGGTCGTCGACATCGCCGGTCATGAGTTGACTGTAGGCGGTATTTACAGCGCCACCGCCATGCTGATCATCAGCTCCCTGGTGGTTTACGGCACGCTCTTCATCAAGCAGCGCAAGCTCGAGAAGAGCCAGTGGCTGACCCTCATCGCCTGCCTGGTCTTCGGCAGCCTGACCCTGGCGTTCCACAGCGAAACCTTCCTGAAATGGAAAGCCCCGGTGGTGAACTGGCTGTTCGCCCTGGCGTTCATTGGCAGCCACTTCGTCGGTGAGCAACTGCTGATCAAACGCATCATGGGCCACGCGCTGACCCTGCCGGAGCCGGTCTGGACCCGTCTGAACATCGCCTGGATCGGGTTTTTCCTGTTTTGCGGTGCCGCCAACCTGTTCGTCGCGTTCACCTTTCAGGACTACTGGGTCGACTTCAAAGTCTTCGGCAGCCTGGGCATGACGCTGCTGTTCCTGGTCGGCCAGGGCATTTACCTGTCCCGCCACCTGCACGACGCCGATACCACAACGCCAAAAACCGAGGACTGACATGCTTTACGCAATCATTGCCACAGACGTCGCCAACTCCCTGGAAGCCCGCCTGGCCGCACGGCCTGCACACCTTGAGCGCCTGCAAGTGCTCAAAGGTGAAGGTCGCATCGTTTTGGCCGGTCCACACCCGGCGGTCGACAGCAATGATCCGGGCGCTGCGGGTTTCACCGGTAGCCTGATCGTCGCCGAATTCGACTCCCTGAGCGCCGCACAGGCCTGGGCCGACGCTGATCCGTATATCGCCGCAGGCGTCTACGCCAACGTTTCGGTCAAGCCGTTCAAGCAAGTCCTGCCGTAATATCCCTCCAGCGCGATGAACCTTATCGGTTCATCGCGCGCTCAACGCTCATTATTCTCGTTTACCGGCCGACAACCTGCCCAATACTCGTATTGGAATCAGGAGTGGCGATGCGCAAAGGTCCGTTGTGTCTGATGTTGGTGACGTTGTCGATTGTGGCCCCTGCCCACGGTGAAGAAAGCGCCGAGGGCGGTAATTCCACACCGCTGTCCCTGAGCGCCGGCAGCCAGATCACCGAGTTGCAACAGCGCTTGAAGGTAAGCGAACAGCAACGAGAAGTACTGAGCAAACAACTGCAAAATATCGATGCCGAACGCGAAAGCGCCCAGCTGAGCCGGTTGCGCCAAGAGAATCAGCGCCTCAAGCTGCAGCTCAAGGAAGCCCAGGCCAGCAGCCCGCTGCCGCGTCTATTGACCGATCAGCAACAGTGGTTCGTCATCGGCGCCGCAGTAGCGCTATTGGCGCTGCTCTGCGGTATCTTCGCCAGTGGTGCCACCAGAAAACGTAGGCAATGGCTAAATTGAGTGAGTCATGAGCGAGCTGTTATTAATTGATGATGACCAGGAGCTGTGTGAGCTCCTGAGCAGTTGGTTGAGCCAGGAAGGCTTTCAGGTCCGCGCCTGCCACGATGGTCAGAGCGCACGCCGTGCGCTGGCCGAAACCTCCCCGGCTGCCGTCGTGCTCGACGTGATGCTGCCTGACGGCAGCGGCCTGGAATTGCTCAAGCAATTGCGCAGCGATCACCCGGACTTGCCGGTGCTGATGCTCTCGGCTCGCGGCGAGCCGCTGGACCGCATCCTCGGCCTGGAACTCGGCGCCGACGATTACCTGGCCAAACCATGCGACCCACGGGAACTGACAGCCCGGCTGCGTGCCGTGTTGCGCCGCAGCCATCCGGCGGCGGTGTCCAGCCAGCTGGAACTGGGCGACCTGTGTTTCAGTCCGGTGCGCGGCGTGGTCAGCATCGATGAACAGGAATTCACCCTCACCGTCTCCGAAAGCCGTTTGCTCGAAGCCCTGCTCAAGCAACCCGGCGAGCCGCTGGATAAACAGGAACTGGCGCAAATCGCCCTCGGCCGCAAGCTGACGCTGTACGACCGTAGCCTGGACATGCACNNGTCAGCAACCTGCGCAAAAAGATCGGCCCGCACCCCGACGGCCGCCCACGCATCGTGGCCCTGCGCAGCCGCGGCTATTACTACAGCCTCTGAAACCATGCGATCCGTTTTTTGTAGCAGCTGCCGAGCCCGCGAGGCTGCGTTCGGCTGCGAAGCAGTCGTGAATTCAGACGCCGCGGACTTTCAGGTGAACCGAGCGCGCAGGATTTACGACTGCTGCGCAGCCGAACNNGCAGCCTCGCAGGCTCGGCAGCTGCTACATAGGTCAGTTCTTTCAGAGAGAAGTAGGCAAAGTGTTGGATTTGTCAGGTCAATCTGAAATCGTCTTTACCCAAGCTTTACGCTCCGCTGACCGCCGCTGACCTTGATCTCCGTAATCTGTACTCATCCGGAACGTACCGGGAACGAGACAAGGAGATTCACCATGCGCAAGACTCTTATCGCTCTGATGTTCGCTGCCGCCCTGCCAACCGTTGCCATGGCCATGCCTGAAAGTGCCGGCCCGATGGACGGCTCACGCCATGGCGGTCAGATGCACGGCATGCACGGCAAAGGCCCGTACAGCCAGCTGGACCTGAGCCGCGAACAGCGCGAGCAGATCCGCAAAATCATGGGCGAGCAGATGCATGAGCGTCAGCAAGTGGTCGACAAGTACCTGGAAAAACTTTCGCCAGCCGACCAGAAGGCCATGAAAGATGAAATGGCGGCCAACCACAAGAAAGCTGAAGCCGATGTGCGTGCCTTGCTGAAACCAGATCAACAGAAGCAATTCGACGAGATCCAGAAAAAACAGGCTGAGCGTCGCGCCGAATGGGCCGAGTTCAAGGCCTGGAAAGCGCAACAGCCGCAAAAGGCGCAATAATGCGCTAACCCCCGGACCCGACGGCTAACACCGTCGGGTCTGATGCCACTCAGTTTAATGTGGGAGCGGGCTTGCTCGCGAAGGCGGTGTGTCAGATACAGAGATGTTTACTGATACACCGCCTTCGCAAGCAAGCCCGCTCCCACATTGGATTTGTGTTTGTTTGAGGATTTTCTGTGCGCTCATTGTTCTGGCGTATTCTGGCCAGCTTCTGGTTGGCCATCGCTCTGGTTGCAGGGCTCTCCATTCTGCTGGGGCACATGCTCAACCAGGACGCGTGGATTCTCAGCCGCCATCCGGGCCTCAATACCTTGGCCGAACAGTGGACGCAAACCTACGAGTCACAGGGTGAAGACGCGGCCCAGGACATTCTGGAACAGCGCAAACGCCAATATCACATTGACGTTCAAGTGCTCAACGAGAGCGGCGATCCGGTGGTGCGCGGCACCTTCCCACGCAGGGCGGCTGCCTTCGAAGCGCGGCAGAACAACGATGATCGCCGCCTGCCATGGCGTCGTTTGACGGCGGAGTACACCAGCGAAAAAACCGGTGACACCTACCTGCTGATTTATCGCATCCCGCACCCTGAACTGGACGCCTGGCATCGCGAAAGCCTGCTCTGGCCGTTGAGTGCGCTGGGTATCGCGCTGGTGGTCCTGACCTTGTTCAGCCTGTTCGTGACGATGTCCATTACTCGCCCACTCAACCGCTTGCGCGGCGCGGTGCATGATCTGGGGCAAACCACCTACCAACAAAACAGCCTGGTAAAACTGGCCAACCGGCGCGATGAGTTCGGCGTGCTGGCCAACGACTTCAACCGCATGGGCGCGCGCCTGCAAAGTTTGATCGGCAGCCAACGGCAGTTGCTGCGGGATGTGTCCCATGAGCTGCGTTCACCGCTTGCCCGGCTGCGCATTGCGCTGGCACTGGCCGAGCGAGCCAACCCTGAAGAACGGGAAAAACTCTGGCCGCGCCTCACTCGGGAGTGCGACCGGCTGGAAGCGCTGATCAGCGAAATCCTGGTACTGGCCCGGGTCGATGCCGACAACGCCAGCGCTGAAGAGGTTGATCTCAATGCGCTGCTCAACACCCTGCAAAAGGATGCTCAATTGGGTTCGCCGGAGCAGAACGTGCACCTTGAGGCCGAGCCGCAGCTGAACCTTAAAGGCTGGCCGACGATGATCGAGCGCGCCGTCGACAACCTGCTGCGCAACGCTCAGCGGTTCAACCCGGTGGGGCAAGCGATTGAAATGCAGGCGGTGCGTCAGGGTGAGCGGATTGTGGTCAGTGTGCGTGACCACGGGCCAGGCGTAGAGGCCACGCATTTGAGCCAGTTGGGTGAGCCGTTCTATCGGGCGCCGGGGCAGACGGCGGCTGGACATGGTTTGGGATTGGCCATTGCGCGCCGTGCGGCGGAGCGGCATGGCGGGAGTCTGGTGCTGGCCAATCATCCCGATGGCGGGTTTATCGCGAGCCTGGAATTGCCGTTGGTGCCGGGGGCGGTTGTTCAGCCGTAGCGTAGCGGTGATGCGAAATGATCGCAGCCTCGTTTCACTCGACAGCTCCTACAAGGGTTATGCGTACACCTGTAGGAGCTGTCGAGTGAAACGAGGCTGCGATCTCTTGATCTTCAGATCTCGCCAGGCCAGGCGCTGACGAATTCAGCCAGGTCGACTTTCTCCGCCACGCGCGGCTCTTTCTGCGGCGTCCCCAGATAAAGAAACGCAATCACCTCTTCCCCTTCCGCCAAACCCAATCCCTTGGCCACATGCGCCGAATACGCCAGTTCACCCGTGCGCCACACCGCGCCAATCCCTTGCGCATAAGCCGCCAGCAAAATCCCGTGAGCCGCACAGCCCGCCGCCAGCAGTTGTTCGGACTTCGGATATTTGACGTGATCCTGCAACCGCGCGATCACCACGACCACCAGCGGCGCACGCAGCGGGCCGTTACGCGCCTTGTCCAGCGCCGCCTCGGACACTTCACTGTCCTGCAGCTTCGCCGCTTCGGCCAGCAACTCGCCCATTTGCTCGCGCGCCGCGCCTTCGACTGTCAGGAAGCGCCAAGGCTGCAAGTGGCCATGGTCTGGCGCACGCATCGCAGCGCCAAACAGCACTTCGCGTTGTTCTGCGGTCGGTGCCGGTTCGAGCAGTCGTGGAACGGAAACACGGTTGAGCAAAGCGTCGAGAGCCTGCATCGGCCACCTCCTGAAAAAAATGTGAAGCCATTCTAGGGCCTGCCATCAATTATTGCCTGCGCCGCACAGGCAATAATTGTTGGCAGGCCCTGCAACCACCTCGGGAGTGCCGGTTTACATAGCAGGCCCCGCAGGTAGAATGGCGCCCTTCCCTATTCCAGCCCGAGCGGACTTCATGGCGTTGCCGACCTTACGGACTATTGGTTTCATCATCGGCATCTTCCTGATCACACTGGCCATCGCCATGGTCGTGCCCATGGCCACGCTGGTGATATTCGACCGCACCAGCGACCTGCCGTCGTTCCTCTGGGCCAGCATGATTACCTTTGTCGCCGGCCTCGCGCTGATCATCCCCGGTCGCCCCGAACACGTACACCTGCGTCCGCGAGACATGTACCTTCTGACCGTCAGCAGCTGGGTGGTGGTGTGCATCTTCGCCGCGCTGCCGTTCCTGCTGACCCAGCGCATCAGCTACACCGATTCGTTCTTCGAAAGCATGTCCGGCATCACCGCCACCGGCTCGACGGTGCTCAGCGGCCTGGACACCATGTCCCCCGGCATCCTGATGTGGCGCTCGTTGCTGCACTGGCTCGGCGGCATTGGCTTTATCGGCATGGCGGTAGCGATTCTTCCACTACTGCGCATCGGTGGCATGCGGCTGTTTCAGACCGAGTCGTCGGACCGTTCCGAAAAAGTCATGCCCCGTTCGCACATGGTGGCGCGTTTGATCGTTGCGGCCTACGTCGGCATCACCATTATCGGCAGCCTGGCGTTCTGGTGGGCCGGGATGAGCCCGTTCGATGCGATCAACCACGCGATGTCGGCGATTTCCACCGGCGGTTTCTCAACGTCCGACCAGTCTCTGGCCAAGTGGACGCAACCCGCGGTGCACTGGGTGGCGATCGTCATCATGATCCTCGGCAGCCTGCCGTTCACCCTGTATGTAGCGACCTTGCGCGGTAACCGCAGGGCATTGATCAAGGATCAGCAGGTTCAAGGCTTGCTCGGCATGTTACTGGTGACCTGGCTGGTGCTTGGCACCTGGTACTGGTGGACCACCCAGCTGCATTGGCTGGAGGCGCTGCGGCATGTGGCGCTGAACGTGACCTCGGTGGTGACGACCACCGGTTTCGCACTCGGGGACTACAGCCTGTGGGGTAACTTCTCGCTGATGCTGTTCTTCTATCTGGGTTTTGTCGGCGGGTGCTCGGGCTCGACCGCTGGCGGGATCAAGATTTTCCGCTTCCAGGTTGCTTACATCCTGCTCAAGGCCAACCTTAACCAGTTGATTCACCCGCGCGCTGTAATCAAGCAGAAGTACAACGGTCACCGCCTCGACGAAGAGATCGTGCGTTCGATTCTGACCTTTTCGTTCTTCTTCGCCATCACCATCTGCGTGATCGCGCTGCTGTTGTCGCTGCTCGGCGTGGACTGGATGACCGCCCTTACCGGCGCAGCCAGCACGGTGTCCGGCGTTGGCCCAGGACTGGGCGAGACCATTGGCCCGGCGGGCAACTTCGCCACCCTGCCGGACGCTGCCAAGTGGATTCTCTCGTTCGGCATGCTACTGGGCCGACTCGAGATCATTACGGTGTTTGTTCTGTGTATTCCGGCGTTCTGGCGTCACTGACAGGAGCAGGTGCGCCCATCAGGCGCGTCCGGTACTCGCCGGGGGTGGTGTCGAACCAGCGTCGGAAAGCGCGGAAGAAGTTGCTCGGATCGGCGAACCCCAGCAGGTAGGCAATTTCCAGCAGGGTCATGGTTGGCTGCGCCAGGTATTGCTCGGCCAGTTCACGTCGAGTGTCGTCCAGCAACGTCTGAAAACTCGTGCCCTCCTCCTGCAAGCGTCGCTGCAAGGTCCGTTGCGACAGATGCAGCGTCTGCGCCACGGTATCGCGCTTGGGTTCGCCCTGGGGCAGCAATCGACACAGCACCTGTCGCGCCTTGTGGGTCACGCGACTCTCGGAAAACCGCGCCAGGTACTCACCGGCAAACCGGTCATGCAACAGCGCCATCGCCTCATTGGCGGTAGGCAGCGGTGCCTCCATGTCAGCGCGTTCGAAGATCAAGGCGTCATACGGCGCGTTGAACACCAAAGGTGCATGGAAGGCTTGTTTATAGGGTTCGAGATCGACGGGCTGATCACCCTGCACCAGCACCTTGCGCGGCTGCAGGGTGCGTCCGGTCAGCCAGCCGCACAGCGCCAGGGCACAGGCCAGTGACGCTTCGGCACTCTGCCGGGTCGGTGGCAGGTGGTCGCCGTGGACCGTCAGAATCAGCGCGTAGCCTTCTTCCAACAATCGGAAACTCAGGTCGGCACTTTCCGCAATGATCCGCTGATAACGCACCAGGCGTCGAAAGCCTTCAGCCAGGGTCTGACTTGACATCAAGGCGTAGCCCGCCACATGGAAAGAGGCCGGTCGCACCACCTTGCCCATGTTCAGGCCAATCGCCGGGTTGCCGGACAGCTCAACCGCGCGCTGCCACAGTCGTGTCATGGAATCTTGCGGGAAGCGCGCGTCCGGATCATCCAGTGCCGCGTAGTCGAGCCCCAGCTGCTTGAACAGAACCCGGCAATCCAGGCCGTCCATCTCCAGTGCTTTGACAATCCCCATCGCCCAGCTTGCAGAAGTCGTTCGTTCGCTCATGTCGTCCACTTACATGATGAGCCGCATGCTACGGCCAATTTCCGAAGGATACTAAAGTGGCGCCTATTGTCACTGGCTGATGCCAATGATCACTCTAGACTCAAATAAGCTACCCGCAGAACAACTTGCAGTCAGAACAATAACCACAGAGATCGCAGTCGTGGAAAACATCAAACGTTTCAACAGCTTCGCTGAGTTCTACCCGTATTACCTCAGCGAACACAGCAACAGTACGTGCCGACGACTGCACTTTATCGGCACGACGCTGGTTATTTTCATCCTGGCCCTGACCATCGGCAAAGGCGCCTGGATGCTGTTGTTGGCTCTACCGCTGGCGGGTTACAGCTTCGCCTGGGCCGGGCATTTCTTCTTCGAGAGGAATCGTCCTGCGACCTTTCAACATCCGTTTTACAGCCTGCTCGGCGATTTCGTTATGTACCGAGACATGATTCTGGGTCGCGTGCCGTTCTAGGCCCAATGAACCACAGGAGGACCGCCGATGAATGCCAACGCCCGTTTCACCCACATGCAGGACGGCACGCAGGAAGACTGGGCGATCATCGCCGCAGATTTCAGTGCCTATGCTAGGCAATTGCCGACACGGATTGTGGCGCATCTGAAATTACTGGAGGGCGACTTTGGCGGCTTCCCGGTGGATCGTCTGACCCATTCCCTGCAAACCGCCAGCCGTGCCTGGCGCGATGGCCGGGATGAAGAATACGTGGTCTGCGCGCTGCTTCACGACATTGGCGACACCTTGGGTTCCTACAACCACCCGGACATCGCTGCGGCAATCCTCAAGCCGTTCGTCAGCGCCGAGAACCTGTGGATGGTCGAGAAGCACGGGATTTTCCAGGGGTATTACTTCTTCCATCATCTAGGGATGGACCGGCATCTACGCGAGCAATTCAGCGGGCATCCGCAGTATCAGGCGACCATTGAGTTTTGCGCCAAATATGATGCAGCGGCGTTTGATCCGGCGTATGACACACTGCCGCTGAGCTTCTTTGAACCGATGATCGAACGGCTGTTTGCGCAACCCAAGCACTCGATTTACAAGGCGGCGATGGAAGAACATTCGCCAGCCTGAAATCAAAAGATCGCAGCCTTCGGCAGCTCCTACAAGGGGTCGCGTTTCCATGTAGGAGCTGCCGAAGGTTCGGGCCGCGTTCGGACGATCTTTGCTTTTGCGGCCTATGCCGGCTCTGCGATTTTGATGGCCTTCAACTCAGCCTCCCGCGCCTGGGCATCCGCCAATCGGTACAACTCGATCGAGCCATCCCAATGCTCGATCAGCGCGGTGCACGACTCCACCCAATCCCCGCAATTGAGGTAATCCACCCCGCCGACCTTGCGAATCTCGGCATGGTGAATGTGCCCGCACACCACCCCGTGCAACTCGCGCTTGACGCATTCGTGAGCGATGGCTTCTTCGAAATCGCTGATGAAGCTGACCGCGGTTTTGACCTTGTGTTTGAGATACGCCGACAGCGACCAGTAACCGTAGCCATAACGGGCGCGCCAATGGTTGAGCCAGCGGTTGAGGGTCAGGGTGAATTCGTAGGCCGAGTCGCCGAGAAAGGCCAGCCAGCGGTGATACCTCGTGATCACGTCAAACTGGTCGCCATGAATGACCAGAAGATGGCGACCATCGGCGGTCACGTGCACGGCTTCATCCACCAGTTGGATATTGCCCAGAATCAGCTTCGAGTAGCGGCGCAGGAATTCGTCGTGGTTGCCGGTGACGTAGATCACCTCGGTGCCGCGCTTGCTCATGGTCAGCAGGCGACGGATCACATTCGTGTGCGCCTGAGGCCAGTACATGCCGCCGCGCAGCTTCCAGCCATCGATGATGTCGCCGACCAGGTAGATCTTGTCCGCGTGATAGCCCTTGAGAAACTGCGACAGGTGTTCGGCCTGGCAATCCCGGGTACCCAGATGCACGTCGGAAATCCACAAGGTCCGCACACGTTGTTTACGACTGGGTTTGGCGAGCTCGGCGCTGGTCATGGGCAACCCTCTGCAAAAGTTTTTGCAACTTTGCGCCGGTCGGGTTAATTGCCCATGACAGTGGCGAGTCAGTCCTGTGACAGCGCCCCACGATTGCCCTCGGTGTAGACTGGCCGCCAAGCCCTGGAGACCTGCGATGAGACCGATCCTCACGCTACGCCAATACACTCATGACCTGATCGTCCATAGCCACGACCACGCGCAGCTGGTGTTCGGGCTGTCGGGTGCGCTGGATTTCGAGGTCGACGGGCGTGGCAGCCAGGTGGTCCAGCAGAGTTTCGTGGTGGTGCCATCCGGTTTCCATCACGCCTGCGGTAGCGCCAATGGCAGCCGTTGCCTGGTACTGGATGTGCCCAGCGACCAATGGGTTTCTCAGTCCCTGGGTGATCACGCCGAAGCCAGTCGTCGTTTACTCGACAACGCCGGTCGCCTGTCGCTGGATGCCGGGCAAAGCCAATTGGTCAGTTGGTTGGCGGGCAGTCAAGTCAGCGATCCACTGATCGCGCAACAAGGCGCGGTGTTGTTGCTGGCCAGCCTCAACAACGCCAAACCCGAGATCGTCGGCGGTCGGCGCCTGCCTTATGCCGCGCTGAATGCGCACATCGATCAGTACGCTGCCTATCCACTTCAAGTCGCCGATCTGGCGCGCGTCGCCGGTCTGTCCAGCGCTCGGCTGCATGCACGGTTCGTTGCTGAATGCGGGCAGACGCCGATGGATTACATCCGCAGTCGACGTTTGCACATGGCCGTGGGCTTGTTGCGGGATTCGGCGCTGCCGATCGGCGAGATTGCCAGTCGGGTCGGTTACAGTTCACAGAGCGCCTTCGCGGCGGCGGTGTTGCGGGAGTTCGGTGCCTCACCCGGCAAATTGCGGCGCGAGGTTTGCGACAAAAGGCAATAGTTTGCCGACAGACACAACTGGCTTCACACGGTTCAATGTAGGAGCTGCCGAAGGCTGCGATCTTTTGATCTTGATTCTGCTTTTTCGGGATCGCTTAAGATCAAGATCAAAAGATCGCAGGCTTCGCCAGCTCCTACAGTGGCCGGCGGTGTCTGTTGGCCCGGTTCAATATCAAGGATTGCAATGACTCCCCGTACCGCCCTTGGCGCCCTGCATATCGGCGCACTGATGTTCGGCTTGACCGGTGTGTTCGGCAAACTTGCTGCGGCTTCCCCCGCCATTATCGTTTTTGGTCGTGCCGCGTTCGCCGTGCTGGCGTTAGCCGTTTTTGCGCGGTTCGCCAGTACTACTCGCTGGCAGAAACTCGAGGCTGTGGACTGGCGCCGACTGTTGCTCAGCGGCTTACTGCTGGCCGGGCACTGGGTGAGTTTCTTCATCGCGGTGAAGGTCGCAGGCGTGGCAATCGCGACCCTGGGTTTCGCCAGCTTCCCGGCATTTACCGTGATCCTTGAAGGGTTGATTTTCCGCGAGCGAATTCGCGCCAACGAAATCCTGCTGGTGGTGCTGGTCAGTGTCGGGCTGGTGCTCGTCACCCCTGATTTCGATCTGGCCAGCGGCGCCACAATTGGTCTGCTGTGGGCGGTGGGTTCAGGCTTGCTGTTCTCTCTGCTATCGCTGACCAACCGCGCCAGCTCCGGGCGAATCCCGGCGGTGCAGGCTGCGCTGTGTCAGAACGTGGTGGTCGCGTTGTGCCTGTTGCCGGTGGCGGCACCGCAGTTGAGCGAAGTGCTCGCCATCGACTGGTTGTGGATCGGTCTGCTCGGGGTGTTCTGCACCGGCGTCGCTCATAGTCTGTTTGTCGCCAGCCTGGCAGTGATCAAGGCGCGGACCGCGGCTGTGGTGTTCGCCCTGGAGCCGGTTTACGGCATCACTGTGGCCTGGCTGCTGTTTGATGAAAACCCGACACTGCGCATGCTGATCGGTGGCGCGCTGATCATCGTGGCGATCGTGGTCTCCAGCCGACTCTCGGGCGGTTCAAGCAAGAAGACCGTTGCGGCAGAAGCCGCCTCTCACTGAGTGCGGTCGTTGTGCCCCAGGTCGCGGTCCGGATCAATTTGATCGCGGACCCGCTGCTTCAGCACTTTGGCCTCCGGAAAACCGCCATCGGCCTTGCGCTCCCAGATCTGCACATCGTCACAGAAAATGTGAAACACCCCACCGGTGCCGGGCACCAGCGACACTTTGCCCAGATCGTCACCGAAGGTGCTGAGCAGCTCCTGGGCCAGCCAGGCAGCACGCAACAGCCACTGGCATTGCGTGCAATACGTGATGATGATTTCCGGTTTGCGTGCAGTCATGATCGGCGAAACTCCTGAGCCAGAGGGCGCCGCTATGATAGCCCGGCGAGCAGGTTCCGGGCGGTCTGCTTAAGCGGCTCGTTACCTTCCTTGAGCAACTCGTTAAGCAGTTCGATGGCGCAGTCCAGATCGCCGTCATCAATGCAGGTCTGGGCTTGTTCCAGTTTATCGGCGCTGCTCGGCTCGGCCGGTTCCAGGTTCAGCGGTTCCAGTTCCAGTTCCAGCGACTGGCCGGGGTCGCCGAACTCGTTGAGAAAGGTGTCATCCAGAGACTGCGAATCAGGCTCGGCGACCCATTCAAGTTCGGGCTCGTCCAGCGTCGAGTCGTCAGGCATTTCAAACACCTCGGGCAAGACGTGCAGGTTCGAGACAAACGGCGGCTCGACCGACGCGGATTCGCTCGATGGCTTCGCGGCGGAAGGCGAGTCCTCAAAAGGGCTGATCAAGTCCCAACTCGAATCCATCGACAGGTCATCCAGGTTCAACTGGAACTCATCGTTGGGTGCTGCTTCGGCAATCGCAACCTTGGGGGGAATGATTGAAGCTGCGACGGTCAACGCTACCGCACTGCTCAATTTCGGGTGTCGGGCGCGAATATTCTTAAGTTCTTGCAGGTCGTATCCGGCGTGACGCAGGTTGTTTTCCTGTGCTTCATAGGCGGGTACGTCACCCTGTTTACCCAAGACTTCCAACAGCTGAACGGCTAGATCCGTTCGCTGCGGTGCCTTGATCAGCGCCTCTCGCAACAAACCGGCCGCTTCGGAAAAACGGCCATACGCCAGATAGATTCCGACCCCTTCGAGTACATCGCCTGCGGGCGTCTCTTCACCCGATTCAGTTGCCGGTTGCAACTCTGAAGATTGGGCAACCGGTTCTGCCGTGCGATTGAGCACCGGTTCATGCGGTGATGGCAAAACAGGTAAAGCGTCGGGCAATGCCTGAACCTGTTGTCGTTGACGCCGAACGAACAACCCCAGCAACACCAGAGCCACCACCGCCAGTAACCCGACAATCAGCCCCCAGTTGGTAGCCTCAGGCTCTTCAACAATGGCCGGCGCGGGAGCCACAACGACGGGTGCAACCGGCTCTGCCGCTGCGGTCTTGATTTCCGCCAATTGGGTTTGCAGTTCAGTCACCTGCTTTTTCTGACCGGCGACCTGCTCCTCCTGGGCCTGAAGCTTCGCAGTCAATTCATCGATGGTTGCTTGCAGCTGCTGGTTTTGCAGCACGCTGGCGGCCAGTTGTTCGGCAACGGGATCACTCACAGGCGCTGCGGCAGGTTGATCGACGCGAGGAGCCGGGGGCTTTTTGCCCTTCGCCGCAGGTGGCTTTGCATCGGCCGGCTCAACCGTCGGGAATCCAGAGGACTGAACGTCGGTCAACGGTTCGTCAGTGACGGGAACAATCCCCGGCGAACCCGGCGGATCGATCAGGACCGTGTACTCGCGCAGCACGCGCCCGTTGGGCTGATTGAGCTGCACCAGGAAATTCAGGAAAGGTTCATTGACCGGTTTGCTGGAGCTCACCCGGATCAGGCTGCGGTTGCCGCGCAGGATCGGCGTGAATTTCAGATTATTGAGGAAGAACACCCGATCGATGCCGGCGCGGCTGAACTCGTCCGCTGTCGCGAGGCTGACCGAGAGCTCACCCTCCTCCAGACCTGCGGCATCTTCCAGTGCGATGTCGGCGCGAAACGGCTGATTCAGCGCCGAATGCAGGGTTATATCACCCAAGCCCAACGCGGGCGCCAATGCCGAGTAAGTGACAGCACCACCGACCAGAAGCAGCCTGGCGCAACACCGCAAAACCATGTGCCAACTCTCGAGCATGAGCATCCCTTAGATAACCAGAACCATCTTGTACGCGTTCGCACATCCGGTACGAACACGATATTGCCAAGTAGTTCTTTATAGTCTGCCCAACGGGGTATCTCAAAAGTCCTGGGTGCGTTAATGCCTCAAGACTTTTCCAGGTTCGCCAGAATGTGCCCGTGGACACGCATGCAGACCTTCAAGTCCGCCTCATCGACGCCGTCGAACAATTCGTGGCGCAGTTGGGTGGCAATGGTTTCAATTTGTTCGATCAAGGGAAGGGCCGGGGCACAGAGGACGATTTTCTTCGCCCGGCGGTCTTCCAGCACCGATTGACGTTGCACCAGTCCTTGGTTTTCGAGGCTGTCGAGCAGACGAGCCAGGGTCGGCCCTTCAACGCCGACGCTTTGCGCCAGTTCACGCTGGGTCGGGGCATCGTCAAAACGCGCCAGGTGCAGCAGCACCAGCCAGCGCGCCTGGGACAGTCCCAGGCCAGCCAGACGGCGGTCCAGTTCGGCACGCCAGCCGCGCGACATCTGGGCCAGTTGCATGCCAAAACGGTGTTGGTCGGTTAACGGCATAAAACACTCATGATTAGACTGAAATAAAGAAAAACTAATTATTAGTCAGCTAAGCATGACCCTTGGCTGGAGGCAAGGCTTGCTCTGTACTGAATCGTTACATCTATGTGGCAGGTCACCTAAATCTCGAATTCGGATTGCAGCGCCGCCCGAACACAGTACAAAACCCCTTCCGGCACTCTCCCGGCGAACAGTGCGGCAATCTCCGACACGGGCGGCAATTCGCCCTCGCCGTCGAGGAACGCGTCCTGGATTTCGCCCATCAACTCTTCGGGCAAATCCAGCGCTTGCTCCAGCGACAACTGCTGCTTGCCAATCGCTTCGGCGAGCAGGGTGTAGACGTTCTTTTCCGAGCATTGCAGCTGACCGGCGGTCTGCAACGGTGTCATGCCGGCTCGGGCCAGGGTGATCAGTTCGTGGCGCAGGTCGGCCACCACTTTCGGCGCCTCGACTTGCCCGCCGAGGACTTCGAGGAAGGCCTCGCCGTAACGCTCCAGCTTGCGCGCGCCAACGCCGCTGACCGTGGCCATTTCCGACAGCGAGGTCGGCTGGCTGCGGAGCATTTCCAGCAGCGTTGAATCGGGGAAGATGACGTACGGCGGCACACCATGCTCTTCGGCGAGCTTGCGACGCAGGGCACGCAAGGCTTCCCACTGTTCGCGCTCTTCGCCGCGAACCAGCTGGCTCGCCTGGCTCTTGCTGCTTTTGGCCGTGGTTTGCGGCTTGAGGTCGCGACGCAGCTCCAGGGTCACTTCGCCCTTGAGCAGCGGACGACAGGTGTCACTCAGACGCAGGCCGCCGTAGCCTTCCAGGTCGATGTCCGCCAGACCGCGGGCAACCAGCTGACGGAACAAGGAGCGCCATTCGCTCTCGCCCATTGCTTTGCCAACGCCATACACCGACAGATGTTGATGGCCGAAGCTGCGAACCTTTTCGTTGTCCTTGCCCAGCAATACATCGACCAAATGCCCGACACCGTAGCGCTGGCCGGTGCGGTAGATCGCCGAAAGCGCCTGACGGGCCGGCTCGGTGGCGTCCCAGGTCTGCACGCCATCGACGCAGTTGTCGCAATGGCCGCACGGCTCAGGCATGTCTTCGTCGAAATAGGCCAGCAGCGTCTGGCGACGGCAGCGGGTTTCTTCGCAGAGCGAGAGCATGGCGTCGAGCTTGTGCTGCTCCAGACGTTTGTGGCGCTCGTCGCCCTCGGAGTTCTGCAACATCTGCTTGAGCATCACCACGTCTTGCAGGCCGTAAGCCATCCAGGCGTCTGCCGGCAGACCGTCACGGCCGCCGCGACCGGTTTCCTGGTAGTAAGCCTCAAGGGATTTTGGCAAATCGAGGTGAGCGACAAAGCGCACGTTGGGCTTGTCGATGCCCATGCCGAACGCCACGGTGGCGACCATGATCAGGCCTTCCTCATTAAGGAAGCGCTTCTGGTGGTGAGCCCGGGTATCGTTGGGCAGGCCGGCGTGGTACGGCAGTGCCGGGAAGCCTTGCTCGCTGAGGAACACCGCCACTTCATCGACTTTCTTGCGCGACAGGCAATAGACAATGCCGGCATCGCTGCGCCGTTCGGCGAGGAACGCCAGCAACTGCTTGCGCGGCTGCTCTTTGGGCACGATGCGATAGAAAATGTTGGGACGGTCGAAACTCGACAGAAAGCGCTCGGCATCCTGAAGATGAAGGCGGTCGACGATTTCTTCCCGGGTACGCTTGTCGGCGGTGGCGGTCAGGGCGATACGCGGGACGTTGGGGAACAGTTCCGCCAACTGGCCCAATTGCAGGTATTCGCGGCGGAAGTCGTGGCCCCATTGGGACACGCAGTGGGCTTCATCGATGGCGAACAGGGCAATTTCAAGACTTTGCAGGAAAGCCAGCATCCGTGGCTGAACCAGACGCTCGGGCGCGAGATAAAGCATTTTCACTTCACCGCGCTTGATCCGTGCCGCCAGATCGCGCTGCTGCTCGGCGCTTAGCGTGGAATTCAATGCCGCCGCCGCGACGCCCAGCTCTTCGAGGGTGGCGACCTGGTCATCCATCAGTGCGATCAGCGGCGACACCACCACCGCCAGGCCTTCGCGCAACAGCGCCGGCACCTGGAAGCACAATGACTTGCCGCCACCGGTAGGCATCAGCACCAGGGCGTCGCCGCCACTGGCCACGCGCTCAATGATTGCACCCTGACGGCCACGGAAACTGTCGTAGCCGAAGATGTCCTTGAGGACGCGTTGAGCCTGTTCGAGCATAGAAACTCCAAAAATCACAAAAACATCCCTGCAAGGCTGGTTCAGAACCACGAAGGCTGCACCGACAAATCGTAAGTGCGCATTGCATGACGCTTCACATTCCAGCCGCGACGCCGGCAGGGCATCACAAAACGCGCGAGTATACCCGAGCGATGTCCGGCAAAGGGTGCCACTGAGAAGACATACGAAAGTCAATCTGGCGCAATCCCTGTGGGAGCGGGCTTGCTCGCGAAGGCGGCTTAACGTTCAACATTTGCGTTGACTGAAACACCGCTTTCGCGAGCAAGCCCGCTCCCACAGGGATTGCGGTGTTTCGCGGGGCCGCGATGGGGCAAATATGCCGCGCGGCTGGCCCAAGCGCTCAAGAAGGCCTAGAATTCCCGCATCTGTTTAATTCCCAAGGTAGCCCTTTAATGTCCTTCGCTGAGCAACTAACCCGCCTGCAAGTCTTCCTCGACGCCGACGAACTGCATGACGAGGCGCTGGACTACGTGGCCGCCCACGGCTACCTCACTGCGCTGTCGATCTGTTCCGAAACCGTTCCCGACCGTGAATGGATCGACGCCCTCTTCGCCGAAGAGCCGCATTACGCCGACGACACCGAGCGTGAAGCGATCGAATCCACCCTGTTGGCCCTCAAGGCTCACATCGCTCGCCAACTGGCATCCGATGAAGAGTTCGAGCTGCCCTGCGACCTGGACCTGGGCGAAGAGCCGGATGACTCCGACCTGCGCGGCTGGTGCATCGGTTTCATGGAAGGCGTGTTCCTGCGCGAAGCGGCCTGGTTCGAAACCGCCGAAGACGAAGTCAGCGAAATGCTGCTGCCGATCATGGTCGGTTCGGGTCTGTTCGACGAACAGCCTGAGTTCGAAGACATCGCCAAAGACGCCAACCTGATGGACGACATGATCGTGCAGATCCCGGAAGCCCTGACCGCGCTGTACCTGCTATGCCAGGCGCCAGACGAAAAACCGGCGATCCTCAAGCCTCGTCACCACTAAGGTTTTGCCTATGGACAACCCCATAGGCAACCGCTCCCTGATGTTGCGTTACGTGCTGCTGGCCATTGGCTGGCTGAGCGTAGCGCTGGGGGTGATCGGGATTTTCCTGCCAGTGTTACCCACCACGCCCTTCCTGCTGCTGGCGGCCGCCTGCTTCGCCCGCAGTTCGCCGCGTTTCTATCATTGGCTGGTTGAACATCCGCGGCTTGGGCCGTGGGTTCGCGATTACCTGAGCGGCAACGGCATCCCGCTCAAAGGCAAGGTCTACGCCATCGGCCTGATGTGGGCGAGCATCCTGCTCTCCTGCTATCTGGTGCCCCTGCCGTGGGCGCGGGGGTTCATGCTGACCAGCGCCGTTCTGGTGACCGTCTACATCCTCAAACAGAAAACCCTGCGCAAATCCTGAATTCACCACGCTCCCTGTAGCAGCTGCCGAAGGCTGCGTTCGGCTGCGAAGCAGTCGTGAAATCAGGCAACGCGGTCTTCCAGTTAAACCCGGGATTCAGGATTTACGACTGCTTCGCAGCCGAACGCAGGCTCCGCCAGCTGCTACAAGTCCGCGTACCAACCGACGATTTGTCCTGCCTCCCCAAAAACACCACCTAGACTTCAGGCATCTGCACCCGAGCGGCCAGACATGTCCCGCAGTCCGCGTAGTCCCGGATGGTCAACGCTCCGACTTCGGCTCGGCGGATGGCTGTTGCTGATCACTTTTCTGTTGACCGGGCTGGGCAGTGTCGGGGCCAACTGGAGTTTTACGCAGATTCTGCAAACCGCCGAAGATCGCTACGGCACCCTCGGCCCGGGACGGGGACGGATCGAGGCCTGGAGTCAGATGCTGCAAGGCGAAGTCAACGCCCCCGAGCGCGAGCAACTGAACGCAGTCAATCGCTTCTTCAATCAGCAACTGAACTTTCTGGACGACACCCGCATCTGGCGTCAGACCGATTACTGGGCCACGCCCGTCGAATCCCTGATCAAGGGTGCCGCTGACTGCGAGGACTACGCACTGGCGAAATACTTCAGCCTGCGCCACCTTGGAATTCCCAGCGAAAAACTACGCATCACCTACGTTAAAGCCCTGACCCAGAACCAGGCGCACATGGTGCTGACTTTCTACAACAGCCCCACGGCCGATCCGCTGGTGCTGGACAACTTGATCGGCGAGGTCCGCCCCGCCTCCCAACGCAAAGACTTGCTGCCGGTGTACGCCTTCAACGCAGAAGGCCTGTACTTGCCGGGAGCCAATGGCGGCAAACGCAGCAGCGACTCGAAAAAACTGTCGCGCTGGCAGGACGTACTAAAAAAGATGCAGGCCGAAGGGTTCGCCGTGGGCGACGGCTAGCCACCTGAGCAAGGAGCGATTTATGTCACTGCGTAAACAGTTGTTTCTCGCCATCTGCCTGTTCTTGCTGGTGGCGTTCAGCGGCAGTTTTTTTGTCAGCCTGGAAAGCTCTCGCGACCAGATGCTCGGCCAGTTGCGCTCCCACGCCCAGGACGCCGCCACCGCGTTGGGTTTGTCGTTGACGGCGCAAATCGATGACCCGGCCATGATCGAATTGATGGTCAGCTCGATTTTCGACAGCGGTTATTTCAGCAGCATTCGAATCATCAACATCGAGGATGCGCAGGTGCTGGTGGAGCGCAGTGCGCCGGGGCAAATCGAGGGCGTTCCCGCCTGGTTTGTGAACCTGGTCAACCTGCACCCACCCGGTGGCGAAGCGCTGATCATGCGCGGCTGGGTCCAGGCGGCACGGGTCGAAGTGTTGAGCAATCCGCAGTTCGCCCTGGCCAAACTCTGGGACAGCACCCTCGGCAGCCTGATCTGGTTACTGGTGTGTGGTCTGCTCAGTGCCGTGTTTGGTGGCTGGTTGCTGCGCCGGCAATTTCGTCCACTCGACACAATGGTCAAACAAGCCGAAGCCATCAGCAAACGCGAGTTCCTCAGCCTGCCGAAACTGCCGCGCACACCGGAGTTGAAACGCGTGGTATTGGCCATGAACCAGATGGTCGAGAAGCTCAAAACGCTGTTCGCCGAAGAGGTCGCACGCAGTGAAAAACTGCGGGTCGAGTCCTATCAGGACAACCTTACAGGCCTGGCCAATCGACGCTTGCTGGATGAAGAGTTGGCCGACGAGTTGCTGGTCTCCGAGCAGAGCAGCGACGGCCATTTGCTGATGCTGCGGATCAACGATCTGGTCGGTCTCAACCAACGCTTGGGTGGCCAGCGCACCGATGCGCTGATCAGCGCCGTCGGTGAATTACTCAAGCGCCTGACCCAGCCACCGGAACGTCGCACCTGGCTTGCAGCGCGCAATCGTGGCGGTGAATTCAGCCTGCTGACGCCAGGCCTGGACAGCACCGACGTCGCACGCTTGGCCTGCGAAATCAGCGCCACCCTGGAAAACCTGCGCCTGACCGGCGCCAGTGACTCGATGCCGGTGGCGCATTTGGGGATCGTCCCTTACCACCCTGGAGAGCCGGCCAGTGATGTGCTGCTGCGACTGGATCAGGCGTTGACCGAAGCCCGGCAACATCCCGAGCGCCCGTGGGTTCACTTGGCCGATTCCATCACCGAGCCGAACCCGTCCCCAAACGACTGGCAAACCTGGATCGACGACGTCCTGACCCACGGCAAGATGCAACTGTATTTCCAGCCGGTGGTGCAATGCGCCGACACCAGCCAGGTGCTGCATCACAAAGTCCTCGCGCGCCTGATCGACCCTCAGGGCGAGGCGATAGCCGCCGGGCATTTCCTGCCGTGGATCGAGCGTCTCGGCTGGTCGGCGCGGTTCGACCTGGCGATGCTCGAAGCGACCCTCGACTACCTCATCGTCAATCGTTGGCCCCTGGCGTTAAGCCTGTCCGGCAGCACCCTGCGCGATCCAGCGCAACTGCAACACATCCTCGACATGCTCGAATCGCTGCCTGAACTCGCGCCCCTGCTGATTCTGGAAATCGACGAACGCCAACTGCCACCTCAGGAAGAACTGCAACACCTGAGCCACAGCCTGCTCAACACCGGTTACCGCATCGGTCTGCAGCATTTCGGCGGCAGCTTCGGTCAGATCGGCAACCTGACTCAACTGGGGCTGGCTTACTTGAAAATCGATGGTGCTTACATCCGTCACATTGATGAGCAGAGTGATAAACGGCTATTTATCGAAGCGATATTTCGGGCAACCAACAGTATTGATTTGCCGTTGATTGCGGAGATGGTGGAAACCAAAGGAGAGCTGGAGGTGATCCGGGAGTTGGGATTGTTTGGAGTGATGGGGCGGTTGATTGGGCCGCCGGAGCCGATGTGAGGGGAACGACCGTTCGTCTTAAACCTGTGTGTACCTGTCAGATCTGACAGTAGCCGGCAGACGATCAATTGACCTAAAAGAAGAGAAGCCCGCAGAAGCGCTGCGCCCCTCATCTTCAGACGGAGTTGATCATGTCCTCTTTAAGCCGGTTCCTGTTTATACCTCGAGAAGAACTCTCCACGGTCATAACACCACTACAATTGTGGCCGTTGTTCATCGCGGGGATGATCCGCCCTGTCGTGGATGCTGATGGCGGTATCAATATTGCGGTCGTCAAAGAGCATGCCGGCGGGATGTTATGCGTGATTGACCGCTACGACGACAAAATGGCAGTCGATGATCACCTGAAAATTTTCTGGAACAAAAAGCTGATCCATGAGCTGAAAGTAAAGCCTGAAGAGCTTAACAAACGACTGTTCTTTTTCCTGCCAACAAACGATGTCGTACCGGGCTTGGCAGAGTGTTATTACCAATTGACCCGTGCCGGAGAAACCGTACCCGACGACCCGTCGGCCCAATTGAAGCTTTTGGTCAAACTGGACAAACCCGCCGGTGATGATAAGGAACCTCATAAGCCCTGGCATTCGGCACTTGAGATGATTCGGTTGCCTCAGGATGTCATCGACAATGGCGTCACTAAAGAGTGGGCTGCCAAGGGTGTACCGATGACCATCAAGGCTTATCCGGGGATCACCCTGCGCGACGTCATCCAGGTGCAGTGGGGCAGTGTGTTTCTCCTGTCGCACGAGTTATCGCAGGCAGAAGTGGACGGCACTGCCGAAATTGTAATTACAGCCCAACCAGCCGACATTCTGACCGCCGGTGACGCCAATAAAGTACGCGTCCATTACGAGGTACATGATGAGCTGTGGAATTACAGTGAAAAATGGTCAAAAGACACCACTGTTTTAGTTGAAGCCGGCGCTGCTCGCCTGGATGCGGCCATTTTCAAGGAAGCGGATAACGGGCAAATTCATCTCAAGGATCTGGACCATCAACCCGTCACGCTGCAAATCCTTATGAAGAGTGGCGATGAGTTCGATCCGGGCGACATCATTAAAATCAGGGTCATTGGCACCCCGCTGCCGGGGAGCCCGCCACGAACATTTACAGCCGAGGCCACTGTTTCGAATATTCCCCACATTCTTGAGAGGTTCATACCCTTTGAATTCGTAAGTCTCTTTGCCCTGGGAACGCTCGATGCCTCTTATGAGTTACACAAAAAGGTCGGCGGGGAGATCCTCTCTTCCAAACGCGCCTTTGTCGATGTGATCGGCGATCCCGCACAACTGCCGGCCCCAACGATCAATGAGGTGATCGGAGCCGTGCTACCGGCCGATGCCATGATGGCAACGGTGGTAATCCGTTACCCGAGCATTGCCAACGGGGACTGGATCAACCTGATTTGGGAGGGCACGACTTCAGACGCCACTCCGTATGTGCATGAAGAGCAACACGCCGTCAGCGACGACGAGCAAAAAGAAGGCGGCGTCATTGTTTATGTTTGGGGTGAGCATATCCAGGCGTTGAACAATGGCAGCCTCAAGCTGTATTACCGGGTGTCCAACGACACCACCCACCAATATGGCGTCAGCAAATCCGATTTCCTGAGAGTCGAGGTCGGATCGCTGCGGGCGACGCTGCCGGCGCCGGAAGTCGAGGAAGCCAAGGACGGGGTGATCGATCCCTCTCAGGTTTACACCCAGGCCCATGTGCTGATCAAACCTGTCAACTGGGTCAAGGGCGACACACTGACTTATCACTGGATTGGCATCAATCCCTTCGGGACTACCCAAGGCAGCGTGCCCATCACGATGACGACTATCGGCCAGCCGGTACGCTTCCGGGTAGACGCCAGGTTCGTCTCGGCCAATATCGGCTACAACGTCACCGTCAGGTATACCCTCCTGCATGCCGCCACTCGGAAGTACAGCTACTCGGCGCCCCTGGAAGTAATGGTTGGCATACCGTTGGGGCTGTTACCGCCGCCCAAGGTTGTCCAGGCTCCCAGCGGAACACTCAATCCGATGGATGCGCTCAACGGTGTTGATATCGAGTGAAGCTACGCATCCATGGATGAAACGCTGGACTCACTTGGATTGAAATGGCGGGGAACGCCTGGGGATGGCACTTCGGAAGATCTCGAAAAACCCGCCGAAGCCTCCGGTACGGTCACGTTTCACCTGCCTGCGAAAGTGGTCGGTGCCAACATCCGTCGCGAGGTGTCGGTCAGTTACGCAGTGCAGCGTTATAACCTGTGGACTCCTTCCGAAGAGCTATCACTGAACATACTGGGCTTCCAGGACCCTGAGAAAGACCTGCCAACGCCAGAGGTTCCGCTGGCGTTGGCAGGGGTGCTGGATCTGATGGAGTTTACCGGCGACGCCAGGGTTCTAGTGAAGTCTTGGCCATTCAGCGCGGCCAGGCAACGTGTCTGGCTGAGTGTCGAGGGGCGCACCAGCACCGGCGTTTACATAATCGATTTGCTCAAGGGCCATTCGCTCAGCGACCCGCAAGCAACCCAGGGGTTGAACGAAACACTGCTCAGAACGGAGTTATTGAAACTGGTTCATCGTTCGGACATCACCGTGAAGTGCAAGGTGATCTTCGATGGCAGCACGGATGAAGCCACCGCGATCGACTTCCCGAGCCTGCAACTGAATATCCACACACGCTACGACTATCTGAAACCCATTATCACCTCCGTGAAAAATGCGCAAAATATCGACATTCCCGAAGGCGCGTTGACCTACGACAAACGTCTGACAATACAAGGCACGGCAACACGGGGTGAAACAGTCGACGTCCAGATAAACGAAGTCTCTAAAGACCAGCCTACCGTCAATGAGAGCGGAATATGGACGCAGCCGGTGGAGCTTATCGCGGGCTTGCATCGTGTCATAGCCATTGCCCAGTACGACGCCGATGAGAAGAACAGTGAACCGAGGACGTTCACAATCGGTATCGCCACCGAACCCAAAATTACCGCGCTCAACGACTCCAAAGGCCCTGTCGCTCATAACGGAACGACCTACGACACCGAAGTCACGGTGACCGTCAAGGCGGATCCCAATCAGCGTATCCAGCTCTATGATGGCGCTGCGGCCATTGGTGCCCCCATCCCCCTTGACGGCAATGGCAATGGAACCACCAAGCTCTCCAGTCTGAGCCAGAAGGTTTACTCCATTAAAGCCAAGGCGCTTACGGTGATCAGTTGGAGTCTCCAGCACACGTCTTTACGGCCAAGCTCCACCTTACTGTGACGCTAGACTCAGTCAGGCATTCAGGAGGAGAGCTGAGCAACGGAGGCCGAACCACCGACGCATCTGTCAGCCTGACGGGCAAGGTAACGCCTTCGTATGACGTGCAGATCTATGACAACAATGGTGCCAAACATACCGCGCGGGGAGGCACCACCGGCATCTGGACAACCTCGCTGGCAATAGCCCTTGGCGGGCACTCGATATACGTCAAAGCACTGGCCACTGGGCAGAACTCCGCTACACGGAGCTTCACGAGGGACGTTCCGCTGCCGCCGCTGAACTTCAATACCAACCCGGTCACATTGAGTGGCAGGACGTACATCCTGCGGGACTATCCTGAGCTCTTGCCGGCGTTCGGTGCGGGCAACTCGGTGCAGCACCAAGCCTCCGGTGGGCGGCCGGGTTACACCTACACCTCCAGCAACCCGGGTGTCGCTGCAGTCAACGGGGCAGGTCTTGTCACTGTCCGTGGCCGGGGGGCAACCACTATCACCGCCAGAGATGCGGCTGGCCAGTCCAAGAGTTACACCGTGACAGTGACGGGGGTAATCCACTGCATAGGCCTGGGTAATGCAACGTGGGGAACTGCGAATGCATCCGCGTCCGCCAACGGGGCGCGTATTCCGAGCATGGGCGAGCTCAACGAAATACACGCGGCCTACGGCGCGCGTTGGCCTATGGGTAATCACCATTACTGGTCAACCGACCCAAGCAACTATTGGTGGCCGTGGCAAGCCAGGAAAACCAAATATCTGGTCTGGGGAGGTGAAGGCTCCGGGAAGTTAACTGGCCATTATTCGAACGTGCTAGCTATCCGATAGAAGGAAGACCTTCAGCACGGACGCAAAACGTGTGGTTACTGCTGCCGACTTGCAGTTTTTCATTAGCTGTAATCCCGTCCGATCAGCTACAGATCGGACGGGCATTCCTTGTCGCGGGTCAGCCCGTCGTGAATTACCGTTCATCGGAAACTACTCCTGACCTGTTATTTTTGACAGTAGCCAACCCTCCCGCCTCCAGCCTTAAATCACTCCATCGCCTTTCACCGACCGGAGTGCCCGCCATGCTCGTCCAAGCCCTGAAAAACCTCAGCCCGCTAGCCCTGCTCGCCCCGGAAATCCCCGGAGCCCTCGAGCCCCGGCCACCGGCGGAAGAA
>NZ_SOPU01000021.1:0-409 GCF_004402115.1 Pseudomonas sp. F01002 | reverse complement strand
TCACCCCGCCGCTCAAGCTCTACGTCAAACTCGACATTCCCGGCGGCCAGGACACGGACCCGGACTATGGGCATTCCAATCTGTACATGACCTTCGAGCCGGCGGAGATCGTCCAGGATGGCGTGGACAAGGACAGCGCCAAAAACGGCGTCGACATCCTCATCCAGGCTAAACCCGGCAGCGGCTCCAGCCTGCCTTACCCCAACATTGCGCTGGGCGACGTGATCACGGCGAGCTGGGGCGGCAAGCTGGTGCTGTCGGCGCCGGTCACCCAGGCGCAGATCGACGCCCCGGTGAACAACCCGATCAAGGTCCACGTCGACGAACAAACCATCCTCGCGGCCGGGGACTCCGGCCTCGAAGGCCTGGCCGTCACGTTCATGGTGCGTGACCGGGTGCACAACCAGTC
>NZ_SOPU01000020.1:80485-98032 GCF_004402115.1 Pseudomonas sp. F01002 | reverse complement strand
TTTTGTTGTTGATGGCGACGATGATCGCGTCTTCCAGTTTGGTGGTGTAGTAGTGCTCTTGGGTACCTTGAGCCGAAGTGCGGTACCACTGGATAACGATTTCGCTCATGCGCTCGCCGGAAGTCAGAGCTGCTTGCAGCAGTGGCGAAGCCTTGTCGTAGACCTTGGTGATCACAACTGGCTTGTGAACGCGCTGACCGGTTGGTTGGCCGGATTGCGGGTCACGCGGGATGATCACGTCGTGGCTGAAAGCCTGAACCATGACTTGGTCTTCGTGACCTTCCTGGTAGGTGTTGCCAACCGAGTCGGCGGTGAAGGCGCCGGCGGTGATCAGACCTTGTTTTTCGCCAGTGACGGACATGTACGCTGGTGTAGCCATGGATGTGCTCCTTGCTAAAAGTGAGGGTGCCCGGGAGGCGGTATCGCCCGGTGGGTGCCTAACTGTTATCAAGGTCCGTGCCAGAAATATTGAGGGCTATATAAACCGGGGAGATGGCCGAGGTTTTTCAATCGCTTGAGTGATTCTCAAGGATAAACACCTCACAAAGTGCGCAAGAAGTTGCGCAGTACTGCGCAACTTCTTGCGCACTCGTCTGTACAGAATGAATAACAAGGCTCGCAGAGATGTATCCATAGGGTTATCCACATTTGAGTGCGCAACTTCTTGCGCATAATGGCAATGAGGCATCAAAGGCGTTTGATAGTCGGTATCCAAGAGTTATGCATGCATTTATTTACCCTCCCGCGGCCGTTTCCTATTCAATAGCTGAGTTAGTAACTCGCAGCTACAGAAACCCAAAGTGGCCTTCTGCGACAGGCGGAAATCGGCCGTTTCCGGTCGTTCGCCAGTCCCGCGGAGCAGTCATTCGAACGACTGGTCCCCTCCGAAACTTGCTCGATAGAGGCAATGGCACTTCTCTGGCCTTAGCTGGGGCGAAAGTATCTCGGAAGTATGCGGCCACCCTCACTTGTCTGTCGCCATTACATCTGTCTGCCGTTACGCGCAGCGATCGCAACGGTGGTCGGCGAATCAGCAAGTGGAACGAAGTGTCGTGTCGCGCCATCAAGCGCATCGATGCACCCCATCTCGATGTCGTAGACCCAGCCGTGCAGGTTCATGCGCCCCTGCTCGAGCGCGAGTGCCACCGATGGATGCGTACGCAGATTCGCCAATTGCGCGATCACGTTTTCGCGCACGAGGCCGTCGAGCTTCGCGCGAGGGGTGTCGAACTCATGCGCCGCGTTAATTGCTTTCGCGGCGTCTGCGTGACGTAGCCAGTTAGCGACCGCCGGAAGATGATCCAGGCACGTGCAGCGTGAAATCGCGCCCATCGCCCCGCAATCCGAGTGACCGCAGATTACGATGTCCTGTACGCCGAGAACTGCTACCGCATATTCGACGGTGGCCGAGACGCCGCCGGGTTCAGGACCATACGACGGCACAATGTTGCCGGCGTTACGAATCACGAACAGCTCGCCCGGTTCGCGCTGTGTAAGGAGTTCGGGCACAACACGACTGTCCGAGCAGGTAACGAACAACGCCTTCGGATTTTGTGTCGTCGCGAGCTGCCTGAAAAGCTCTACGCGTTGCGGATAAACCTCGCGCTGAAAGCGCAGAAAACCGTCAATAATGTCACGCATGGAGTACTCCAAACCCAAATGCCGGATGTTGACACGGGCACTAGATATGCTACCGCGCCACTGTGGTGGTCATTATTGCAGACGTCGCGCGCGTTAGATGTACTTGATCAGCGATGGACATCGAGCCGCGATCAGCGCGGCTGATGTCCGAAATTTGCTGAGCTTCTAGGTAGATGAATCGTTCAAGGTTATCTAGACGTTAAACCAGAAGTCATAGGCTACAGGCATAATAAAATCTAGATTTTGGTACGGTTAAATTTACGTCATACCCGGTTTATCGCCCGGTTTTGAAGCTGTATATGATTTTTCTTTCACAGTGGTTGCGTTGCTCTCTGAACCGTCAACCACGTTAGAGTTAGAGTAGGTCCATGGTGGCCATGGAGTCAGCCGTACGGTAGCCCATCGCTTTGTAACCCGCCTGGCGCTTATCCCACATCCTCAGCAGTGCGACATTACCCCCGTCAACGAAGTCGATCACTCGCACGTCGGCCTTATCGGCATGCGATCGATGCAGACGCCCCGCATATTGCTGAAGGATTCCCTTCCATGAGATGGGCATTGCCAGCACCAGCGTGTCCAACGGCGGGTGATCGAAGCCTTCACCTACTAGTTTTCCTGTTGCCAACAGCACCCGTGGAGCATCAGGGGGAAGGGACTCAAGCTCATGCATACGGGAAAGGCGCTGTTTCTTAGGCACTCGCCCATGAAGCGTGAAAAGGTTATGCACACGCTGCTTCAATTCAAATTCAAGGGCATCCACATGTTCCGTCCGCTCCGTTAGCACTAGAATTTTTCTACCCTCGCTGTACGCCAGCTCAATCTCCGAGACGATTTTGGCTGTCCGCTCAGAGTCCTCGGCTAGATGCCGAAAAACGTCCTGAATCCCAAAGCCGTCGGGGACCACTATTGGTTTGGACAGCAATCGAGGCACTACAGATAGGTCATGAGGCGCATTCGCTGGCCGAGCAGCAGAATGTCGGATCGGTCCGCACTGCATGAAAATAATGGGCTGCTGCCCATCTCGGCGCACTGGGGTTGCGGTAAGTCCCAGCACGTACCGCGCGGTCGCGCTCCTCAGTAGTGCCTCGAACGACACTGCTGATAGGTGATGACACTCATCAACGATGATCTGGCCGTAGTTTTTTATCTGATCGCTGATCTCGCCTTTTCGTGATAGAGACTGCATTACGGCAATGTCGATGATGCCGGTAAGTTTCGCTTTTCCGCCTCCCAGAGTTCCAACGACACCATTCCCGACTCCCAAGAACGCCTGTAAGCGCTCTTGCCACTGCCTTAACAGTTCCGTCCGATGCACAAGCACCAATGTGTTTACGCCACGTTTAGCAATCAACGCAGCAGCACTCACCGTTTTACCGAACGCTGTCGGCGCGCAGAGGATACCGGTGTCATGACTTAGCATTGTGCTGATCGCATCTTCCTGGTCGGAGCGCAGGGTACCGAGGAAGCTCACGTCGATGGGACTACCTGCGAAGCGTTCATCTTGAAAAACTGGGGTAATGCCGTTTTCCCCTAACAGCTTCAGCACAGCATCCAAGCAGCCACGTGGCAGCGCAAAATGTTTGGGGAAATTCTGGGCGCAGCCGATGACCCTTGGCTTGTTCCACACTGACATACGCATGGCTTGAGCTTTATAGAATTCGGGGTTTTGAAAGGCAGCGAACCGGATAAGCTGGTTAGCCAATGGCTGTGGTAATTCAGCTTTTTCAAAGTAAATCATGTTAGCCAACGTGATGTTGACAGCATCAGGCAACGGGCATGTCAATTTACGTGATCTCGATTCACGACCTTTCCAAGGTTCCGCATCACCTTCTTCATCGACATAAGCGACCCCTAGAGGGTCCCGATTACCCATCGCCTGGATAATAACGGGCTGGATATCTTCTGGACTCATGCGCTGAATCGATGCCAGGAAGGCCCATTGATCATGATGAGGCTCAAGCGAGTCGTCTACAAAAACGCTATTGTTTTGGGCCCTAGCCCGCTTTTGCAAAGGGAGCGCAATGAGATTTCCAAAGCCGCCTTTGGGCATATAGTCCTGGTTTGGAAACAGTCGATCATAGGAGCTGAGCGCCAACTGGCGGGTGCGCTCACAGGCATGACTAATGATTGCGGCACCGAGGCGGCGCGCATCGCAGGCAGGAACATTACGCTCAAAGAAAATCCAGCCATGAGCTCCTTGGCCTGAGCGCGATATTTCCAGCGCCACCGGGACGTTCAGCTCATGGCATGACTGCACAAAAGCTTTGGAATCATCTCGCCATTCGGCCTCATCGAAGTCGACTGCCAAAAAATAACAAGTGTCATCAGAGAGTAGGGGGTAGATACCAACGACCACTTCGCCCGCCAGATGGCGATAGACCACCTCATCGGTCAGCGGAAGCAGCTGGCGGTTACCGCAGTCGCCACATTTAATTCGGGGCTTCTCACAAACGCCAGGCCTCCATTCGTTTGCGCAAGCGGGTGCGTATCCTGATTTGCCTGCCTTGCTTTCCCAGCGGATGGGATAAACGTCCGTCCTACCACGAAACAAGCTTCGGAATAGGGCAAGCTTTCCATCAGTATCGAGTTGCTGTGATTGTTCTGCTTGGACAATCGATATCTTGACTGGCTCAGCAGGCGGGCGCCATTCGATGCCATGAGCATCCAGCAAGGCAACCAATCTTGCATTCTCAGCCCTTAGCTTCGCCACCAGACTAGTGTCTATCACCGCCTTCAGCCTCTACGTCTCAGGTGAAGCCTGTAGCCTCGAGCTACAACCCTCAGTCCATCAGTAAAACATAGAGGTTATCAAACAACAGAGGTTAGGTTCAGGAGCTCAAGAGGTCCGCCCTAATCCCAATCAAATTGTTGGCTGGCTCAATCTGCCAGTTAGGGATACAGAGCGCGCAGTTGCTGGCATTCGGCTAACGCTGAAAATTCCAGGATTTTCCTAGGCGCAGAGTGATCAGGCTTGTGGTCAGCAGGTAGTAGTAGCGCGTCGATTTCGAGTTTGAGTTCATGTGGTGGTTCAAAAACCAAACGAGATGTTTTCTTTGCCATGTCCATGGATTATCTCGGTTCCAACGTTCAGAAATGGCTGCTTGAATAGTCTTGGTCTGGCGGATGTGACGTTCGCGTGTGGCATGTGCTCCAGTCAGCACCCCAGCCAAGAAGATCTCCATATCGAATGGTTTATTCATACCCGACCACCGATATACGCCGATACCACGTCGATTCGACCATGTCCCAGCTCATAGCTGATTTGTAAGCGTGCCTCTCGATCAAGGCGTGGATCGAGGCGCCTGCACCTGCCCCCGTTAATGGGTGCTAGGTGGTGGGTGATCTGCTCATAGCGTTCGCACGCATTAGCCGCACGCAGTTCGTGGAAGCCTTTGAGGTTGTGTGTATGGAGGATATCTCGGGCGGGTCGGACGATTTCCCGTTGGAAGTCGAGGTAGCTTTCGTTCGGTGCCAGCAGGTTGCGGCTGCCGTCGGGCGAGACCTGTTCGGCGTGCCTCAGCGCTTCGCGAATATGGTCATCCACCATGATCCAACGAGGCGCGGTTGCGCCGCCGCGGCCACCTTTGGTGCCATCCTGGATGTTGATCTTGTCGTAGTGTTCGGCTTCTCTTTGCAGGCGCGGAAGGTCGGTCAAGATGGCCTCACGCAAGCGCATGCCGGTTGCTCGCGCCAACTGCGCGATGGCGGCAACACGTGGCTGCTGATGTCCGCAGAGAGCGTCGACGATCCGCTTCACGTGTTCGCGGTCTTGCCCTTGTGGCACCGAGCGACGAACACCGGTGCGCCGCATACCCAGCGCCTTACTCGGACTCGGCACTTTCACATACTGATCACCGCGAAGCGCGGCGAGGGTCCGGTTTACACTGGACAACCGGTTTTGCGCGGTGGCGATGCCGATAGCCCCATGTTCAACTTGCTGACGCAGATGTCCGGTGTAGTCCAGCAAGGTCTGCCGATCAATTTGTCGCGCATCGTTAAACCCCGGCCCATCCTCTGAGCGGCACCAACGTACAAATGCCTGCCACCGATCACTGTGCGCTTTGGCCGTCCCGTAATGCCCGCCGCCAAACAGATCACGTAGCGCCTGTGGCCCGGCATAACTCAGTTGCCGTCCATAGCCAAAGTTCCGCCCGTCCCGTCTACCTGCCGATGCCATGATCAAACTCCTCTCGAAGCCAAAACCTTTGAAACCTTCCCCACGTCATCCCGCCACGAATGTTGAGTGTTATCAGGGATCAAGGTCCCTGCGACCTGTGAGGGTTATCCACTAACGCGGGATTGGCGGCTCTTTACGAACGGGAGCTTGGGCATCTCATGATCTGGCCTCCTGAGCACTTCCGAGGAGGTGGGCGGGTGGAGGCTGCACTGGCTGACGAGACCGGCGCCGCGAGATCCTGAGTCGGGTGAAGGCAGTGAAGCGATGACAGGGGCGTGCCTGACTGTCAGTCAGGTGCAGTCCATTCCTTGGGCTGCGGCACCATCATCTGCATCGCTGTTGCTGGTGACTTCGGTGTTTGTCACGCCGATTGTCACGAGGGGGAATGCCGCAAAGCCTTGTACTAGTTGGGCTGCAGCAGCGGTAGGAGCGCCCGTCTCTTTCCGGAAGAAAGAGACGGGCGCAGGTTGGCGCAAGGAAATGGCCAAGCAGATAGGTTGCTGCAGGGCAGTTGGGTAGGGGGATGTATTTGCCGCAGTGGGCACTCTGGTAGAAGTAGGCATCCATCACATCGCTGTGACCGTGCGAGCCACCGGACGCTAATCGCACTTTGGGAGAACCACCACGGTGTGGCGTAGCCTTAAAGGTTCTGGCTACCTGGGTTGCTGTCAACGACAGCGCTTTGCCCGATCTTTTCTACGCCTGTGGATAATTAGGGTCAAGGCTCGATTTTTCGAGAATTCTGCGGTTGCGAATGACATCAGCCGTCTATGGAAATCCGTGGTTTCCAGAAGACAGTTGTACTGATTTTTAGATTTTTCAAGTGAGGTCCATCCAAACAGGGCGGCTTTGCAGCCCTGTTTGGATGGACCCGCGTGGACAAGCGGATCACTGAGATATGAGGACCGAGCGCTTACTCAGTTGCGCCACGTTTTGCTTTTAGGCGAGTGACATTCGCACCCGTCTGATTGGCGAATTCGCGTGGGCTGACATGCTTCTGCTGATTAGCCTCAAGGTAGCGACTCCACCAGTTCATGATCAGCCTGCGCTCCTCAATGAACTCGGCTTTGTGGATGTAGGCGGCGCGGACGTTGTTGCGTTCCTTGTGGCTCATCTGCCGCTCGATGGCTGTGTCCGTCCACAAACTTGACTCGATCAGTGCGCTGCAGGCCATCGAGCGAAACCCATGCCCACAGATCTCGGATTTGGTGTCGTACCCCATCTTCCTAAGCGCGCTGTTCACCGTGTTTTCGGACATTGGTTTCCAAGACTTGGTATCGCCTGCGAACACCAAGTCAAATTTGCCTGTGATTGTGTGGATCTGCTCGAGCAGGGCGATCGCTTGCGGCGATAAGGGTACAAGATGGATATCGCCTGCCATCTTCGTACCCCTTGTGGAAAAGGGTACGCCTTCCAACGCTGGTCGCGTGTCGGGTATTTCCCAGACGCCACTTTTGAGGTCGAACTCGCTCCAGCGGGCGAAGCGCAGCTCGCTGGAGCGTACAAACACGTGCAGCGACAGCAAGACCGTCAGCCGGGTAAGTGCGCGGCCTTTATAGGTGTCGATCCGTTCCTGCAATTCAGGCAAGCGCGATAAGGATAAGGCGGGGCGGTGGACGACCCGCGAGGCTTTGATCGAGCCTACGAGGTCGTAAGCAGGGTTTACGGTGATAAGTCGGAGGCGCTTTGCCTCGCGCATGATGCTCTGCAGGTAGTTTTGTACCCTTAAAGCAATGTCTATCGTTCCGCGCTTCTTAATCGCGTCCAGGGGCCGCATAAGGTCGTGGGTATCAAGGTCGACAATGGCGCGGGCGCCGATCAGCGGGAAGAGGTGAGTTTTGAGGCGACTCATCACTGTCTTGGAATAGTCCGGTGCCCACTTGGCTGACATTTCCGTGTGCCAGCCGAGGGCAACGCTTTCAAAGGTGCGGCCTTTGATCAGAGCGTCCGTCTTGGCTTGGTTCTTGGCTCCTATAGGGTCAATGCCATTCGCCAGCATTCGCTTGACCTCCAAGCGCTTGCGGCGCGCATCCGCGAGGCCAACGATGGGGTAGTTGCCGAATGAGGTCAGTCCTTCCCGGCCATCAGGTTTGACGTATCTGAGACGCCAGCCTTTGCGGCCATTGGGTTGGACTAGAAGGTAAAGGCCGTCGCCGTCGAAAAGCTTGTAGGCGCGGTCTGTGGGCTTGGCCGAACGGCAAGCGGCGTCGGAGAGTGGAGCAGTAGTGCGCGACATAAGGGTACTCCCTTTTATCGAACTGACCTTTATCCCAAACTCTACCCTTAAAATGGCTGGTATCCAGCGGAATCCGACAGAACGCCAAAACGAAAAAAACCGCCAGAAGGCGGGTTTTCGGGGGTTTCAGAGATTTTGAAAGCCGTCTCTGGAACCTTGTTTGGCTCCACGACCTGGACTCGAACCAGGGACCCAGTGATTAACAGTCACTTGCTCTACCAACTGAGCTATCGCGGAATGACCTGTATGTTACTGATTCAAAAAGAGAAGTCAAGCACCTGTTAGCCATTTGGCGGGTTCGTGGGGACGGACGGTGGTTTATCGACCGTGGGCGGTTACCAGAATCTCCTCAGAGGTCTACCATGGCGGCCCGGAAGTGGTTACACGCGCTGCCGGCCATTCGCCGAAAAGGTACGCGCCATGAATCACCCAACCATCACACCTCGTCACAACGGGGTGTTCGCATGAGCATCGCTCAGATCAGCCTGCCCAAAGGCGTCGGCCCTCACGCCGAAAAACTGTTCGACGCAATCACTCAGGCCAGCACCGCTGACGAATTGAACCGTGCCGGTGGCAAGGCGGAAGGCTTTGTATTGGGCCTGGAAAGCGCCAAGGCCATCAAAAGCCAGGTCGCCGAATCGCTCTACGTTGCCTATGACGACGCTGCCAGCCAGCGCGCAACCGAACTGGCCTAACCGCCGAAGGTGACGGTGGCGACCATCAATTTGGCGTACAGCATCGTTGCGGTCAGCTGCACCAGCCACAAGGCCAGGCCGCCGAGAAACACGCCGGCAGCGACTTGCATCACCAGGTTGTTACTGCGTTTGGCCGGGGTGCGAGGCACGAAGTGGTCCAGCTCATCTCGGTCGGCGCGTAGGTCATCGTTTTTCATGTAGGCTCTCAAAAATTCTCGGGTGTACATAAAACCTTGTGGGAGCGGGCTTGCTCGCGAAGGCGGCGGCACATTCAGCATCAATGTGACTGATCGGCCGCTTTCGCGAGCAAGCCCGCTCCCACATTTGATCTGCGTGCAGTCTAGAGCGGTCGTTCGCTGCGCTGGGAACTATCTGAGGCAAATAAAACGGGAAGCCCAAGGGCTTCCCGTTTTTTTACCGCTCGACGACTCAGATCACCGCAACGATGGCCTTGGTCACAACGTCGATGTTGCTCTGGTTCAACGCGGCGACGCAGATGCGGCCGGTGTCCAGGGCGTAGATACCGAACTCGCTGCGCAGGCGGGTCACTTGCTCAACCGTCAGGCCGGAGTAGGAGAACATGCCGCGCTGACGACCGACGAAGCTGAAATCACGCTGTGGAGCTTGCTTCGCCAACTGCTCAACCATCTGGATGCGCATGCCGCGAATCCGCAGACGCATTTCAGCCAGTTCTTCTTCCCACTGAGCGCGCAGTTCCGGGCTGTTCAGTACAGCGGCGACGATGCTTGCACCGTGGGTCGGCGGGTTGGAGTAGTTGGTGCGGATCACGCGTTTGACTTGCGACAGCACGCGCGCGCTTTCTTCTTTCGATTCGCTGACGATCGACAGGGCGCCCACGCGCTCGCCGTACAACGAGAAGGATTTGGAGAACGAGCTGGAGACGAAGAAGGTCAGGCCCGATTCAGCGAACAGACGCACGGCAGCGGCGTCTTCGTCGATGCCATCGCCAAAGCCCTGGTAGGCCATGTCGAGGAACGGTACGTGACCTTTGGCTTTCACCACGTCCAGTACGTTTTTCCAGTCCGCCGGGCTCAGGTCCACGCCGGTCGGGTTGTGGCAGCAAGCGTGCAGGACAACGATGGAGCCGGACGGCAGAGCATTGAGGTCTTCCAGCAGGCCAGCACGGTTCACATCGTGGGTCGCGGCGTCGTAGTAGCGATAGTTCTGCACCGGGAAACCGGCTGTTTCGAACAGCGCGCGGTGGTTTTCCCAGCTTGGGTCGCTAATCGCCACGACGGCGTTCGGCAGCAGTTGCTTGAGGAAGTCGGCACCGATTTTCAGTGCGCCAGTACCGCCAACGGCCTGGGTAGTGATGACGCGGCCAGCGGCGATCAGTGGCGAGTCATTGCCGAACAGCAGTTTCTGCACAGCCTGGTCGTAGGCGGCGATACCGTCGATTGGCAAGTAGCCACGGGAAGCGTGTTGAGCGACGCGAATCGTCTCGGCTTCGACAACGGCGCGCAGGAGTGGAATTCGCCCCTCCTCGTTGCAGTAAACACCGACCCCCAGGTTGACTTTGTTGGTACGGGTATCGGCGTTGAATGCTTCGTTGAGGCCCAGGATTGGATCGCGTGGTGCCATTTCGACAGCGGAGAACAGGCTCATTTTTGCGGCGGCTCTGAATGGAAAGTGGAGGGACGTGTCGCGCTCCAGCCGAATGCACTAGAGCGGTGCACAAACGGGGAGCTAGTATAGAGGCCATCCGCGATTGATGGCGACAGACGATTCGGCTTTTACGGTAAGTTTTTCCGATTATTTCTTGACCGTTAGTCGATTGGCATCGTCAAAGGTTTTACCCGATGTAGGACGTTTGCCTTGAAAGCGCGGGCAATCGGCTCCACATTGAGCACAATCCAGTTTTTTCCTCGGGCGACATCGGTCGTTTGCGGTCCTTCCCGTTGCTGCCCGGTTCGCCCGGGCAGGCGCGAACCCAGAGGTTTTTCATGTCTGAATTCCAGCTAGTCACCCGCTTCGAGCCCGCCGGCGATCAGCCGGAAGCCATCCGCCTGATGGTCGAGGGCATCGAAGCCGGGCTGGCGCACCAGACGTTGCTCGGTGTGACCGGCTCGGGCAAGACCTTCAGCATCGCCAATGTGATCGCCCAGATTCAGCGTCCGACCCTGGTGCTGGCGCCGAACAAGACCCTGGCCGCGCAGTTGTACGGTGAGTTCAAGGCGTTCTTCCCGAACAACGCGGTCGAATACTTCGTTTCGTATTACGACTACTACCAGCCCGAAGCCTATGTGCCGTCATCGGATACGTTCATCGAGAAAGACGCCTCGATCAACGATCACATCGAGCAAATGCGGCTGTCCGCGACCAAGGCACTGCTGGAGCGCAAGGACGCGATCATTGTCACCACGGTGTCGTGCATCTACGGTCTGGGCAGTCCGGAAACCTATTTGAAGATGGTGCTGCACGTGGACCGCGGCGACAAGCTCGATCAGCGTGCGTTGCTGCGTCGCCTGGCAGACCTGCAATACACTCGCAACGACATGGAGTTTGCCCGTGCGACCTTCCGGGTCCGCGGCGATGTAATCGATATTCACCCGGCGGAATCCGATTTCGAAGCGATCCGCATCGAGCTGTTCGATGACGAAGTCGAGAGCCTGTCCGCCTTCGATCCGCTGACCGGCGAAGTGATCCGCAAGTTGCCGCGGTTTACGTTCTATCCGAAAAGCCACTACGTCACCCCGCGAGAAACCCTGCTGGGTGCCGTCGAAGGGATCAAAGTCGAGTTGCAGGAGCGCCTGGACTACCTGCGCTCCAACAATAAACTCGTTGAGGCCCAGCGCCTGGAGCAGCGCACCCGTTTCGACCTCGAGATGATCCTCGAACTGGGTTACTGCAATGGTATCGAAAACTACTCGCGCTACCTGTCGGGCCGTGAATCCGGCCAGGCGCCGCCAACTTTGTTTGACTACCTGCCGGCCGACGCCTTGCTGGTGATCGACGAATCCCATGTCAGCGTGCCGCAGGTCGGCGCCATGTATAAGGGCGACCGTTCGCGTAAAGAGACGCTGGTGGAATACGGTTTCCGTCTGCCGTCCGCGCTGGATAACCGGCCGATGCGCTTCGACGAGTTCGAAAGCATCAGCCCGCAGACAATCTTTGTCTCGGCCACACCGGGCAATTACGAGGCGGAGCACGCCGGTCGCGTAGTCGAGCAACTGGTCCGCCCGACTGGCCTGGTGGACCCGCAAATCGAAATCCGCCCGGCGTTGACCCAGGTCGACGATTTGCTTTCGGAGATCGGCAAGCGCGTGGCGCTGGAAGAGCGGGTGCTGGTCACCACGCTGACCAAACGGATGTCCGAAGACTTGACCGATTACCTGGCCGACCACGGCGTACGGGTGCGTTATCTGCACTCGGACATCGACACCGTGGAGCGGGTCGAAATCATCCGCGATCTGCGTCTGGGCACCTTCGATGTGCTGGTGGGGATCAACCTGCTGCGTGAAGGCCTGGACATGCCGGAAGTCTCGCTGGTGGCGATCCTCGATGCGGACAAGGAAGGCTTCCTGCGTTCCGAGCGCTCGCTGATCCAGACCATCGGCCGGGCGGCGCGCAACCTCAATGGTCGGGCGATTCTCTATGCGGATCGCATCACCGGTTCCATGGAGCGGGCGATTGGCGAGACCGAGCGTCGTCGCGACAAGCAGATCGCCTTCAACCTGGCCAATGGCATCACGCCCAAGGGCGTGTTCAAGGACGTTGCCGACATCATGGAAGGCGCCACCGTGCCGGGTTCGCGTAGCAAGAAGCGCAAAGGCATGGCCAAGGCCGCCGAGGAAAACGCCAAGTACGAAGCCGAACTGCGCTCACCGGGCGAAATCGCCAAGCGTATCAAGGCGCTGGAAGAGAAAATGTACCAACTCGCCCGCGACCTGGAGTTCGAAGCCGCGGCGCAGATGCGCGACGAGATTGGCAAGTTGCGTGAGCGGTTGATCACCGTCTGAGTCTTACGGTGGCTGTTATGGCCTCTTCGCGAGCAAGCCCGCTCCCACATTCGATCGAGTTGTCCGGCCGGACGCGGTCAAATGTGGGAGCGGGCCTGCTCGCGAAGGCGTCCGACGAAACACCAAATTTTCAGCTAGTGTGCTTCTCCAGCCTTCAATCCCGCCGGCAACGCCTTGGTCAGCAACACCGCCAGCATGCTGATCCCCAGCGCAATCCCGACAAAGTGAAACGCATCGTTGTAAGCCATGATCGACGCCTGCTGATGCGCGATTTCACTGAGCTTGCCCAGCGCTGCCGTCTCACTGCCAAACCGATCCGTCAGCGACGCCATGCGCTCGGCCACCTGCGGGTTGGTCGGCACAACCGCTTCACGTAAATAATCAAAGTAAGTCTTGGTTCGCGCATCCAGTAACGTGGCGAGGAGGGCAATGCCAATCGCGCCGCCGAGGTTGCGCAGGATGTTGAACAGGCTCGACGCCGACCCCGCGTCCTGCGGCAGGATGTAGGCGGTGGCGATCAACGAAATGGTCACCATGATCAGCGGCTGACCCAGTGCGCGGATGATCTGGATTTGATTGAACTGCGGCCCGGCGAAGTCCGGGTTCAACACCCCCGATGAAAAACTCGCCAATCCAAATAGCCCGAAACCCAACGTGCACAGCCATTTTGGCGAGACGTACTTCATCAGCTTCGGCACCAGCGGAATCAGAAACAACTGCGGCACGCCCATCCACATGATTACTTCGCCGATTTGCAGGGCGTTGTAGTTCTGGATCTGCGCCAGGTACAGCGGCAACAGGTAGATCGAACCGTACAATCCGACACCCATCCCGACACTGGAAATACTCGATAAACCAAAATTGCGATTGCGCAGGATGCCGAGGTTGATCAGCGGATTGGGTTTGGACGTCTGCACGATCACAAAGGTGATCAGGCTGACTAGCGCAATGCTGCCCAAGGTCACGATCAGGCTCGATTCCAGCCAGTCCTTGCGATGGCCTTCCTCCAGAAACACCTGTAAACAACCGAGGCCAACGCCGAGCGTGAGAATGCCCAGGTAGTCGGTGCTTTTCAGTAGCTCCCAGTGAGCTTCTTTCTTCTCCAGGCCGTACATCAGACCGGCGATCATGATCAGGCCCGGCGGAATGTTGATGTAGAAGATGTATTCCCAGCCCCAATTCTCGGTCAGCCAGCCGCCGAGGGTCGGGCCGATGGAGGGTGCGAACGTTGCGGTCATGGCGAACATCGCCATGCCTTTGGCGCGGTGGTGTTCGGGGAGTTTGATCAGCGTCAGGGTGAACGCCAGAGGGATCAGCGCGCCGCCGGTAAAGCCCTGCAAGGCACGGAAGACGATCATGCTCTCCAGGCTCCACGCCATGGAGCAGAGTAGGGAAGCAGCGAGAAACCCGAGGGACACCCACACCGCCAGCCGCCGCGCCGAGAGCAACTGCACCAGCCACGCGGTCAGCGGGATCATGATGATTTCCGCCACCAGGTACGAGGTGGAAATCCATGAGCCTTCTTCCAGGGTCGCCGACAGCGCGCCTTGAATATCCTTGAGCGACGAGTTGGTGATCTGGATGTCGAGCACCGCCATGAAGGCGCCGAGCATCACGCTCATTACCGCGATCCAGTCCCGCCGGGTCGGTTCGCCGACCGGGCGGATCAGTTGGTCACCGGCCATCGTCAGGGGCGTCTTTAATGTTCACTTTGGCGGTGACCGACATGCCCGGACGAATCTTGCCTTGCAGCGGGTTGTTCGCGGCGAAGGTCAGTTTTACCGGAATCCGTTGTACGACTTTGGTGAAGTTGCCGGTGGCATTGTCCGGCGGCAGCAGGCTGAACTGCGCACCCGAAGCGGCAAACAGGCTGTCGACTCGTGCTTCGATGGGCGTGTTGCTGTAGGCGTCGAAAGTCAGCTCGGCGGTTTGGCCGGGCTGCATGCGGCCGATCTGGGTTTCCTTGAAGTTGGCCTGAATCCAGATGTCCTGATCCGGAACGATCGACATCAGGTAAGCACCTGCCTGCACATACTGGCCTTCGCGGGCGGCGCGCTGGCCGACCAGGCCGCTGATGGGCGCGTGGATTTCGCTGCGGGTCAGGTTCAGTTCGGCCTGGGCCAGATCGGTTTTGGCGTTGGCGATCATGGCGTCGAGGCGTTTGATCTCGGCGGCCAGGGAGTTGATTTGTTGGCGCTGACTTTGTGCGTCCGCCTGGGCCTTGGTCACTTGCGAGCGGGCGATGTGGTTGTCGGCGGAGAGGGTCGTCACCCGTTCTTCCGAGACATAGCCGGGTTTGCGCAGGGTTTGCGCGCGAGACAAATCGATCTGCGAACGACCGAGGCTGGCCTGGCTGGACGCGACTTGCGCCTCGCTGGCGGCGATCAGACTGGCTTGCTGAGTCAGTTTGCTTCGGGCTTGCACGCGTTCAGCTTCACGGGTGGCGAGGGCGGCATTGGCGCGGTCGACGGCGAGGTGGAAGTCATCGCCTTCGAGCTTGATCAGCAGCTGACCTTTCTCGACGTGCTGGTTGTCCTGCACCAGCACCTGATCAATGCGCGCGCCCAATTGACTCGACACGCGGGTGATCTCGCCCTGGACATAAGCGTTGTCGGTGCTTTCATAAAACCGTCCCTTGAAGAACCACTGGGCAAAAAAGCCCCCGGCAATCAACAGGACGATCAACAGGAAAATAAACAGGCGACGCTTGAGTTGGGCAGGCATGGGCAGACTGTAGTCGAGAAATTATAAGGAAAGTTATCAGTGGTCAAATCTGGCATACAGCGAATGATGGGTAAATGCCATCGGCTGATAATCGGCCATTCACCGAGGCTGGAGCCCGTTGTAGACGCAACCTTGGCTTAAATGCCCTGCTCACTGGAGCCGGGCGGGCAACGCCTGTTACCATTCGCCCTTTGTTTTATCTTCATTTCGAGACTTGCCATGACCACCGTCCGCACTCGCATCGCGCCATCGCCTACCGGGGACCCCCACGTAGGTACCGCTTACATCGCTTTGTTCAACTACTGCTTTGCCAAGCAGCACGGCGGTGAGTTCATCCTGCGGATCGAAGACACTGACCAATTGCGTTCGACCCGCGAGTCCGAACAACAGATTTTCGACGCCCTGCGCTGGTTGGGTATCGACTGGAGCGAAGGCCCGGACGTTGGCGGCCCGCACGGTCCTTACCGTCAGAGCGAGCGTGGCGACATCTATCAGAAGTACTGCCAGCAATTGGTCGAAATGGGCCACGCTTTCCCGTGCTTCTGTACGGCCGAAGAACTCGACCAGATGCGCGCCGAGCAAATGGCCCGCGGCGAAACCCCGCGTTACGACGGCCGTGCGCTGTTGCTGTCCAAGGAAGAAGTCGCTTCCCGCCTGGCCGCTGGCGAGCCGCACGTGATCCGCATGAAAGTGCCGAGCGAAGGCGTTTGCGTGGTGCCGGACATGCTGCGTGGCGACGTCGAGATCCCGTGGGATCGTATGGACATGCAAGTGCTGATGAAGACCGACGGCCTGCCGACGTACTTCCTGGCCAACGTGGTCGATGACCACCTGATGGGCATCACCCACGTTCTGCGCGGCGAAGAATGGCTGCCCTCGGCACCGAAACTGATTCTGCTGTACGAGTACTTCGGCTGGGAACAACCAGAGCTGTGCTACATGCCGCTGCTGCGTAACCCGGACAAGAGCAAGCTGTCCAAACGCAAGAACCCGACCTCGGTGACGTTCTACGAACGCATGGGTTTCATGCCGGAAGCGATGCTCAACTACCTCGGTCGCATGGGCTGGTCGATGCCGGACGAGCGCGAGAAGTTCTCGCTGCAGGAAATGGTCGACCACTTCGACCTGAGCCGCGTCTCCCTCGGCGGGCCGATTTTCGACATCGAGAAACTGTCGTGGCTCAACGGCCAATGGCTGCGTGACCTGCCGGTGGAAGAGTTCGCTTCGCGCCTGCAAACATGGGCGTTGAACCCTGAATACATGATGAAGATCGCGCCGCACGTGCAGGGTCGGGTTGAAACCTTCAGCCAGGTCGCGCCTCTGGCCGGTTTCTTCTTCGCCGGTGGCGTGAACCCGGACGCCAAACTGTTTGAATCCAAAAAGCTGTCGGGCGATCAGGTGCGTCAGTTGATGCAGTTGATCCTGTGGAAGCTGGAAAGCCTGCGTCAGTGGGAGAAGGACAGCATCACCGCAACGATTCATGCGGTGGTCGAATCCCTGGAGCTGAAGCTGCGTGACGCCATGCCGCTGATGTTTGCCGCGATCACTGGCCAGGCGAGTTCGGTGTCGGTTCTTGATGCGATGGAAATCCTTGGCCCGGACCTGACCCGTTTCCGTCTGCGCCAGGCGATCGACTTGCTGGGCGGCGTGTCGAAGAAGGAAAACAAGGAGTGGGAAAAACTCTTGGGCAACATCGCCTGATTCCCACTGTTCTCTGTAGCAGCTGCCGAAGGCTGCGTTGGGCTGCGCAGCAGCCCCTTATGGCAGCAACACAATCTGTCTGAAAGGGCAGGGTGGCCGAATCGCGAGCGCTACGCACTCGAACGCAGCCTGCGGCAGCTGCTACAGGAACGGATACATCCCCGGATTTACGGGGGAGGGCGGTAAGTGATTGTTATGTCGGCAAAAAACTTTGAAATATTTTAAAAATAAGTTTGACAGCCTTCCGATGCGCCATTAAGATTCGCCCCGTCCTCAGCGATGAGGGGCTATAGCTCAGCTGGGAGAGCGCTTGCATGGCATGCAAGAGGTCGACGGTTCGATCCCGTCTAGCTCCACCAATTTACACTTCAAGGTCTGGCCACACCGGCCTTG
>NZ_SOPU01000020.1:52140-80447 GCF_004402115.1 Pseudomonas sp. F01002 | reverse complement strand
AAGCGATCAACACTCAGCGTTGATCTGTTGTATAGAAGGGTTTGCGTCCCCTTCGTCTAGTGGCCTAGGACACCGCCCTTTCACGGCGGTAACAGGGGTTCGAGTCCCCTAGGGGACGCCAGTTTTACAGAAGCGATGTTGCAAGATGTCGCTCCGCCGCGAGGCGAAAAATCCGGGGCTATAGCTCAGCTGGGAGAGCGCCTGCATGGCATGCAGGAGGTCAGCGGTTCGATCCCGCTTAGCTCCACCAATTTTACAGTTCAAGGTCTGGCCACACCGGCCTTGAATCGATCAGCTCTCAGCACTGATCAGTTGTATAGAAGGTNTTTGCGTCCCCTTCGTCTAGTGGCCTAGGACACCGCCCTTTCACGGCGGTAACAGGGGTTCGAGTCCCCTAGGGGACGCCACGATTACCCGCTCTGCGGGATTTTATAAGGGTCATTCAATTATTGAATGGCCCTTTTGTTTGTCTGGCGTTTGCCAAATCCCCTAATTCTTTCAAACTGTTCTTCAGACCAGCGGTCACATCCACGACTTGCGAAAAATTATTATGAGAATAATATTCTAGTCGTAATATTCGGAGGCAACGATGAACGATAAAAAAGCTCAAACCCGCGAACGCATCCTCAAGGCTGCCAGCGCTGCGCTGATTCAGCGCGGCCCGGCCGAACCGAGCGTGGGCGAAGTGATGGGCGCGGCCGGCCTGACCGTCGGCGGCTTCTACGCGCACTTCGAAAGCAAGGACGCGATGATGCTGGAAGCGTTCAAGCAACTGCTCGGTCATCGCCGTGGCTTGATCGCCGACATGGACGCCGAATTGACCGGCGAAGAGCGTCGCGCGTTGGTTGCTGCGTTTTATCTGTCGCGCAAACACCGTGATTCCTCTGAGTCAGCGTGCCCGATTCCGGCGTCGGTCGGCGAACTGGGTCGGCTGCCGGACGCGTTCCGTGTTGCACTGAATGAGCATGTGGAGTTGATGGTCGCGCAGTTGGCGGCCAGCCCGGAAGACACCGACAAAGCCTTGGCCGACATGGCCTTGATGGTCGGTGGTTTGGCTCTGGCGCGCGCGCTGGGGCCAGGAGAGTTGTCCGATCGATTGCTGCGCGCCGCCAAATCGGCGGTGCTATAACCTGAAGGCCTTGGCCTGAGGAGTGAGAGCGATGAGCACGTTGAAGTGGGTTCGTGGCGTTAATGGCACCTTGGGCTGGGTCGCACCAAAACTGGTTGCGAACAAAATGCGACGGGCATTCATGACGCCGCGCGAGTTGCCGCCGCGTGATTGGGAATTGCCGCTGCTGGCGAAATCCGAGCGGATCACCTTGCGCTTCGGCCTCTCGGCACTGCGTTGGGGGCAGGGCCCGGCCGTGTTGCTGATGCATGGTTGGGAGGGTCGGCCAACGCAGTTTGCCAGCCTCATCACCGCGCTGGTCGATGCCGGTTACACCGTGGTGGCTCTGGACGGCCCGGCTCACGGTCGCTCACCGGGCAACGAAGCGAACGTCGTGCTGTTTGCCCGAGCCATGCTTGAAGCCGCTGCCGAGTTGCCGCCGCTGCAAGCCGTCATCGGCCACTCCATGGGTGGCGCCAGTGCCATGCTCGCCGTTCAGTTGGGCTTGCGTACCGAAACCCTGGTCACTATCGCTGCCCCGGCGCGGATTCTCGGCGTGTTGCGCGGTTTCGCCCGTTACGTGCGGTTGCCACCGAAAGCCCGTTCAGCGTTCATTCGTCAGATCGAAAGAGACGTCGGCATGCGCGCTGCGGCGCTGGATGTCGCGCACTATCAACTCGACATGCCCGGCCTGATCGTTCATGCCGAAGACGACTGCTACGTTCCGGTCAAGGAATCGCAGCTGATCAACGAAGCCTGGTTCGACAGCCGTTTACTGCGCCTGAAAGAGGGTGGTCATCAACGAGTACTGGCTGACCCTCGGGTGATCGAAGGTGTTCTCTCGCTGCTGGCCGGTCGCAGTCTGCAATCGCGCCAATCGGCCTGAGCATCCGTTACACTGCCCCGGTGAAAATTTTCTGACCGGGAGTGGGGCATGGGCTGGGATCGGGCAACGCCATTTATCATTGATCTGGAAGTCGGCGCAGAGGACATCGATGGGCTGGGTCACGCGAACAACGCGGTGTACGTGACCTGGCTCGAACGCTGTGCCTGGCGCCACTCCCAGCGGCTTGGCCTGGACCTGGTCGAGTATCGTCGGCTGGATCGGGCGATGGCGGTGGTGCGGCACGAGATCGATTACCTGGCGGCTGCCTATGAAGGCGATGAGTTGCAATTGGCGACCTGGATCGTCGATTGGGACCAGCGTCTGAAAATGACCCGACACTTCCAGTTGAAGCGCCCCAGCGACAACACCACGTTGCTGCGGGCCCAAACCACCTTTGTCTGCATCGAACTGTCGACCGGTAAGCCCAAGCGCATGCCAGCGGAATTCATCGAGGGCTACGGCCCTGCGTTGCAACTCCCGGCCTGACTGTCCCTTGTAGGAGCTGTCGAGTGAAACGAGGCTGCGATCTATTGATCTTGCACTTCAAAGACAACATCAAAAGATCGCAGCCTCGTTTCACTCGACAGCTCCTACATGAGCAAAACCTGTAAACTGCCGCACGTTTTTCGTTGAGTGTGTTTTTCATGCAAATTGCTTTGGCGCCCATGGAGGGGTTGGTCGACAACATCCTGCGGGACGTGCTGACCCGTGTGGGCGGTATCGATTGGTGCGTGACCGAGTTCATTCGGATCAACGATCAGCTGCTCACGCCTGCCTATTACCACAAGTTCGGCCCTGAGCTGCTGACCGGTGCCCGCACCGCATCCGGCGTACCGCTGCGGGTGCAGCTGCTCGGTTCCGATCCGGTATGCCTGGCGGAAAACGCCGCGCTGGCCTGCGAACTGGGTTCCGAGGTCATCGACCTGAACTTCGGTTGCCCGGCCAAGACTGTGAACAAGTCTCGTGGCGGTGCGGTGCTGCTCAAAGAGCCTGAGCTGCTGAACCAGATCGTCGAACATGTCCGTCGCGCCGTTCCGGCGCACATTCCGGTGACTGCCAAGATGCGCCTGGGCTTCGACAGCCCGGACGGTGCGCTGGTGTGTGCCACGGCCCTGGCCGAAGGTGGCGCGGCGCACATCGTGGTTCACGCGCGGACCAAAACTGACGGCTACAAGCCGCCAGCCCATTGGGAATGGATCCCGCGGGTGCAGGATGTGGTCAAGGTTCCAGTGTTCGCCAATGGCGATATCTGGAGCGTCGAAGACTGGCGTCGTTGCCGCGAGATCAGCGGCGTCGAGGACATCATGCTCGGCCGCGGGCTGGTTTCGCGCCCGGACCTGGCACGGCAAATTGCAATGGCGCGGGCCGGTGAGGACGTCGTCGAGATGACCTGGGCCGAGCTGCTGCCGCTGATTCAGGACTTCTGGCTGCAAGCCAAGGCGCAGATGACGCCACGCCAATCGCCGGGTCGCTTGAAGCAGTGGCTGGCGATGCTGACCCGCAATTATCCCGAAGCGGTCGAGCTGTTCACTGTGCTGCGTCGTGAGACCGAACTGGATCAGGTCTCGCGTTTACTGGGTCTTCAGGTGTCCGCAGCAGCCTGAAAAAAATCTGTAAATAATCTCTTGAAAAGCAATCAGCGGTCCTTATTTAAGGATTACGCGATGCCGAATTCGGGTCGCGGAGACAAAAAAACTTGCTGATATGTTTCAGGAGATTTGAATCATGAGTACTGCATTTTCCATGGCACCACTGTTCCGTTCCTCGGTAGGTTTCGACCGTTTCAATGACCTGTTCGAAACCGCCCTGCGCAACGAGCCAGGCAGCACCTACCCACCTTACAACGTGGAAAAACACGGCGACGACCAATACCGCATCGTCGTAGCGGCCGCCGGCTTCCAGGAAGAAGACCTGGAGCTGCAAGTGGAAAAAGGTGTGCTGACCATCAGTGGCGGCAAACGTGACGCGAGCGAAGCCGTCACTTATCTGTACCAAGGCATCGCACAGCGTGCCTTCAAACTGTCCTTCCGTCTGGCGGACCATATCGAAATCAAGGCCGCCGGTCTGAGCAACGGTTTGTTGAGCATCGACCTGTTGCGGGTGATTCCGGAAGAGGCGAAAGCCAAACGCATCCCGATCAACGGGACGCAAAAGCCAGCGTTGCAGCACTAAGACAGAGCAATGAAAAGGGCGCCACTGGCGCCCTTTTTTGTACCCGTCATCCAGATGATTTCAAGCATTGCGCATGCTGTGTAGCAGCTGCCGAGGCTGCGTTCGGCTGCGAAGCAGTCGTGAAATCAGGCGATGCGGTGTTTCAGGGAGAACGCACATACAGTTTTACGACTGCTCCGCAGCCGAACAGGGATAAATCCCCTCGCCACAAGGCAGCTGCAAAAATTGCAGGTGCGCCGCGCTCACTTGAGCAACTTCTGAAAATCCTCCACCGGCAGCGGCGGGCTGTGCAAATACCCCTGATAGAAATGACAGCCCAGCCCCTGCAAGAATTCCAGCTGCTCCGGTGTCTCTACCCCTTCGGCAATCACTTTCAATTCCAGGCTGCGGGCCATGGCAACGATGGCGCGGATGATCTCGGCGTCGTTGGGGTCGGTGGTGGCGTCGCGGATGAACGATTGGTCGATTTTCAGGGTGTCGACCGGCAGACGCTTGAGGTAGGTCAGCGAGGAATAACCGGTGCCGAAATCGTCCATGGCGAAACTCACGCCGAGTTTTTTCAGGCTACGCATTTTGTTGATGGTGTCTTCCAGGTTCTGGATCACGATGCCTTCGGTGATTTCCAGTTTCAGCAGTGAGCAGGGCAGACCGTGGCTGACGAGGCTGTGTTCGATGCGTTCGACGAAGTCGTTTTGGCGAAATTGCCGTGGGCTGATGTTGACGCACAGGCTGAAGTCCAGCGGATCGACCAGGCCTTTGGCGATCAGCTGTTTAAAGGCGCTGCAGGCCTCGTCGACGATCCAGGTGCCAACTTCCAGAATCAGTCCGCTGTCCTCCAGCACCTTGATGAACTCGGTGGGCGATTGCGCGCCGAGTTCCGGGTGATTCCAGCGCACCAGCGCTTCGGCACCGACGATACGGTCGTTCCGGGCGTCGACCTGAGGCTGGTAGTGCACGCGGAACTCACCCCGGGAAAGGGCCAGGCGCAGGTCGGTTTCCATGCGCAGGCGTTCGCTCGCCGCCTTCTGCATGGTGTTGTGGTACATCTGCGCGGTGTTGCGGCCCGAATCCTTGGCCCGGTAGAGGGCGATGTCGGCGCGTTTGAGTAGGTCGGTCGGGGTCGAACCGTGATCGGGAATCAGCGCGATGCCAATGCTCGGGGTCACTTGCAGGCGTTGCCCGTCGAGGAACATCGGCTCCGACAGCAGTTCACGCAAGGTGTCCGCCAGTTGCAGGACTTGCTCGCTGACCTCGTTGCGCGAGCCTTCGAGCCCGCTGAGCAGTACCACGAATTCGTCACCGCCCAAACGCGCGACGGTGTCTTCCATGCGCACGCTGGCTTCGAGGCGCGCGGTGATGATTTTCAGCACGGTATCGCCCACCGGATGACCGAGCGAATCATTGATGTGCTTGAAGTGATCAAGATCGAGAAACATCAGGGCGCCGCGCAGGTTGTGGCGCTTGAGCAGGGCAATCTGCTGACTCAGGCGATCCATCAGCAGGGCGCGGTTGGGCAGGTTGGTCAGCGGGTCGTGGTAGGCCAGGTGACGGATCTGCGCTTCGGCGTTTTTCAGCAGGCTGACGTCCCTCGCGGTCAGCAGCAGGCAGGCGGTTTCGTTGAGGGTGATCGGTTCTACCGAGACTTCGACGGTCAGCAACTCGCCGCGTTTATTGCGCCCGAGCATTTCCTGATGAAGTACCCGACCCTTGATCTGGAGTTCGGCGAGCAGCGCCGAACGTTGTTTTTCCTCGGCCCAGATGCCGACCTGATACACCGTGCGACCGACCACTTCATCGGCGCGGTAGCCGGTCAGGCGGCAGAAGCCATCGTTTACCTCCAGATAACGCCCGGTGTCGCGCTCGGTGATGGTGATGGCGTCGGGGCTGGAGTGGAAGGCCTTGGCGAACTTCTCTTCGCTGGCCTTGAGCGCTGCTTCCGAGCGTTGCTGCTGAGTGATATCACGCAGGGTGGTGACGATGCATGGCTGCTCGCCGACGCTGATCTGGCGGCTGGAAATCACGCAGGTCAGGGCTTGCCCGTCTTTGTGCTGAACGAGGATCGCCACGTTGTTCAAGCCCTGTTCGCGGATGACTTGCTCGATCCGTCGCAGGCTTTGCGCCGAAGTGTCCCATAGACCGATTTCGTCGGCGGCGCGGCCAATCACGTCGGCGGCGCTCCAGCCGAAGGTCTGGGTGAAGCTGGAGTTGATCTCGATGAATTGGCCGGTGTCCTGACGGGTCACGCAAATCGGGTCCGGGCTGACCTGGAACAGGGTGGCGAACTTCTCTTCAGACGCCACCAGCAGCTGCTCCCGCTCGACCTGATCGGTGATGTCAAGCAGCGTGCCGGCCATGCGTAGCGGGACACCGTTTTCATCGCGATAGAGTCGGGCGCGGCTTTCCAGGTAGCGCGAGCTGCCGTCCGGCAGTTGCACGCGGTAGGTCAGTTGATAATTGCCGGCAGGGCCTTCTCGCAGGCTGCGATAGGCATCGCGCATGGTGCCGCGCTCTTCTCCGGGCACGCCTTCAAAAAAATCGTCGAAGGATTCATGGAAAGGTATGGGGTCCAGCCCGTGCAGCTGGGCGGCGCGTGCCGAGCCGTACAGCATGCCACTGGGAATGTGCCAGTCCCAGGTGCCGAGTTGCGCAGAATCCAGCGCCAGATCGAGGCGCTCCTGGCTGTCTTTCAGGGCATGTTCGGCGGCTTTGCGTTCGGTGGTGTCAAGGAACGTACTCAGCAGATAAGGCTGGCCTTCGAGCTCGACCTTTTGCGCGCTGAGGATGCCGTCGTGGATCTGGCCGTTGCTGGCACGAAATTGCACCTCCATGTTGATCAGTTCGCCCTTGGCCTTGGTGGCTTTGACGAGTTGCGCCCGTTGCTCTGGATGCACCCAGAGGCCCAGTTCCAGGGTGGTGCGACCAATAGCGTTCTGCACTGGCCAGCCAAACAGGCTTTCGAAATACTGGTTGGCTTCGCTAATCAGGCCGTCTTCCTGGCGAGTCAGCAGCACCATGTTCGGACACAGGTGGAACAGTGTGGCGAAGCGTTTTTCCGAGCTGCTCAACGCCTGTTCGCGCTGGCGCTGGTGGGTGATTTCACGGATGACGCCAATCATGCGTGGTCGACCGTGTTTGTCCGGCAGCAGACTGCCGTTGATCTCCAGCCAGTGCAGGCTGCCGTCGGGCCAGCGGATGCGGTGATGCATCGCCTGTTCGAGCGGGGCGCCGGCGATCACCGCGTCGAAGGCGCGAATGGTTTTCGCCCGATCCTCTGGCGGCAGCAAGTCGAGGTATTCCAGATCCGCCGGCAGCGGTTGCCGGGGATCGAAGCCGAACAATGCCTGAGTGCCCCGCGACCAACTGATCTGCCCGCGCTCGATGTCCCAATACCAGGCGCCCAAACGTGCACCGTTGAGGGCGGCCAGCAATTGTGGGGCGCTTTCCCAGCTCTGCTCGGACCGTTTTGGGTCAAGCGCCTGTATACGCGGCATCGGCGGAATACGGTCAACAGATTTCGGCATTGGCAAGCCTTGGCTGAGTGAGGTGTCAGGTTCAGTGACTCGAGGCTCTATAGAAGTAGCACAGCTTAGCCGAGAGTCCCTGGCAGATCGATTTGCGCATCCAGCAAGGCCATGAAGGCCCGTGCCGCATTCGACAGCGTCCGCTCTGTGTGCAGGATATAGCCTAGCTGGCGAGTCAGTTGTATGCCCGGTAAAGGTATTCGCGCAACCTGATCATCAAGCATGGTGCGTGGCAACACGCTCCAGGCCAGGCCGATCGAGACCATCATCTTGATGGTTTCCAGATAATTCGTACTCATGGCGATGTTCGGCGTCAGGCCTTGAGCTTCGAACAGGCGCCGGACGATATGGTGAGTAAACGTGTTGCCGCCGGGGAATACCGCCGGGTGCAGGGCAATGTCCGCCAGGCTGACCGGGCCGTGGCTGATCAGCGAGTGCTCCGGGGCGACCACGAAGTCCAGCGGGTCGTCCCACACCGGCGTGGCCTTGACCAGTGCGTGGGGCTCCGGCGCCAGGGTGATGACCGCCAGTTCAGCGCGGCCATGGAGGATTTCTTCATAGGCCACTTCCGAATCGAGGAACTGAATATCCAGCGCCACTTGCGGGTAACGTCGGGTGAACTCCCTTAATAAGGGGGGCAAGCGGTGCAGGCCGATGTGGTGGCTGGTGGCCAGCGTCAGGCGGCCGCTCACTTCGCCAGTCAGGTTGGTCAGGGCGCGGCGGGTGTCATCCAGCACATTCAGAATCTGATAGGCCCGCGGCAGCAAGGCGCGTCCGGCCTCGGTCAGGCTGACTTCACGGCCCAGGCGATCGAACAGGCGCACCTTCAATTGCTGTTCCAGCCCGGCAATACGCTTGCTGATGGCCGGTTGCGTCAGGTGCAGCCGTTCACCAGCGCCGGAGAAGCTACCGGTCTCGGCAATCGCGATAAAAGCATTGAGGTTGGCGAGGTCCATTGCGGTATTCCAGTTGGTTATCCAAAGCATAAAAAATATGAATTTGAGTTATTTAATGTAACCCCCTAGGATCGACCTCACAAGCCAAGGGGTTATTGAATCTCTCAAGACCCAGAGGTCTGTGTGGCGAGTTTGTTAGTTCAAATTCGGATGCCAGAAGTCCATAGCCAAGGCGCTGCGACGAGTCATAGCGCGCTATGGCGAGGAGCAGCAACGCAGGATATGGGCTACTGGCGCCGAAGTTGACTAACAAAACTCGCTACACAGACCTCTCCGGCATAGAAACACGCTGATGAGGACCGTCTGATGGCCGGCAAAACGCTTTACGACAAGCTTTGGGATTCCCATGAAGTGAAACGGCGCGACGATGGGTCGTCGCTGATCTATATCGACCGCCACATCATCCATGAGGTGACTTCGCCCCAAGCTTTCGAAGGCCTGCGTCTGGCCGGGCGCAAGCCTTGGCGCGTCGACTCGATCATCGCCACCCCGGACCACAACGTACCGACCACTCCGGATCGCAAGGGCGGCATCGAAGCGATTACCGACCAGGTCTCGCGCTTGCAGGTTCAGACCCTCGATGACTACTGCGACGAATATGGCATCACCGAATTCAAAATGAATGACGTGCGTCAGGGCATCGTTCACGTGATCGGTCCGGAGCAGGGTGCCACCTTGCCGGGGATGACCGTGGTCTGCGGCGACTCGCACACCTCGACCCACGGCGCGTTTGGCGCATTGGCCCACGGCATCGGGACTTCCGAGGTCGAGCACGTGTTCGCCACGCAGTGCCTGGTCGCCAAGAAAATGAAAAACATGCTGGTGTCGGTCGAGGGCAAGTTGCCGTTCGGCGTGACCGCCAAGGACATCGTGCTCGCGGTGATCGGCAAGATCGGCACCGCCGGCGGTAACGGCCACGCCATCGAGTTCGCCGGCAGCGCCATTCGCGACTTGTCCGTTGAAGGCCGCATGACCATCTGCAACATGTCCATTGAAGCCGGCGCGCGTGTTGGCCTGGTGGCTGCCGACGAAAAAACCGTGGCTTACGTCAAGGGCCGTCCATTTGCCCCGAAAGGCGCGGAATGGGACATGGCGGTCGAAGCCTGGAAAGACCTGGTGTCCGACGCCGATGCAGTGTTCGACACCGTCGTCGAACTCGACGCTACTCAGATCAAGCCGCAAGTCAGCTGGGGCACTTCGCCCGAGATGGTCCTGGCGGTTGATCAAAACGTGCCGGACCCGACGAAGGAAATGGACCTGGTCAAACGCGGTTCCATCGAGCGCGCCTTGAAATACATGGGTTTGAGCGCCAATCAGGCGATCACCGACATTCAACTGGACCGCGTCTTCATTGGCTCCTGCACTAACTCGCGGATTGAAGACTTGCGCGCTGCGGCGGTGATCGCCAAGGGCCGTAAAGTCGCTTCGACCATCAAGCAAGCCATCGTGGTGCCGGGCTCGGGCCTGGTGAAGGCGCAAGCCGAGGCCGAAGGCCTGGACAAGATTTTCCTCGAAGCCGGTTTCGAGTGGCGTGAACCGGGTTGCTCGATGTGCCTGGCGATGAACCCGGACCGTTTGGAGTCGGGCGAGCATTGCGCCTCGACCTCCAACCGCAACTTCGAAGGGCGTCAGGGCGCCGGTGGCCGTACGCACCTGGTCAGCCCGGCCATGGCCGCGGCTGCTGCCGTCCACGGTCGTTTCATCGACGTTCGCGAACTGATCTGAGGAACCGCACATGAGAGCTTTTACCCAACACACCGGTTTGGTCGCGCCATTGGACCGTGCCAATGTCGACACCGACCAGATCATTCCGAAGCAGTTCTTGAAGTCGATCAAGCGCACCGGTTTTGGTCCGAACCTGTTCGACGAATGGCGCTACCTGGACGTGGGCTATGCCTACCAGGACAACTCCAAGCGTCCGCTGAACAAGGATTTCGTGCTCAACGCCGAGCGTTATCAAGGCGCCAGCGTGCTGCTGGCCCGCGAGAACTTCGGTTGCGGCTCCAGCCGTGAACATGCGCCGTGGGCGCTGGAAGAGTACGGTTTTCGCAGCATCATCGCGCCGAGCTACGCCGACATCTTCTACAACAACAGCTTCAAGAACGGCTTGCTGCCGATCATCTTGAGCGACGCTGAAGTGGATGAGCTGTTCCAGCAGGTTGAAGCCAATCCGGGTTACGAGTTGACGGTCGACCTGCAAGCCCAGACCGTGACCCGGTCTGATGGCAAGGTTTACAGCTTCGAACTTGACGAGTTCCGCAAGCATTGCCTGGTCAACGGCCTGGACGACATCGGCCTGACCTTGCAGGACCACGAAGCGATTGCGGCGTTTGAAGCCAAACACCGTGCGAGCCAGCCGTGGTTGTTTCGCGACGTTTGATTGATCCGGCATTTTGGTAGGGAGGGCCGGCCTCTTCGCGAGCAAGCCCGCTCCCACAGGGTCTGTGAACAACGCAATCCAATGTGGGAGCGGCGGTGCGACGATTCGACTTGCTTGCGAAGACGGCAGCCCAGGCACCACAAGGCTCAACCCCAAAAAGGAAGTCCATATGACCAGCACTGCCCAGCACAGCCAAGTCGTACAAAAGCAATTCGGTGAACAGGCCTCGGCCTATCTGAGCAGCGCCGTACACGCTCAGGGCACCGAATTCGCGCTGCTACAGGCCGAACTGGCAGGGCAGGGCGATGCCCGTGTGCTGGACCTGGGCTGCGGCGCCGGTCACGTGAGTTTTCACGTAGCCTCGCTGGTCAAGGAAGTGGTGGCCTACGATTTGTCGCAGCAGATGCTCGACGTGGTGGCCGGTGCCGCCGGCGATCGCGGTCTGACCAACGTGTCCACCGTGCTGGGCGCCGCCGAGCGCCTGCCGTTCGCCGATGGCGAATTCGATTTCGTCTTCAGCCGTTATTCGGCGCACCATTGGAGCGATCTCGGCTTGGCCCTGCGAGAGGTTCGCCGGGTGCTGAAACCGGGTGGCGTAGCGGCGTTCATCGACGTGTTGTCACCGGGCAGTCCGTTGTTCGACACTTACCTGCAAAGCGTCGAAGTGCTGCGCGACACCAGCCATGTGCGCGATTATTCCGCCAGCGAGTGGTTGCGTCAGGTCAGCGAAGCGGGGTTGCATACCCGTAGCACCACCCGTCAACGGCTGCGTCTGGAGTACACCTCGTGGGTCGAGCGCATGCGCACACCAGAGGTGATGCGCGCGGCAATCCTCGAGTTGCAGAAGTCGATGGGTAACGAAGTACGCGAATATTTTGAGATTGAGGCCGATGGTTCATTCAGTACCGATGTGCTGGTGCTGATGGCAGAGCGATAGAATTTTTCCGGGCGCGCCCACGGGCGCGCCGACTGATGACATGAGGAAAGCATGAGCAAGCAGATTCTGATTCTCCCAGGTGACGGTATTGGCCCGGAAATCATGGCCGAAGCGGTCAAGGTGCTGGAGCTGGCGAACGACAAGTACAGCCTGGACTTCGAACTGAGCCACGACGTCATCGGCGGCGCCGCCATCGACAAGCATGGCGTGCCATTGGCCGACGAAACCCTGGCCCGTGCGCGCGCAGCCGACGCTGTACTGCTGGGCGCCGTGGGCGGCCCGAAATGGGACACCATCGAGCGTGACATCCGCCCTGAGCGCGGCCTGCTGAAAATTCGTGCGCAACTGGGCCTGTTCGGCAACCTGCGTCCGGCGATCCTGTACCCGCAATTGGCCGAGGCTTCGAGCCTGAAGCCTGAAATCGTTGCTGGCCTGGACATCCTGATCGTCCGTGAACTGACCGGCGGCATCTACTTCGGCGCGCCACGCGGTACCCGCACCCTGGAAAACGGCGAGCGTCAGGCTTACGACACGCTGCCGTACAGCGAAAGCGAAATCCGCCGTATCGCCCGCGTCGGTTTTGACATGGCCATGGTGCGCGGCAAGAAGCTGTGCTCGGTGGACAAGGCCAACGTGCTGGCCTCCAGCCAGCTGTGGCGTGAAATCGTCGAGCAAGTGGCCAAGGATTACCCTGAAGTCGAACTGAGCCACATGTACGTCGACAACGCCGCCATGCAGCTGGTGCGCGCACCGAAGCAATTCGACGTGATCGTCACTGACAACCTGTTCGGCGACATTCTTTCCGACCAGGCGTCGATGCTTACCGGTTCCATCGGCATGCTGCCGTCGGCGTCGCTGGATACCAACAACAAAGGCATGTACGAGCCGTGCCATGGTTCGGCGCCGGACATCGCTGGCAAGGGCATTGCCAACCCGTTGGCGACCATTTTGTCGGTGTCGATGATGCTGCGTTACAGCTTCAATCTGCAGGATGCGGCCGATGCGATCGAGAAGGCCGTCAGTCTGGTATTGGACCAAGGCCTGCGTACTGGCGACATCTGGTCGGCCGGTTGCACTAAAGTCGGTACGCAGGAAATGGGCGACGCAGTAGTCGCCGCGCTGCGGAATCTGTAATCTCTCGGGCCCGCTGCAACTTTCACTCTTGAAAGCAGCGGCCCACTTTTTAAAGAAGGTGTAGTTGCGATGAAACGTGTAGGTCTGATCGGTTGGCGCGGTATGGTCGGTTCCGTGCTCATGCAGCGGATGCTGGAAGAGCAGGATTTCGATCTTATTGAGCCGGTGTTTTTCACCACTTCCAATGTCGGTGGCCAAGGCCCGTCCGTGGGCAAGGACATTGCTCCGCTCAAGGACGCTTACAGCATTGATGAGCTGAAAACCCTTGACGTGATTCTGACCTGCCAGGGTGGCGACTACACCAGCGAAGTCTTCCCGAAGCTGCGCGAAGCCGGCTGGCAGGGTTACTGGATCGACGCCGCTTCCAGCCTGCGCATGCAGGATGACGCGGTGATCGTGCTGGACCCGGTGAACCGCAAGGTCATCGACCAGCAGCTCGACGCGGGCACCAAGAACTACATCGGCGGCAACTGCACCGTCAGCCTGATGCTGATGGGCCTGGGTGGTCTGTTTGACGCCGGTCTGGTGGAGTGGATGAGCGCCATGACCTATCAGGCGGCCTCCGGTGCCGGCGCGCAGAACATGCGCGAACTGATCAAGCAAATGGGCGCGACCCACGCCGCTGTCGCCGATCAACTGGCCGACCCGGCCAGCGCGATCCTCGACATCGACCGCCGTGTGGCCGAAGCCATGCGCAGCGACGCGTACCCGACCGAAAACTTCGGCGTACCGCTGGCCGGCAGCCTGATCCCGTGGATCGACAAGGAACTGCCGAACGGTCAGAGCCGCGAAGAGTGGAAGGCCCAGGCCGAGACCAACAAGATCCTCGGTCGCTTCAAGAGCCCGATCCCGGTCGATGGCATCTGCGTGCGCATCGGCGCCATGCGCTGCCACAGCCAGGCGCTGACCATCAAACTGAACAAAGATGTGCCGATCGCCGATATCGAAGGGCTGATCAGCCAGCACAACCCTTGGGTCAAACTGGTGCCGAACAGTCGCGAAGCCAGCATTCAGGAACTGAGCCCGACGAAAGTCACCGGCACCCTGAACGTACCGGTTGGCCGTCTGCGCAAGCTGAACATGGGCACGCAGTACGTTGGCGCGTTCACCGTCGGCGACCAACTGCTGTGGGGCGCGGCCGAACCGCTGCGTCGCATGCTGCGGATCCTGCTTGAGCGTTGATCGATTGAAGCAATGAACGAACCCGTGCCTTGAAAGAGGTGCGGGTTTTTTCTTTTGGTATGTTCGTCGCCTGCAAAAAGATCGCAGCCTTCGGCAGCTCCTACATCGGCCGCGTGCAAACCCGATCCTGTAGGAGCTGCCGAAGGCTGCGATCTTTTGCTCTAAATTGCCGAACTGCCAACCACCCGGTAAAGTGCCGCTCCCCCCGTTTCGCCAGAGGTAGAACCATGAGCCAGTCCTTTGATATTGCCGTGATCGGCGCCACCGGAACTGTCGGCGAAACGCTCGTGCAGATTCTCGAAGAGCGCAACTTCCCGGTCGGCAATCTGCACCTGCTCGCCAGCAGCGAGTCGGCCGGGCATTCGGTGCCGTTTCGCGGCAAGAACGTGCGGGTGCGGGAAGTCGATGAGTTCGACTTCAGTAAAGTCCAGCTGGTGTTCTTCGCTGCCGGCCCGGCGGTAACCCTGAGTTTTGCTTCGCGTGCCACGGCGGCCGGTTGCTCGCTGATCGACCTGTCCGGTGCCTTGCCGGCTGATCAGGCGCCACAAGTCGTGCCTGAAGCCAATGCGCAGGTACTGGCCGGTTTGAAGAAACCGTTCCAGGTAAGCAGTCCAAGCCCTTCGGCCACCACACTGGCGGTCGTGCTGGCGCCGTTGCTCGGTTTGCTCGACCTGCAACGCATCAATTTGACCGCCAGTCTGGCCGTCTCCGCCCAGGGCCGCGAAGCTGTCACCGAGCTGGCACGGCAAACAGCCGAGTTGCTCAACGTGCGTCCGCTGGAGCCGACCTTCTTCGATCGGCAGATGGCCTTCAACCTGCTGGCGCAAGTAGGCAAGCCTGATGATCAGGGTCACACGCTGCTGGAAAAACGCCTGGTACGCGAGCTGCGCCAGGTCATGGCGCTGCCTTTATTAAAGATTTCCGTCACTTGCATTCAAGCCCCGGTGTTTTTTGGCGATAGCTTTAACGTGACCTTGCAGTCATCGAGCGACATCGACCTGGCAAAAGTCAACGCCGCCCTGGAAGACGCGCCCGGTATCGAGCTGGTGGAAGCCGGCGATTACCCGACGCCGGTAGGCGATGCGGTAGGGCAGGACGTGGTCTACGTTGGTCGGGTTCGCAACGGTATCGACGACCTGTCGGAACTAAATTTGTGGCTGACGTCAGATAACGTACGCAAAGGCGCAGCGCTCAATGCTGTGCAGGTGGCTGAATTGTTGATAAAAGACCTGCTGTAAAAGATACTTGGCAACAATTTGTCGAATGAATCCGGCCGGGCGCTATGCTTGGCCGGACTGCTGAAGGCGGGCTCCCTCCGGGGCTTTGCGTGGCATGAATGAAATGATCGCGTGCGACGACTCTTCGCCGCCGCGCGCAATGCCTTACGGCAGCGACTATCAACACCTTCTCGCTGGCCGAGGAATGTTCAAACAAAGGATGAGGCTATGGTTCAAGTTCGCAAACTGGTGTTAGCAATAGCGGCCGCCTCGGCGCTGTCCTCCGGTATGGCGCATGCCCTCGGGCTCGGGGAATTGACCCTGAAGTCGACGCTGAACCAGCCCCTGGTGGCGGAAATCGAGTTGCTCGACGTCAAGGACCTCACCGCTGCTGAAGTGGTGCCGAGCCTGGCTTCGCCCGCAGATTTCGCCAAAGCCGGTGTCGACCGCCAGGCGTTTCTCAATGACCTGACCTTTACCCCGGTGCTCAACGCCAGCGGCAAAAGCATCCTGCGTGTGACATCCAGCAAGCCACTCTCCGAACCCATGGTGAAATTCCTGGTTCAGGTGATGTGGCCCAACGGTCGTTTGCTGCGCGATTACAGCGTGCTGCTCGATCCGTCCAAATTCTCGCCGCAAACCGCTGATGCGGCCGCGCAGCCTGCACCGACGCAAACCGTCACCGCACCGGTGACCGGTGGCACCAAACCAACCCAATACACCACCGCGCCGCGCGATACCCTGTGGGAAATCGCTGCGAAGGCGCGCAATGGCGGCTCGGTCCAGCAAACCATGCTGGCCATCCAGGCGTTGAATCCGGATGCCTTTATCGATGGCAACATCAACCGGTTGAAAGCCGGTCAGGTGCTGCGTATGCCGGATCAGGCCCAGAGCGCCAGCCTGCCGCAACCGAATGCCGTTGCCGAAGTCTCCGCGCAGAACACCGCGTGGCGGCAGGGGCGTCGTTACGTGGCGAAGCCCGGGACCGGACAGCAGCAACTCGATGCCACCAAACGCGCTCGCGGCGAAGGCCCGTCGTCGCAAACGGCGACAGACAAACTGAGCCTGGTCTCTGCCGAGTCCGGCAAGGCCGGTGGCAAAGGCGCCGCGGGTGATGCCAAGAATTTGAGCAACAAGCTGGCCGTGACCCAGGAAAGCCTCGACACGACCCGTCGTGACAACGCCGAACTGAAAGGCCGCATGACCGATCTGCAAAGTCAGCTGGACAAGCTGCAACGTTTGATCGAACTGAAGAACAATCAACTGGCCAAGTTGCAGGCTGAAGGCGCGGCGGGTGCGCCGGCACCAGGTGCGACTGCTCCGGCAATGTCAGCCGAACTGGCGGCCAATCCTGCGGCAGCGCCTACGGAAGCGGCTCCGGCAACACCTGCACCAGAGGCTGCTGCGCCTGAGGCCACGCCGGCTTCGGTCGAGCAGCCAGTCGAGCCGACGCCGGCAGCATCCGACGATCAGCAATTCAAAGAACTGCTGACCAATCCGTGGCTACTGGGTCTGGCAGGTGGCGGTGCCGTGGTGGCGCTGTTCCTGCTGCTGTTGCTGGCGCGTCGCCGCAAAGCCCAGCAAGAAGCCGAGAAGCATTTGCGCATGGCCCGTGACTTGGCCGAGGAACAGGCGTTTTCCGCTGAACTCGACCTGCCAAAAGGCATCTTCGAAGACCTGGACGTGCCGCCGCCGAGCGTGAAGCTCGCTACCGCGCCAACCCCGACGCCACCGCCTGCACCAGCCCCGGCCCCCGCGCCGGTAATTGCTCCGGTTGTGGTAACGCCGCCGATCGCTGCGCCATTGATATCGCCTGCTGCCGAGCGCGATGACGACGTATTGAGCAAGGCGCAGTCGCACATCACTGCCGGTCGTCTGAATCAGGCGGCTGCCTTGCTGGAAGACGGGATCAAGCAAGAGCCGCAACGCAGTGACCTGCGCCTCAAGCTGATGGAAGTCTACGGTCAGCAAGGCGACCGCGATGCATTCGTTGCCCAGGAACGCCAACTGGTTGCCAACGGTGACAACTTTGCTCAGGTCGAAAAACTCAAGAGCCGCTTCCCGGCCATGGTCATTGCGGCAGCCGGTGGTATCGCAGCCGCTGCGATCGCTGCCGAACTGGACGCGCAATACGTCAAGGATTTGCTGCTGGACGAGCCTGAAGCGCCGGCACCGGCAGTGCCCGATGACTTCGACAGTGCCTTCGATTTGAGCCTGGATGATCTGGAATCTGCTTCTCCGGCAGGGGTTGCACCAGAGGCAGAAGCAGAGGCAGAGCCCGATGACTTCGACAGTGCCTTCGATTTGAGCCTGGATGATCTGGAAGCTGCCTCTCCGGCGGTGGTTGCACCAGAACCAGAACCAAAACCAGAGGCAGAGTCCGATGACCTCGACAGTGCCTTCGATTTGAGCCTGGATGATCTGGAAACTGCCTCTCCGGCAGTGGTTGCACCAGAACCAGAAGCAGAGCCAGTGTCTGCGGCTGAGCTGGACGAGTTCCCGCTGGACGACGACCTGAGCTTCGAGTCGGTGTTGCAGCAGCAGACCGACATCAAGGAAAACCTCGATGACCTATCGGACTTCGACCTGGATATGGATCTCGGTGGGGATGCCTCGCCGGCGACCCTGGCCGAAGACGACTTCCTGTTGAGTCTGGATGACGGCGTCAAGGACCTGGATTTACCTGCCGCTGAAACGCCGGCTGTTCCCGAGGTTGCGCTGGACGATCTGGAGCTGCCAGCCGATTTCGACCTGTCGCTGGCTGACGAAATGGACGCGCCAGACGCTCCGGACGCGTTTGCCGCCGAACTGGATGACGTCAACGCCGAGCTGGATCGTCTGTCCCAGAGTCTTGGCGAGCCGAGCTTCACGGCGGAAGACGCCATGGCCTCCGCGGCTGATGAGCCGGAATTCGATTTCCTTTCCGGCACTGACGAAGTCGCGACCAAACTCGATCTGGCCCAGGCCTACATCGACATGGGTGACGCCGACGGCGCCCGGGACATCCTCAATGAAGTGGTGACCGAGGGTGATGCAGGTCAGAAGAGCGAAGCCAAGGAGATGCTTTCGCGTCTGGCTTGATTGATCGGTAAGGCGTAAACAAAACGGCAGCCCATTGAGGCTGCCGTTTTTGTTTCAGCGGGGATGTGATGGGTCTGTCGGGCCGCTATCGTCGGAACGCCGCCCGGAGCAAGCTCGCTCCCACATTGGATCAGCGTTGCTCAAACTATTTGTGTTCGACGCCAATCCCTGTGGGAGCGAACTTGCTCCGGGCGGCGTTACGACGATGAGGCCATCACATTCAACGCTGTCTCGACTGTTGCACTGGTATCCCCGTCCGGCGGCCTTATAATGCCCGCCTTTGCGTACATCAGCAGGCTGTCACTCCTTGGCAAATATAGATAATCCGGCCGCCGAAATGGTGGCCGACGGCTTTTTCCGGATCGCATTGGGCGTTGAATACAAAGGCTCGCGCTATCGCGGCTGGCAGCGCCAGGCTTCCGGCGTACTCACCGTGCAGGAAACGCTCGAAAAGGCCTTGTCCAAAGTCGCCGATTCACCGGTGTCGCTGCTCTGCGCCGGGCGTACGGATGCCGGTGTGCATGCGTGCGGTCAGGTGGTGCATTTCGATACCCAGGTCGAGCGTTCGATGAAAGCCTGGGTCATGGGCGCCAATATCAATTTGCCTCACGACGTCAGTGTCAGCTGGGCCAAGGTCATGCCGGCGCATTTTCATGCGAGGTTCAAGGCGATTGCCCGGCGCTATCGCTACGTGATCTACAACGATCAGATCCGCCCGGCGCACCTGAACGAAGAAATCACCTGGAACCACCGTCCACTGGACGTCGAGCGCATGGCCGAGGCGGCGCAGTACCTGGTTGGCACCCACGACTTCAGCGCTTTTCGTGCCGGCCAGTGTCAGGCCAAGTCGCCGATCAAGGAGCTGCATCACCTGCGCGTCACGCGCCACGGCAAGATGATCGTGCTGGACATCCGCGCCAGCGCCTTCTTGCACCACATGGTGCGCAACATCGCTGGCGTGCTGATGACCATCGGTGCCGGCGAGCGCCCGGTGGAGTGGATGAAAGAAGTGCTGGAGAGCCGCATTCGCCGGTCCGGCGGGGTGACGGCGCATCCGTACGGCCTGTACCTGGTGCAGGTCGAGTACCGCGACGAGTTCGAATTGCCCGAGCGTTACATCGGGCCGCACTTCCTGACAGGCTTCTCGGAACTTGACGGCTGACGCCCTCGAACGCTTTTGTTACCATCCGGGACTTTCTCGGATTTACCTTGGGGTTCTATCGACATGTCGGCCGTTCGCAGCAAGATTTGTGGGATTACCCGCATAGAAGATGCGTTGGCAGCGGTCGAGGCCGGGGCTGATGCGATCGGATTTGTGTTCTACGCCAAAAGCCCACGGGCCGTGACGTTTCAGCAGGCGCGCTCGATCATCGAGGCGTTGCCGCCGTTCGTGACCACTGTAGGGTTGTTCGTCAACGCCAGCCGCTGCGAGCTGGGGGAAATCCTCGACGCCGTGCCGCTGGACCTGTTGCAGTTCCATGGCGACGAAACCGCAGCCGAGTGCGAAGGCTGGCACCGTCCGTACATCAAGGCGCTGCGGGTCAAGGTCGGTGACGATATCGCGGCTGCGTGCGATGCGTTTCCAAGTGCCAGCGGTATCCTGCTCGACGCCTACGTTGAAGGCGTACCCGGCGGAACCGGTGAGGCGTTTGACTGGTCTCTGATACCGCAAGGCTTGAGCAAACCGATCATCCTGGCGGGTGGCTTGACGCCGGACAACGTCGCCGAGGCGATTGCAAGGGTTCGGCCTTATGCCGTGGACGTCAGCGGTGGGGTAGAGGCGAGCAAGGGCATCAAGGATCACGCAAAGATTCAGGCATTCATTAAAGCGGTACGCAATAGCTGATGTGACGGCTGGCACACTGCCGCCGTCCACAGGCATGGCTGAGGGTTTTTGGGGTGTACGCAGGTCACGTTTAGCTGATCCGGCAACCCATCGATCATCGCCACACACATGAATTTAGCTCAAGGGCATACGCGGGGCTGCGAACCAGAGCGTTCGGGCCGCCGGTACTGGAGAAAGAAAGCATGAGCAACTGGTTAGTAGACAAACTGATCCCTTCGATCATGCGTTCCGAGGTCAAGAAGAGCTCGGTGCCTGAAGGTCTGTGGCACAAATGCCCGTCTTGCGAGGCTGTGCTGTATCGTCCGGAGCTGGAAAAGACCCTGGACGTTTGCCCCAAGTGCAACCACCACATGCGTATCGGCGCACGCGCCCGTATCGACATCTTCCTCGACGCCGAAGGCCGTGCCGAACTGGGCGCGGACCTGGAGCCGGTTGACCGTCTGAAATTCCGCGACGGCAAGAAGTACAAGGATCGCCTGACCGCTGCGCAGAAGCAGACCGGCGAAAAAGACGCACTGATCTCCATGAGCGGCTCCCTGTTGGGCATGCCGGTAGTGGTGTCGGCCTTCGAATTCTCCTTCATGGGTGGTTCGATGGGCGCCATCGTTGGTGAGCGTTTTGTTCGCGCCGCCAACTACGCGCTGGAAAACCGTTGCCCGATGATCTGCTTCGCCGCTTCCGGCGGTGCACGGATGCAGGAAGCCCTGATCTCCCTGATGCAAATGGCCAAGACCTCTGCGGTGCTGGCGCGTCTGCGTGAAGAAGGCATTCCGTTCATCTCCGTACTGACCGACCCGGTCTACGGCGGTGTTTCCGCTAGTCTGGCGATGCTTGGCGACGTGATTGTCGGTGAGCCGAAAGCCCTGATCGGCTTTGCCGGTCCGCGCGTCATTGAACAAACCGTGCGTGAAAAACTGCCGGAAGGCTTCCAGCGCAGCGAGTTCCTGCTGGAACACGGTGCGATCGACATGATCATTCATCGTCAGGAACTGCGTCCGCGTCTGGGCAATCTGCTGGCACAAATGATGGGCCTGCCGACGCCGAAATTCGTCGCCGCGCCAATCGAGCCAATCGTGGTTCCACCGGTGCCCGCCAACATATGATCGAACGTACCCTTGGCGAGTGGCTCGCCTACCTTGAGCAGTTGCACCCTTCGGCCATCGACATGGGCCTGGAGCGCTCGCAACAGGTAGCGTCCCGCATGGGACTGGGCAAACCGGCGCCTCGGGTGATCACGGTCACCGGCACCAACGGCAAAGGTTCTACCTGCGCATTCGTGGCTTCGTTGCTGCGGGCGCAGGGCCTGAACGTCGGTGTCTACAATTCTCCGCACCTGTTGCGTTACAACGAGCGGGTGCAGGTCAATGGCGTCGAAGCCACTGACGCCGAGCTGTGCGAAGCCTTTGCAGCGGTCGAGGCGGGCCGTGGCGACACATCCCTGACGTACTTCGAAATGGGCACCCTGGCGGCGTTCTGGCTGTTTCAGCACGCCAGTCTCGATGCGGTGGTGCTGGAAGTCGGGCTGGGCGGGCGTCTGGACACCGTCAATGTGGTCGATGCCGATATGGCGCTGGTCACCAGCATCGGTGTCGATCACGCGGATTATCTGGGTGATACCCGTGAATCCGTAGCGTTCGAAAAGGCCGGCATCTTCCGTCAGGGCGCGCCTGCGCTCTGTGGCGACCTGAATCCTCCACAACCTCTGCTGGATAAAGCGCGCGAGCTCAATTGCCCGTTTTTCCTGCGTGGGCGCGATTTTGACCTCGGCATCACCGATCACAACTGGCAATGGCTCGGTCTTGACGCTCAAGGGCGAGTGGTCGAGCTGCACGATTTGCCGTTGCTCGATCTACCGATGGAAAACGCCGCGCTGGCGTTGCAGGCTTACCTGTTGCTCGGGTTGCCTTGGGTGGATGCACAAATTATTGCAGCGCTGAAAGCCACTCGGGTGGTCGGTCGCCTCGATCGCCGTCAGTTCGACTGGCAGGGCACGCGCCTGAACCTGTTGCTGGACGTGGGGCATAACCCCCATGCGGCAGAGTATCTGGCTCGCCGTCTGGCCAGCCGTCCACCGGCCGGCAAGCGTCTGGCGGTGTTCGGACTGTTGGCGGACAAGGATCTGGATGGTGTTGTCGGTGAATTGAATGCTAGTGTCCAGCAATGGGCCGTCGCGCCGCTGGATTCACCGCGAGCACGCCCGGTTGCCGATTTGCACGCGGCGTTGCAGAACCTTGGCGCCTCGGTAACGTCCTATGACAGCGTGGCCGCCGCCCTGGAAGGGCAGTGCGCGCTGGCGACGAGCGACGACGAGATTCTGTTGTTCGGATCATTTTATTGTGTCGCCGAGGCCCTTGAATGGCTGGCCCGGCGCTCCACGGAGGAAGCGGCAAATGGCATTGCTGGATAAGGCATACAAGCAGCGCATGGTTGGCGCCCTGGTTCTGGTGGCGCTGGCGGTGATTTTCCTGCCGATGCTGTTTTCCCGTCAGGATGAACAGCGTCAAGTGACGGTTGAAGCCCCGGCTGCGCCGCAAGCGCCTGCGGTGCCGCAAGTTCAGGTCGAGCCGGTGGTGGTGCCTGAGCCGCAAGCGCTGCCTCAGGAACCTGTGCCGAGTGATGATGAAATCGCTCAGCAAGAAGCACCGATCACACCGATTGCCCCAAGTGCCCCGGTTGCGCCTGCACCTGCCGCCAAACCGGTCGCGCCAGCACCTGCGCCGGTCAACAAACCAACGGTTGCACCTAGCCAGCCCATCACGGCTGCACCGGGCAAGCCGGACACGACTCAAAGCCGCGTCGATGCCAATGGCCTGTCGGTCAGCTGGTCGGTGCAACTGGCCAGTCTGACTAGCCGCGCAAGTGCAGAAAGCCTGCAGAAATCCCTGCGCAGCCAGGGCTACAACGCCTACATTCGTACTGCCGACGGCAAGAATCGGGTGTTTGTCGGACCGCTGATCGAACGTGCAGAAGCCGATCGTCTGCGTGACTTGTTGGGTCGCCAGCAGAACCTCAAGGGTTTTGTGGTGCGTTTCCAGCCTGAGCGTGGTTAAAACTATCGACCCGATTTGAAATGCACTGACAATCGCAGCTTACCGATAGCCATGCGCTCTGCTAAAATGCGCCGCCTTATCCGTCTGTAGGCTGCACTGTGCCATTTACCTGGGTTGATTGGGCGATCGTTGCAATCGTCGCCATCTCCGCTTTGATCAGTCTGAGCCGCGGCTTCGTCAAAGAAGCACTGTCGCTGGTGACCTGGATCATCGCAGGAGTCGTCGCCTGGATGTTCGGTGGTTCATTGTCCGAGTACCTCGCCGGATACATCCAAACGCCGTCGGCCCGTGTGATCACGGGCTGTGCCATCATGTTTGTCGCCACGTTAATCGTAGGCGCAATGATCAATTATCTTATCGGCGAATTGGTTCGCGTCACCGGGTTGTCCGGGACCGATCGATTCCTCGGCATGGCCTTCGGCGCCGCGCGTGGCGTGTTGCTGGTGGTCGTGGCGGTCGGGCTGTTGAGCCTGGGGCCGGTACAGCAGGACGGGTGGTGGCAAGAGTCACAGCTCGTGCCAAAATTTCTATTGGTCGCAGATTGGTCCAAAAACCTGATTCTCGGGTGGAGCAGTCAGTGGCTTGCCAGCGGTATCAGCGTACCCGCTGAGATACCGTTCAAGGAGCACCTCTTGCCGATGGTCAAAACGCCTCAGTGAGTTGTGTTCAGTTCAGATCCATTAAGTAGGGGTTGCGTCGCATGTGTGGCATCGTCGGTATCGTCGGTAAGTCGAACGTCAATCAGGCGCTGTATGACGCGCTAACCGTCCTCCAGCACCGCGGCCAGGACGCTGCCGGTATCGTGACCAGCCATGATGGCCGGTTATTCCTGCGCAAGGACAATGGCCTGGTGCGTGACGTGTTCCATCAACGTCACATGCAGCGCCTGGTCGGTCACATGGGTATTGGCCATGTGCGTTACCCGACCGCGGGCAGTTCGACCTCGGCCGAAGCCCAACCGTTTTACGTCAACTCGCCTTACGGCATCACCCTGGCGCATAACGGTAACCTGACCAACGTTGAACAGCTGGCCAAGGAGATTTACGAATCTGACCTGCGCCACGTCAACACCAATTCCGATTCGGAAGTGCTGCTCAACGTGTTCGCTCACGAACTGGCCCAGCGCGGCAAGTTGCAGCCCACCGAAGAAGACGTGTTCGCGGCCGTTACTGACGTGCACAACCGTTGCGTCGGTGGTTACGCGGTCGTGGCGATGGTGACCGGTTACGGCATCGTCGGTTTCCGTGATCCGCACGGCATCCGCCCGATCGTCTTCGGTCAGCGTCACACCGACGAAGGCGTCGAGTACATGATCGCTTCCGAAAGCGTCTCTCTGGACGTGCTCGGTTTCACCCTGATTCGCGATCTGGCACCGGGCGAAGCGGTCTACATCACTGAAGACGGCAAGCTGCACACCCGTCAGTGTGCGACCAACCCGTCCCTGACCCCGTGCATCTTCGAACACGTGTACCTGGCGCGTCCGGACTCGATCATCGACGGCGTGTCGGTCTATAAAGCACGCCTGCGCATGGGCGAAAAACTCGCCGAGAAGATTCTGCGCGAGCGTCCAGAACACGACATCGACGTGGTCATCCCGATTCCGGACACCAGCCGCACCGCGGCCCTGGAGCTGGCGAACCACTTGGGCGTCAAGTTCCGCGAAGGCTTCGTGAAGAACCGCTACATCGGCCGGACCTTCATCATGCCGGGCCAGGCTGCACGGAAAAAATCCGTACGCCAGAAGCTCAACGCCATCGAGCTGGAATTCCGCGGCAAGAACGTGATGCTGGTGGACGACTCCATCGTTCGCGGCACCACCTGCAAGCAGATCATCCAGATGGCCCGCGAAGCCGGCGCCAAGAACGTTTATTTCTGCTCCGCGGCACCGGCCGTTCGCTACCCGAACGTCTACGGCATCGACATGCCGAGCGCTCACGAGCTGATCGCGCACAACCGTTCGACCCAGGACGTGGCTGATCTGATCGGCGCCGACTGGTTGATCTATCAGGACCTGCCTGACTTGATCGAAGCGGTCGGTGGCGGCAAGATCAAGATCGAGAAGTTCGATTGCGCGGTGTTCGACGGCCAGTACGTCACCGGCGACGTCGACGAGGCTTATCTGAACAAGATCGAGCAGGCACGTAATGATGTCTCCAAGGTCAAGACGCAGGCAGTCAGTGCGATCATTGATCTGTATAACAACTGAGTAACTACCGGCCCCTTGGGGCCGGTTTTGTATCTACTAAAAGAATTCTTATTTATAAAAACCGGGGCAAGGAGTGACAGCATGAGTCAGGATTGGGATGCCGGTCGGCTGGACAGCGACCTCGAAGGCGTAGCGTTCGACACCCTGGCCGTACGCGCCGGTCAGCACCGCACGCCGGAAGGCGAACACGGTGATCCGATGTTCTTCACTTCCAGCTACGTATTCCGTACCGCCGCCGACGCGGCCGCACGTTTTGCCGGTGAAGTGCCGGGCAACGTTTACTCGCGCTACACCAACCCGACCGTGCGCGCGTTCGAAGAGCGCATTGCCGCGCTGGAAAGCGCCGAGCAAGCCGTGGCCACGGCGACCGGCATGGCCGCGATCATGGCGGTGGTGATGAGCCTGTGCAGCGCCGGCGACCACGTGCTGGTGTCGCGCAGCGTATTCGGTTCGACCATCAGTCTGTTCGAGAAGTACTTCAAACGCTTTGGCATTGAAGTCGATTACGTGCCCCTGGCGGACTTGTCCGGTTGGGATGCGGCGATCAAGGCCAACACCAAGTTGCTGTTCGTCGAATCGCCGTCCAACCCGTTGGCCGAGCTGGTGGACATCGCCGAACTGTCGAAAATCGCTCACGCCAAAGGCGCGATGCTGGTGGTCGACAACTGCTTCTGCACCCCAGCGTTGCAGCAGCCGCTGAAGATGGGCGCGGACATCGTCGTGCACTCGGCGACCAAGTTCATCGACGGCCAGGGCCGTTGCATGGGCGGTGTTGTGGCCGGTCGCAGCGAGCAGATGAAAGAAGTCGTCGGTTTCCTGCGGACTGCCGGGCCGACCCTGAGCCCGTTCAACGCCTGGATCTTCCTCAAGGGCCTGGAAACGCTGAGCCTGCGCATGAAGGCGCACTGTGCCAATGCCCAGCAACTGGCCGAATGGCTGGAGCAGCAGGAAGGCATCGAGAAAGTCCATTACGCCGGTCTCAAAAGCCATCCGCAGCACGAGTTGGCCGTGCGTCAGCAGAAAGGCTTTGGTGCGGTCGTGAGTTTCGAGGTCAAGGGCGGCAAAGAGGGCGCCTGGCGCTTTATCGACGCGACCCGTTTGATTTCCATCACCGCCAACCTCGGTGACAGCAAAACCACCATTACGCACCCAAGCACCACCTCTCACGGCCGTCTGGCGCCGCAAGAGCGTGAAGCAGCGGGCATTCGTGACAGTCTGATCCGCATCGCGGTCGGTCTGGAAGACGTGGCTGACCTGCAAGCCGATCTGGCGCGCGGGTTGGCTGCCTTGTGATCGAGTTGTCCGCGCCAGGCACTGGCACCAACGGCCGCGTTGCACTGGTCACGGGTGCTGCGCGGGGCATTGGTCTGGGGATCTCGGCCTGGCTGATCAGCGAAGGCTGGCAAGTGGTGCTGACTGATCTTGATCGAGTACGCGGCTCGAAAGTGGCGAAGGTGCTCGGCGACAACGCCTGGTTCATCGCCATGGACGTCTCGAACGAAGGGCAGGTGGCGTTGGGCGTCGCCGAGGTGCTGGGGCAGTTCGGGCGTCTGGATGCGCTGGTGTGCAACGCGGCGGTTGCCGATCCGCACAACATCACCCTTGAAAGCCTTGATCTGGCGTACTGGAATCGGGTGCTGGCAGTGAATCTCAGCGGGCCGATGCTGTTGGCCAAGCACTGTACGCCTTACCTGCGCGCTCACAGCGGCGCAATCGTCAACCTGGCCTCGACCCGCGCCGGGCAGTCGGAGCCCGACACCGAGGCTTATGCGGCGAGCAAGGGCGGCCTGTTGGCCCTGACTCATGCCTTGGCCATCAGCCTCGGGCCGGAAATTCGCGTCAATGCGGTCAGCCCCGGCTGGATCGATACACGGGATCCTTCCGCACGTCGTGCCGAACCGCTGACCGATGCCGATCATGCCCAGCACCCGGCGGGCAGGGTAGGGACGGTCGAGGACGTGGCGGCGATGGTCGCCTGGCTGTTGTCGAAGAACGCCGGTTTTGTCACGGGCCAGGAGTTCGTGGTCGATGGCGGCATGACCAAGAAGATGATTTACAGCGAGTAATAGGGTGGGGCGCTGTCTCCAGCATTGATGTTGAATGTGCCGCCGTCTTCGCGAGCAAGTCGAATCGTCGCACCGCCGCTCCCACAGTTGATTTTCGTCGAGCGCAGAACTGATGCTCACTGCAGAACCCCTGTGGGAGCGGGCTTGCTCGCGAAAGCGGTCTGACAGCGTAAGACACGATTTTGTCTTTTTCAGAAAAACTTCAAGCGGGGTATTGACTTAGCTTCGGTACCTGCGTAAATTTCGCGGCCTCGGAGATGCAAACGGGTGATTAGCTCAGCTGGGAGAGCGTCTGCCTTACAAGCAGAATGTCGGCGGTTCGATCCCGTCATCACCCACCACTTCCGAGAGTCTTNGCGAAAGCAAGATGGAAGCTTTTAAAAGCCTCCACCGACGCGCAGCGGTAGTTCAGTCGGTTAGAATACCGGCCTGTCACGCCGGGGGTCGCGGGTTCGAGTCCCGTCCGCTGCGCCATATTTTCCGAGTCAGGTTTATTCTGGTTCGAGATTGAAAGCCTCGAAGCTTTCAGTCAGACGAGTTACTTGGACGCAAGTCCAAAGCGATA
>NZ_SOPU01000020.1:0-52128 GCF_004402115.1 Pseudomonas sp. F01002 | reverse complement strand
CGCAGCGGTAGTTCAGTCGGTTAGAATACCGGCCTGTCACGCCGGGGGTCGCGGGTTCGAGTCCCGTCCGCTGCGCCATATCTGCCTCAAGGCCCACTGAACGCCTTGGAGCTACGAAGAAAGCTGCTGGTAAAGCCAGTGTCTACTTCGAGTCGATAGCAAAGACCCTGGTCGAAAGACCGGGGTTTTTTGTGTCTGCGATTTGGCTTTTCTCTCCTGCTCTCCGCAACCATGGGTATTCGCATCTGCCAGCCAAATGCGGCCGTGTGTCGAATTCTTACTCCTCTCGACGATTTCCCTTAATAACGCTCAGCCCTGATTAACCGGTAGCTGCGTGGCAGAAACACCAGTCTTTCATCCGCGTATTCAAGGTTTTCCTGGGGGCAAAACGCACAAAGCGCTTGGTTTGAAGTCTCAATACTAATTAGAATGAGTCGCATTTAAAATATTTCTTCGCGCAGGGTTCCTTTAGATGAGTGATGCAGCGATGCCGGCGGCGCAAACTTTCCACGACCTGTACCGCGACCATCGTGGCTGGCTCGAAAGCTGGTTGAGGCGACGCATGAGCAATGGCCATGATGCGGCGGACTTGAGCCAGGATACGTTCGTGCGTTTACTCGCCAGCTCCCAGCACATCGCTGACCTGCAAGAACCCCGCGCCTATCTGGCGACAGTCGGCAAGCGACTGCTCACCAACTTCTATAAGCGCCGCAGCCTGGAGCAGGCCTACCTCGACGCCTTGGCTCTGCTGCCCGAGGACTGCGTGCCATCCCCCGAGCAACGTTGGTTGCTGCTGGAAACCCTGCAAGCCCTGGATGAATTGCTCGATGGATTGCCGACCGCGGTGCGACGGGCGTTTCTCTGGAGCCAGTTGGAAGGCTTGGGTTATCACGAAATTGCCGAACGCCTGCAAGTCTCGGAGCGCACGATCAAGCGCTACATGGCGCAAGCCTATGAGCATTGCTTGCTGGTGGATTTGTGATCGGTTCGGCGCCTTCGGCTGAAGCCCGGCAAGTCGTGCGGGCTGCCGCTCAATGGCTGGCGCTCATGGAATCAGGCGCCGCCAATGAACGCGATCGTGCCAATCTGCAGCACTGGCGTGACAGCCATCCCAGCCACGAACAGGCCTGGCAGAAAGCCCAACTCTTGCGCCAACGCTTTGCCGACCTGCCGTCAGCACTGGCTATGGCCAGCCTGGATCGGCCGCAGACGAGTCGGCGCACGGTGCTCAAGCGCGCCGTCGGGGCGGTGGCGCTGGTGCCAACTGCTTGGCTGATCAGTCGGCAGCTACCTCTGGATGTCTGGCGCGCTGACCTGCGAACCGCGACCGGGGAGGGCAAAAAGGTCCAGTTGGCCGATGGCAGCTCGCTGCAATTGAACACCGCGAGTGCCGTCGATATCGACCTGAAGAACCGCCGGCTGAGACTCGTGGAAGGCGAAATAGCGCTGAATGTGCCCGGCACATCGCCACTGACGATCCAGACGCACTTCGGGCAAGTGGTCGTCAGTCAGAGCGAAGTGTGCGTTCGTCAGGGGCAGGCGGGGTGCAAGGTGTCAGTGCTTAAAGGCGCGGTGCAGTTGCAGCCTTTGCGCGGGCCGGTCTTTTCATTGCGCGCGGGCCAGCAAGTCAGCCTTCAGGCGATGGGCGCGGGCGCCGTAGAGCCTTTCGATGTGCTTGCCCCAGGCTGGCGCGACGGCGTGTTGATGGCACAGAACCAGCCCCTGGGCGATTTTCTGCGCGAACTCAGCACCTATCGTCCGGGATTGTTGCGCTGGGAACCGCAACTCGAATCCCTGCGCGTCACCGGCAGTTTCCGTCTGGAAGACACCGATCGCATCCTGACATTGTTGGCGGCCAGCCTGCCGCTGGAGGTGCATAGGCGAACCCGCTACTGGGTCACGTTACTGCCGCGCAAAAATAGTGTCTGAGGCCTGTCCCCTTTTTTCGCGTCGCTTGTCATTCAAGGCAAGTGAAACGAAATCAGAGAGATTCTCAATGCCCGTAGTGATGCCCTGCAGTACGCGTCTGGGTTCTTCCAGGCTGCGCCCGTTGTTGCACTTGAGTCTGTTGCTGAGTCTGAGTGCCTGTCCGTTGTTCATCACTGCCGGTTGGGCCGAAGACGCGCCTCGACGCAGTTACCAGGTGCCGGCAGGAAGCCTCAGCGCAGCGCTGACCCGTTTCGCCGGGCTGGCCGGGGTCAATCTGTCAGTGGACCCGGCACTGGTGGGCAGTCGCACCAGCCCTGGACTTTCCGGCGAGTACGCGGTGGAGGAGGGCTTTGCCCGACTGTTGCAGGGTTCAGGTCTGCAACTGCAGCCGGTAGGCGAAGAGGCGTACATCCTGACCCCGGCGCCAGAAGGCGGCAGCCTGCAACTGGGCGCCACCTCGATTCTCGGTGCCATTGACTCGGAGCACGGCGATCCGTATGCCGGCGGCCAGGTCGCGCGCCGCGGTTCACAGGGCCTGCTGGGCTCGAAAGACTTTATGGAAACGCCGTTCAGCATGACCACCTACACCAGCGAGGTGGTCAAAAACCAGCAGGCGCGTACCTTGGGTGACCTGATTGCCAACGATCCTTCGGTTCGCGCCACCAACCCGGCGGGTGGGCGCTATGAGCAGTTCACCATTCGAGGGTTGAGCCTGTTCAATAGTGATGTTGCCTACAACGGTCTCTACGGCGTCCTGCCGACCTATACGATCGACATGGAGATGGCCGACCGCGTCGACGTCCTCAAAGGCCCGAGCCAGCTCATCAACGGCATCTCGCCGCGGGGCAGCGTGGGTGGCGGGATCAACGTGGTGCCCAAGCGCGCGACCGACAAGCCCATCACTTCGTTCACCGGCAGCTACGCGTCCGACAACCAGGTCGGCGGTGCCGTGGATGTCGGCCGGCGCTTCGGTGAAGACAATAAGTTTGGCCTTCGTTTCAACGGCGTGAAGCAATCCGGCGACACCGAATGGGATCACCAGAATGTCGACCGCGAGATGGCCGTGCTGGGCCTGGATTTTCGCGGTGATCGTCTGCGGCTTTCGACGGACATCGGGCGCACCGAGCGTGATACCGACGCCCCGCAGGAGCGCGTACAGGTTGGCCCTAACGCGCAGGTTCCGCATGCCAGCGATGTGCGCCGCAACTATGCGCAGCCCTGGAGCAAGGCGAGTACCAACGACACTTTCGGCATGGTGAACGGCGAATTCGATGTCAGCGATTCCGTGATGCTGTACGGCGGTGTGGGCGCGCGCAAAAGTAACCATGACTTTCTCCGTCATGCCGTTTCGGTTACCAACAACGCTGGCAATTTCAGCGTTCTACCCCGTGACTTCACCCGTGACGAAAATGTCCGGACGGCTACGGCGGGGGTGCGCAACTGGTTCCATACCGGCCCGGTGAGCCATGAAGTCAACCTGGCTGCCAGCTATTACTACATGGACTTCGAAAATGGCGGCGCCCGTTATGCTGCGGCCAACAGCAACCTCTACAACCCCGTGGTAACACCAACGCCTGTTAGACCCACGCGACAGGATTCGAAGGTCTACACCGAAAACCGCTCCACCGGTGTGGCGCTGTCCGACACCCTGGGTTTCTTCGATGACCGGCTGCTGCTGACCCTTGGCGCCCGCTGGCAGCGCGTGAAGGTTGACGACTGGACCGATAACGTCAGAGGCGACACCGCCTACAATGAGGAAAAGGTTTCTCCGTCGGGCGGCATCCTGTTCAAGGCCACCGATAAGTTGTCGCTGTATGCCAACTACATGGAAGGCCTGAGCCAGGGCAAGATCGCACCGTCGACCTCGGTGAACGAGGACGAGATCTTCCCGCCGTTCATCAGCCGCCAGGTCGAGGTCGGTGCCAAGTATGACGCCGGTGCGTTCGCCGTCACCGCCGCCGTGTTCCGGATCAAGCAGCCGGCTTACGAGACCAACGCCACGACGCGCGTCTTCGGCCCGAACGGCAAGCGTGAGAACACGGGTGTGGAACTGAGCGTGTTCGGTGAACCGCTGGATGGTTTCCGTCTGCTCGGCGGTGTCATGTACATCGACAGCGAATTGAGTAACACCACCAATGGCACCTTCGACGGCAACCGGGCACCGGCCACGCCGAAATACAACGTCAACCTGGGCGCCGAGTGGGACGTGCCGACTGTACAGGGCCTGACCTTGACCAGCCGCGGCATTTATTCCAGCTCGCAGTACCTGGACCAGTCCAACAACAAGGAAATCGACTCCTGGGAGCGTTTCGATGTGGGCGCACGCTATGCGTTCAAGGTCGAGGAAAAGAACATCACCCTGCGTGCCAATGTCGAGAACGTGGCGGACAAGCGCTACTGGAGTTCGGCCGGGGCCTCGGATGACAGCGAGCCTGGCTTGACGCTGTCGACCCCGCGCACCTACCTCCTTTCGGCGACCGTTGACTTCTGATCCACCCGTGTCGTGCGCCTCAGGGATCGGGGCGCCATCGTTGGACCATGACCTGATTCGTATAGAGGAAGGACATATGCACCCCCTCAGTTAATGAACATTCAAGACACTTGCGTATAAGTCGCTATCTGTCGGTAGCCTATACCGAAGTTGTCAGTTGCATTAAAAGATCATGGCTAGATCATGGCACTTCCGGAGTTCATACCAGGTTTATTAACTTGGTTTTTTGCGTGTCTGATGGTTTTTAAAGTAGTTCAATTCGCTATATGTAAATTTCCAAATCGGTTGTAAGAATTAGTTGCAACAACTTGTTAATGAGAATAAGTTGCATATCGAATTTAACGAGGGTGAAGCGATGTTGAATGATGGCGTATTGCACTCTAATCCTTTGCAAAAAACCAATGCCGACTATTTGGCTCGACAAAGCAAGTTCGAATCTAATGTCCGTAGTTATCCACGCAAGTTGCCGCTGGCCATCGCCAAGGCGCACGGGCTCTGGGTGACCGATGTCGACAATACTTACCTCGACTGCCTGGCTGGCGCCGGTACTTTGGCCCTGGGGCACAATCATCTGGCCGTCATGGCCAGCCTCGACAGTTTCCTCGCCTCAGGCCTGCCGATGCATACCCTGGACTTGACCACCGCGGTCAAGGACGCTTTCAGCGAAACCTTGCTCAGCCTGTTGCCGAACCAGGGCCGTGATTACTGCCTGCAATTTTGCGGGCCGTCCGGGGCGGATGCGGTGGAGGCCGCGCTGAAACTGGCCAAGACCTACACCGGGCGCAACAACATCATCAGTTTCTCCGGGGCCTACCATGGCATGACCCACGGCGCCCTGGCCCTGACCGGCAACACCGCGCCGAAAAATGCCATCGCCAGCCTGATGCCCGGGGTGCAGTTCATGCCGTACCCCCACGAATACCGTTGCCCGCTGGGCATTGGCGGTGAGGCCGGGGTCGAGGCCTTGACCCACTATTTCACCCAGTTCATCGAAGACGTCGAAAGCGGCGTGTCACTGCCGGCGGCGGTGATCCTTGAAGCGGTGCAGGGTGAGGGCGGGGTCAACTGTGCCCCGGCGAGCTGGCTGCGGGCGATCCGCGAGGTGACGCGCAAGCACGGCATCCTGCTGATCCTCGACGAAGTGCAGACCGGTTTCGCCCGCACCGGCAAGATGTTTGCCTTCGAACACGCCTACATCGAGCCGGACCTGATCGTCATGTCCAAAGCGGTCGGTGGCGGTTTGCCCATGGCAGTGCTGGGCATCCGTCGTGAATTCGACGCCTGGGAGCCAGGCAACCACGCCGGCACCTTCCGCGGCAACCAGATGGCCATGGCCGCCGGGCTGGCCACGTTGCAGGTGCTGCAGCAACAAAACCTCGCCGCCCAGGCCGAGCGCCAGGGCCAGTGGCTCAAGGACCGACTGGTCGAGTTGCAGGCGCATTATCCGGCCCTCGGCCAGGTGCGCGGTCGCGGCCTGATGCTGGGCATCGAGATCGTCGACGAGCGCCAGCCGGCTGATCGCCACGGGCATTTCCCGATGGACCCGGCGCTGGCCGCGGCCATCCAGCAACAGTGCTTCAAACAAGGCCTGTTGCTTGAGCGCGGCGGGCGTAAGGGCAATATCATCCGCTTGTTGCCACCCTTGATTATCGACGATGAACAATGCCAGCAAGTGATCCAGCGTTTTGATAACGCGATGGCTGCCGCGTTATTGCAGTTGCGCCGTTGAATTAATCAATCGTAGTTGCTTTAGCAGTCCGCCGAATTGCAGTTTGATGAGGTTGCTGTAAGTAACTTTGATGGTCGTCTGATTGTTTAAAAAAGGTTCAGTGAAGTGATGTCGTTACGTGGGGTTTCGTCGGCTGTTAAACAGGTCGATCAGCAACTAATTTTTTCGCCATATAACGTGTCCAGTGGCCTCGCGGGCTACTGTGGAGCACCCATGAATCATCCAGATCGCAGTGTTTTATCGAATATGGTCAGTGAGTTGGCGACGACGCGTGCGTTGCTTAATTGTTTGATCAAAGAGTTTGCCTTGCCGGAAAACTGCCTCAGTTACAGTTGGCCGACGCAGATGCAAGGTATCGCCCCGGGCAGTTACCTCGAGGGCCTGGAATGGAAGGGCATTCCGCTGACCATCAAGCTGCCCAACCAGCAGCAGTTCTTTGTAATGGTGGACCGCCGTGATGGTCTCGGCAGTCACCGTTACCTGTCGGACGTTTATGCCCGGCGTGGCGAAGGCGACTGGTCGTGCCTGAGGTTTACCGAGTTCGTCGAGCAGTTGCTCACGGCGTGCGAACAGATGACCCGCGCCAGCAACGACGAGTTGCTGGATCAGGTGTTGCAAAGCCAGTTGCTGACCGCGGCCATCGTCGGCCACAACATGGACGGCCAGCACCCGGCACCGCTCAGCGGTTACCTCGCCAGCGAGCAGGGTTTGTGGTTCGGTCATCCGAACCACCCGGCACCCAAGGCGCGCCTGTGGCCCGCTCATCTGGCCCAGGAAACCTATGCCCCGGAGTTCCAGGCCCGCACGCCGTTGCACCTGTTCGAGGTGCCGCTGGAAGGATTGAGCGTCGGGGCCAACGGCCTGAGCAAAGCCCAAGTGCTGGCCGGTTTTGCCGATCAAGCGCAGGCGCGGCCGGGGCACGCGGTTATCTGCATGCACCCGGTTCAGGCTCAGCTGTTCATGCAGGATGGCCGGGTTCAGCGTTTGTTGAAATCCGCGGCCATCGTCGATCTTGGCGCCACAGGGCTGATGGCCAACCCCACGGCGTCCATCCGAACCTGGTACATCGAGGGCCATGAGTTCTTCATCAAGGGCTCGCTGAACGTGCGCATCACCAACTGCGTCAGGAAAAACGCCTGGTACGAACTGGAAAGCGCACTGATGATCGACCGAGTCTTTCGTAACCTCCAACTGACCCGGCCCGAAACCCTTGGCGGGCTTTCGGTGGTGGCCGAGCCGGGCAATCTGAGCTGGGCGCCGCAACAGGCCAGCGAAGCCGATAACCACTGGTTCCGCGAACAGACCGGGGCGATCCTGCGGGAGAACTTCTGCCTCGACACCGGCACCGACTGCAGCATCATGGCCGGTACGTTGTTCGCTCGTGGCCTGCATTTACCGCCCTTGGTGCATGAGTTCCTGAGCCGGTTCAACGGCAATGACATCGACGATCAACAGCTGTTGAGCTGGTTCGACGACTATCAGGCGCTGCTGCTACGGCCGGTGCTGGCGCTGTTCTTCAACCACGGCATCGTGATGGAGCCGCACTTGCAAAACAGCGTGCTGGTGCATGACAACGGTCGTCCACAACGCTTGCTCCTGCGGGATTTCGAAGGGGTCAAACTGACCGACGAACTGGGTGCTTACCGGATCGACGCAGATGTTCATCCACGGGTGCGTGAGTCGCTGCTCTATTCCCGCCAGCAAGGCTGGAATCGCATCGTCTATTGCCTGTTCGTCAACAACTTGTCCGAGGCTGTGCTGGCCCTGAGCTGGGAACGTCCGCACCTGGCGCCGCTGATGTGGCAACGGGTGGAGCAGCAATTGATCAGCATCCGCGCCGAATTGACCCGCGCTGCGCCGGAGTTGGATGCGCTGATCGCCGGTCAGCCGATTGCCTGCAAAACCAACCTGAAAGTCCGTCTGGCCGCCAAGGCCGATCGCCAGGCCAGCTACGTCAGTCTGGTGTCCCCGTGGGGCAAGGAGGCCAAACATGGATAAGCTGCCCGCAGCGGTCGTGGCCGCTATCGACGAAGCCCGCGCGCAACACGAAGACCCGCTGGCGCTGTTCATCTATGACCTGGATGCGCTGAAACAGCACGTGGCGCAGGTGATGGCGGCCCTGCCCGAAGGCGTAGAGCTTTACTACGCGATCAAGGCTAACAGCGAACCGCAAATCCTTGCCGCCGTGGCGCCGTTGGTGCACGGGTTCGAGATTTCCTCCGGCGGCGAGATCGATCGTCTCCAGGCCTGCCCGACGCGCAAGCCGTTCATCTTCTCCGGCCCCGGCAAACTGGACTCCGATCTGCGTTCGGCGCTGCAACATCAGGTCGAAGCGATTCATATCGAAAGCCTGAATGAAATCGTCCGCCTGCAACGGCTGGCACTGGAAGCGGGGCGCGTGCAAGACGTCTTGCTGCGGATCAACCCCGAACTGCCTTCGCCGCTCTCCAGCAAACTGGCGATGGCCGGCACGGCCACGCCGTTCGGGATCGATGAGTCGGAACTGGCTCAGGCGGTCAGTTGGGTCGATAACGCCAGCCACCTGCGGCTCAAGGGTTTCCATGTGCATGCGATGTCCCATCAGTCGCTGGTGGAGCGCCATGAACAATTGCTCGATCTGTACCTGCAGCGCTGGCCGCAATGGAAGGCGTTGTCGGCCGATCCTGCTGCGATCACTCACCTCAATGTGGGCGGTGGCATCGGCGTTAATTACCTTGGGCCGCAGCAATTCGATTGGCAGCGTTTGTGTACGCATTTGGGGCAAAGCCTGGCAGCCTGTGCCGATGCGCCCATCGTGCGTTTTGAGCCCGGTCGTTTCATCAGCGCCTTCTGCGGCTATTACGCCATTGAAGTGCTGGACAAGAAAACCAGTCACGGCAAGCACTTCCTGGTCTGTCGGGGCGGTACCCATCAGTTCCGTTTGCCGGTTGCCCAGGGACATGATCACCCGATCATTCATCTGCCCCGGCATCGCTTAACGTCAGCGGCGACACAACAGAACTGGACCGTCGTGGGGCAGCTCTGCACGCCCAAGGATGTGCTGAGCCGCGATTGCCCGCTGACTGGCGTCGAAGTCGGCGACATGCTGGTGCTGCCCCTGGCCGGTGCCTATGGCTACAACATCTCCCATGCCGACTTCCTCTGTCATCCGCGACCACCGCAGGTGTTCCTGCACGATGCCGGAGTCGCCCCGTGGGATTGACGTTTGCCGTGCCGCGCTGGTTGGTGGTGGTCAATGTGTTGTTGGGCACGCTGACGGTCAGCCTGAACAACAGCTCGCTGAATCCGGCGTTGCCGGCATTCATGGAGGCCTTTCAGATCGGTCCGCTGTTGGCCACCTGGATTGTTGCTGCGTTCATGGTGAGCATGGGCATGACCATGCCACTCACCAGTTTTCTCAGCCAGCGGGTGGGGCGCAAATCCCTGTATTTGTGGGGCGTGGCGTTGTTTGTCTGCGGTTCGCTGCTGGGAGTGCTGGCCAACTCCATCGCGCTGGTGATTGCCGCGCGCGTGGTGCAAGGGATCGCCAGCGGGCTGATGATTCCGCTGTCGCTGGCGATCATTTTTTCGGTGTACGCCAAGGGCGAGCGGGGCAGGGTCACCGGCCTGTGGGGCGCGGCGGTCATGCTGGCGCCGGCATTGGGGCCCTTGTGCGGGAGCCTGATGCTGGAGTGGTTCAGTTGGCGCTCGCTGTTCCTGATGAATGTGCCGATTGGCCTGCTGGCGCTGATCCTGGGCGTCGGCGTTTTGCCGGCTTCTGAAGCATCGGAACGCAAACCTTTCGACCTGGCGGGTTACCTGTTGATCGCGACGGGCATCGGTCTGCTGATGATTGCCGTTGGCCGTCTGCGCCATGCCGAAGCCCTCACTGATCCGCTCAACCTTGGCATGCTGCTGGCGGCCATTCTGTGTCTGGTTGCGTTTGTACGACTGGAACTGAACCGAACCGCGCCGTTGCTCAACCTGCGGATCTTTGCCCTGCGCGGTTATCGCTTGAGCGTGATCATCGCGGTGGTGCAGTCGGTCGGCATGTTCGAATGCCTGGTGCTGCTACCGCTGCTGGTGCAAGTGGTGATGGGCTACAGCGCTATCTGGACCGGCCTGTCCCTGCTGTGCACGGCGATGTTCGCCAGCCTGTTCGGGCATCTCGGCGGTAAGTGGCTGGACCGACACGGCCCTCGCGGGGTGGTGCTCTGGGGGCTGCTACTGACCGGGGGCGCCACCCTGGGATTGGGCATGCTGGGGGCTGGCGCTTCAATCGGTGTGGTGTTTTTTCTGATGATGGTCCGCGGCGCCGGGCTGGGCCTGTCCTATATCCCCATCACCACCGCCGGGCTCGATGCGCTGCCTGAACCGATGGTCACTCAAGGCGCGGCGATGAACAACATTTCCCGTCGTCTCGTTTCGTCGCTGGCCATCGTGATTGCCTCCCTGTGGCTGGAATTCCGCCTGACTGCCGAGACCGGGGGCGGGGTGGTTTCGATGGCCAGCTCGGGGGCGATCAGCGAGGTCTTCTTGGCCACCGGCATCCTCATCCTGCTGGCATTGCCCTGTGCCTGGCGTTTTCCCGTTCACGCATCCGACGAGCCGGTCGAGGCACTGCCCTCGGCCCTCGAACACCGTTAATTCTTTCACGGACAAGGTTATGACTATGGCGACTTCTTCACAGGCAACACATCAGGCTGCGGATTCTACGCCAGACGTCTGGCTGGCGACGGCCGATCCGCGCCACTATCGGCAAGTGGAACAGCGCGTGGTGGGCCAACTGCTGCAAACGCTGCTGTATGAAAACGTCCTGCCGTATCACCATTCGCCGCTCGATGGCGGCCAGCACCGTTTTGTCGTCAGCGGCTTCGATGCGCAGCAACAACCGGTGGAGTACCACTGCAGCGGATTGCTCAGCGCCAGCTTCGAGCTGATTCGCCTCGACTATGCCAGTCTCGAACGCGTTGACGCGTTGGGCGCACGCAGTCGGCCGCATCTTCATCAAGCATTGGCGGAGCTACTGAGCGAACTTCAGGACAGCCCGCACCTGCCACGCTTCACCCATGAACTGGAGCAGACCCTGCTCAAGGATCTGCAATCGCGCAGTCAGGGTTACCAAGCGGCAAAGCCAACCCATCAACTGAATGTGGATGCGCTGGAACAGCACTTCATGGACGCCCACAGCTATCACCCTTGCTACAAATCGCGCATCGGTTTCTCGCTAAAGAACAACGCCAGTTACGGACCGGAATTTGCCGCGCCCATCGCCATTGTCTGGTTGGCGGTTGCGAAAACTTGCGGGGCAATGAACATCTCGCAGCACCTGGATTACGACGGATTTATCCAGCAGGAATTCGGGCTTCAACGCTGGCAGCAACTCGCTGAGAACCTCACCGACCAAGGCAAGGCGATGGGCGATTACTGGCTGATGCCGGTGCACCCGTGGCAGTGGGAAAACATCATCGTTCCCGTGTTCTACCCAGAACTGGTCAGCGGTGAAGTGATCTATCTGGGCACTACGGATGACCGTTATCAGGCGCAACAGTCGATCCGCACCCTGGCCAACGTCACTGAGAAAAAGCGGCCTTACGTCAAGCTCGCACTGAGCATGACCAACACCTCCAGCACGCGAATTCTGGCCCGGCATACGGTGATGAACGGCCCGATCATCACCGACTGGTTGCAGCAGTTGATCGGCAGCGACAGCACTGCCCGTGACCTTGGCTTTGTGATTCTCGGCGAAGTGGTCGGCGTCAGCTTTGACTACGATCACCTGCCCGCCACGCGGATGTCCCAGGCCTACGGCACGATGGGCACCCTGTGGCGCGAGAGCATTCACCAGTACCTGCAAGATGATGAGCAGGCGGTGCCGTTCAATGGTCTGAGTTCCGTGGACAATCGCTACGGATCGGGTGAGCAGACCCCGTTCATCGACGCCTGGATCGCTCAATACGGCCTGCACGCCTGGACACGCCAACTGTTGCAGGTGGCGGTGTCGCCGATTATTCACATGCTGTATGCCGAAGGCATCGGCATGGAATCCCATGGGCAGAACATCGTCCTGATCGTGAAGCAGGGCTGGCCGCAACGTATTGCCCTGAAAGACTTCCACGACGGCGTGCGCTATTCACCGCAGCACCTGGGGCGCCCCGATCTGTGCCCGACCCTGGTGCCGCTGCCCGCCAGCCACGCCAAGCTTAACCGCAACTCGTTCATCCTCACCGACGACCTGGATGCGGTCCGGGATTTTTCCTGTGACTCGTTCTTTTTCATCGCCCTGGCCGAGATGGCGATCTTCCTGCATCAGCACTATCAGCTGGAAGAGGCTCTGTTCTGGAAAATGACCGCTGAGGTGATCACCACCTACCAGTCCGACCATCCGCAACACCGCCCGCGTTATGCAGCGTTTGATGTCTTCGCGCCGTTCTACGAAGTAGAGGAGCTGACCAAGCGCCGCCTGCTGGGCGACGGTGAACGTCGTTTCAAATCGGTTCCCAATCCGCTGCACGCGTTCCGGCCGCAATCATGCTGAGGACCAATCTGCTCAAGCAGAAGCTCAGAACAGGTGAGCCGGTCTACGGCCTGATCAGCTCGATTCCGTCGCCAGCGGCCATCGAATTGATTGCCGAGGCCGGTTTCGATTTCGTGATCATCGATATGGAACACGTGCTGATCAATCCCGAGACCGTGGAGAACATGATCCGCACCGCCGAGAGTTACGCGCTGACCCCGCTGGTGCGGGTGGCGGACCTCAACCCGAAAACCCTGCTGCGCCTGCTCGATGGCGGCGCACAGGGCATTGTCTTGCCGATGATCGAAGGCCCCGAGCCTTTGGCCGAAAGCATTCGTGCCTGCAAATACCACCCGCAGGGCACCCGCAGCCTGAATGCCGGTCGCCCCGGTGCCTTTGGCAAACACAGCCTGGCGGAGTACGTCGCGCTGGCCAACGAGCAAATCATGGTCGTGGCGATGATCGAAAGTGCCGAAGGGGTGCGTCGGGCGGCGGAAATTGCCGCCGTGCCCGGCCTCGACATGATCCTCGAAGGGGCCGCCGACTTGTCGCAATCGATGGGCCTGCCCTGGCAGATCGACCGACCCGAGGTGCAGCAAGCGCTGCTCTCCAGCTGGCAAGCGGCGAGTGCCGCGGGCGTGCCGTATTGCGCGATTCCACGTCAGCCGGGCGACCACGAACGGTGGTTGAGCCGGGGCGTTAAAAGTTTTGTTTTGGGTGACGAGCGTGGCATCGCTTTTCGTGCCCTCCAGGCCAAATTGGCCGCCACTTCAGCAGAAGGAAAATAATCGGATGAACTTCACCACAATGGCCGCCGACAAGGTGATGCAGGATCTGGTCGATTGTTTGCTGGCCGAACATTTTTTCGGTACCGAGCCGCTGAATCTGGTGGCGCCGTCGTCATCGGCCGATCAGCCGTTTACCGGGTTGAGCGCCGGGCAACGGATCTGGGAATGGTCCACTGAGCCGCAGGGTTGCATCGTCATTGCCCTGCGACCCGGCATTACCCAGCAATGGGAGAAAGTACCGGGCACGCCGGTTTGGGCGCGACAGAATGACCAACTGACCGCGCTGTCACCCGAGGCCTTCACGACCCAGGTGTTGGCAGGGATGACCGATCGCTACCCGGACAATGAAAAAGGCTTCGCCCTGTTTCTGGATGTGCTGCGCACCAGCGTCCGGCAAACCGAGTTGTCCCTGGCCCATCGGGTCGACAGCGAACGCTTGCTGGAAAAAAGCAACGCGGACTTTTTCCTGGCGATGGAGCAGTGGGCTTCGCTGCGTGATCGTCCCTACCACCCGCTGGCCAAAGCCAAGCAGGGTTTGAGCGAAACGGAATATCAGCAGTATCAGGCGGAATTTGCCCGTCCGGTGGCGCTCAATTGGGTCGCGGTCGATCGCACGTTGCTGCAGTGCGGCGACGGTGTGACGGACCAGGCGCAGAGTTATCCCGCTCAATACCTGTTGCCGCCGCTGTTGCAGGCCAACTTGCAACAAGAGCTACAGCAGCGGGGCATTGCCCAGAGCCACATCGCGCTGCCGGTGCACCCGTGGCAGTTCGAGCACGTGCTTGAGGCGCAACTCGGCGACGCTTTCGCCAAGGGTGACTGCCATCGACTGGACTTCACCGACGGTGATTTCTTCGCCACCTCGTCGTTGCGCTCGATGACCCCGTGCTTCAACAGCGCCGATTACCTCAAGTTGCCGATGGCGATCTATTCGCTGGGTGCCTCGCGTTACCTGCCGGCGGTGAAAATGATCAACGGCGGCTTGAGCGAAGCGCTGCTGCGCCAGGCACTGGGCAAGGATGAAACGCTGCAACAATCCCTGTACCTGTGCGATGAAACCAAATGGTGGGCATTCATGCCGCCGGACGCGACACTGTTCGACGAAGCACCACGGCATCTGTCGGCCATGGTTCGCGGCTATCCACCCAAGTTGCTGGAAGGTCCGGACACCCGACTGGTGCCCATGGCTGCCCTCGGCACGCCGTTGCCGGGCAGCAATCAGCACTTCTTCGATGACTGGATGGCCTACCGCGAACTGCCGACCAACGCTGCGTCGGTGATGACCCTGTTCCGCGAGCTGTGCCACAGTTTCTTCGATATCAACCTGCGGATGTTCCGCATCGGCATGCTGGGGGAAATTCACGGGCAGAACGCGGTGCTGGTGTGGAAGGCCGGTTACGCGCAGGGCTTGCTGTTGCGCGATCACGATTCGTTGCGCATCTTCGTGCCGTGGCTGGAACGCAACGGCCTGGCCGACCCGGCTTACCGGTTGAAGAAGGGGCACGCCAATACGCTGTACCACGCTTGCCCTGAAGACCTGCTGTTCTGGTTGCAGACCCTGGGTATTCAGGTCAACTTCCGCGCCATCATCGATACGCTGGCTGAGGTCTACGCATTGCCGGCGACCCAGTTGTGGACGGCGATGGGCGAAGTGCTCAACGAGTTGATCGACACCATCGAGTTTGACGCCGAGGCGCGGATCGTGATCAAGCACCAGTTGTTCGAAGCGCCACATTGGCCGCAGAAATTGCTGCTCACCCCAATGATCGAACGCGCGGGTGGCCCTGGCAGCATGCCGTTTGGCAAAGGGCAGGTGGTCAACCCGTTTCACAGGCTCGATCGGAATGCCTGAACCGCGACGACATCCCTGCAGGCGCACGCTGTTGCGTCTGTCCCTGGGGGCGCTCGCCCTCAGGTTTTCCGTGCCGGCGTGGGCCGAGGCTGGCGCCGCGCCGTTGCGGGTGGTCACCCTGTTTCAGGGCGCCACCGACTGCGCCGTGGTGTTGGGCGTGACACCGTGTGGCGTGGTTGATTCCTGGAGCGAAAAACCGACCTATCGCTATTTGCGCACGGCACTGGACCAGGTGCCCCATGTCGGGCTGGAGACTCAGCCCAGCCTTGAAGACATCGCGCTGCTCAAGCCGGACTTGATTGTTGCCTCGCGCTTTCGCCACGAACGCATTGCACCGTTACTCAAGCAGATCGCCCCGGTGCTGATGCTGGAGGAAGTGTTTGAATTCAAAAAGACCCTGGCGCTGATGGGCGCCGCTTTACACCAGCAACAAAGGGCCGACGAGATTCTGAACCGATGGCAGCAGCGCGTGGCACATCTGTGTGAGCAACTGCAGCAGACATTTGCCGGACGCTGGCCACCCACGGTGTCGATTCTGGATATCCGCGAAGACCACATCCGCAGTTACCTGCCAGCGAGTTTCCCGGGCTCGGTGCTCACCGAACTGGGATTCAACTGGAGCGACACCAGCCGGGAGGCGAGCGGGGTGTCGATCAAACTCACCAGCAAGGAAAGCCTTGCCGTGGTGAATGCCGACATCTTTTTTGTGTTCCTGCGCGCGCAGAACGCGGCGGTGCAGCGCAACTACGAGAGTCTGGTGCAACACCCGCTGTGGAAGCAGATGCGTGCCCCGCAGCAAGGACAGGTGTGGCAGGTCGATGGCGTCGCGTGGAGTCTGTCGGGCGGGATGTTGGGGGCGAACCTGATGCTCGACGACGTGGCCCGCGTGGCCGCCGCGCAGGTGGCCTCATGAGCCCGGGAGTAAAACTGTGCAGCGCGGGTGTCGTGTTGCTGCTGTGCTGCGTGTTGAGCCTGGCGGTCGGTGCCACCTGGATTTCACTGCCACAGATTGCCGCGGCGTTTGTCCATCCCGACCTGTTGAGTGTCAGTCATGTACTGGTGACCACCACGCGCCTGTCGCGCACCCTGATGGCGATTTCCGTAGGCGCCAGTCTGGCGGTCGCGGGTGCCCTGATGCAGGCACTGACCCGCAATCCGTTGGCGTCACCCGGACTGTTCGGGATCAATGCTGGTGCGACCTTTTTTATTATCCTGTTTTCCTCGATCTTCTCGCTGTCATCCCCGGATGCCTGGTTATGGTCGGCGTTGATTGGCGCTGCCGTGGCGGGTTGTCTGGTATGGCTGATCGGCAACATGGGGCAAGGCAGTCTCAGTCCACTGCGCATCGTGCTGGCGGGCGCGGCGATCGCCGCGTTGTTCTCTGCTTTCAGCCAGGCGCTGCTGGTGGTGAATCAGGATGGACTGGACACGGTGCTGTTCTGGATGGCCGGTTCGTTGACTGAACGCAACCTGTCGAGCGCCGCTCCCTTGTTGCTGACTGATGTGTTCGGGTTGTCGGGGGCGCTGTTGCTGGCCGGGCAGGTCAACGTGCTGAACGCCGGGGAAGAGATTGCCACGGGGCTGGGGCAGCGAACCGGCCTGATCCGGCTGCTGATGAGCGTGCTGGTGATCTGTCTCGCGGGAAGCGCGGTGGCGTTGGCCGGCAGCATTGGTTTTATCGGTCTTTTGGTGCCGCACATGGTGCGCAAGGGTTTGTCCATCGACCATCGCTGGTTGCTGCCAGGTTGTGCGCTGCTTGGTGCGATTCTCCTGCTGTTGGCGGATACGTTGTCGCGGGTTTTGATCCTGCCTCAGGAGGTGCCGGTGGGGGTGATGACGGCGCTGTTCGGCGCACCGTTTTTCATCATGTTGGCCCGGCGTGGAGGTCGTTATGGATAAGGTGGTGACCTGGCGCCGAGGCGGGTATTCCCGGAGGGTCAATCTTTCCACGTGGTTGCGGTTGGCGGCGGCGCTGGTGCTGACGGTGCTGGTGATGCTCGGCTCGTTGTCGCTGGGGAAAGTCATCCTCTCGCCCCTCGAGGTGATGCGAATCCTGTTTTCCAGTCAGGACGCCAGCCTGACGTTGATCGTCGAGCAACTGCGTTTTCCACGCATTGTGTTGGCGGCGCTGGTTGGCGCTGCGTTGTCGGTGTCCGGGTTGATCCTGCAAAGCATCATCCGCAACCCGCTGGCATCGCCGGACCTGCTCGGCATCACCAGCGGTGCCAGCGCCGCCGCCGTGCTTTACCTGTCGTTCTTGTCCGCGACGCTGGGCCAACAGTTTCTGCCCCTGGCCGCAATGCTCGGTGCGGCTCTGGCAACATTGGCCATTTATCTGCTGGCCTGGAAGCAGGGGACCTCACCGCTGCGACTGGTGCTGATCGGCGTGGGCGTCTCGGCGATGTTGACGGCCGCGACCACCTTCATTCTGGTGTTCAGTCCGCTGACCACCACTCTGTCGGCCTACGTTTGGCTGACCGGCAGCGTGTACGGCGCCAGTTGGCCTGAACCGTTGGCGCTTGCGAGCTGGTTGTTGGGCATTTGTCCGCTGCTGGTGCTGCTGGCCCGTCAGGTGATGGTGCAACAGTTGGATGACAACCTGGCCCAGGGCATCGGCGTGCGCGTGCAATGGCTGCGGGCCGGTTTGCTGCTGGTGAGTGTGGCGTTGGCCGGTGCGGCCATTGCCTGGGGTGGGGCGATCGCGTTTGTCGGGCTGATTGCTCCGCATATTGCCAAACGCCTGGTGGCCCCTGGTTTCGCTGGGCAGGCCGTGATGGCGGCCCTGATTGGCGCAAATCTGGTGATGCTGGCGGACCTGGTCGGGCGCACGCTGTTCTTGCCCCTGGATTTGCCGGCGGGGATCTTTGTCGCGGTGCTGGGCACACCCTTTTTTCTCTATTTATTGATTAAACAGCGTCATTAAGGAATTCAACGTATGACGTCGATTGCAAGTCGCGGCCTGACCCTGAGTTATCAGCGCCAGGTGATTATTGACGCGCTGGACATGCAACTGCCCAAGGGCAAGATCTCGGTGCTGATTGGCAGTAATGGCTGCGGTAAAAGTACCTTGCTCAAATCCTTTGCCCGACTGCTGAAACCGCAGCAAGGCTCGGTGATTCTCAACGGCGTGGATATCCAGCAAAAATCCACGGCGGCGGTGGCGCGTGAGTTGGCCATCCTGCCTCAGACACCGACGGCGCCGGAGGGTATTACCGTTCGCCAGCTCGTGGCCCTGGGCCGATACCCTTATCAGAGCTGGATGCGGCAGTGGTCGGCCGAGGATGAAACCATGGTCAATCGCGCGCTGACGCAAACCAGTTTGCAGGCGCTGGCGGATCGACCGGTGGATGCCTTGTCCGGTGGGCAGCGCCAGCGTGCGTGGATCGCCATGACCCTGGCCCAGGACACCGGCATTGTGCTGCTGGACGAGCCGACGACCTTCCTCGACCTGGCTCACCAGATTGAAGTGCTGGACCTGCTGCGCGACCTCAACCGGCTCGAAAACAAAACCATCATCATGGTGCTTCACGATCTCAACCTGGCCTGTCGTTATGCGGATCATATGGTTGCGGTGCATGAGCGTACGGCATTTGCCCAGGGCCGGCCTGAGGACGTCTTGACACAGGCGCTGGTCAAAACCGTGTTCGATCTCAACTGCCGGATTATTCCTGACCCGTTCTTTGGTACGCCGATGTGCATCCCGTTTGGTCGGGAACTGCCGCAATGAGTCTGGCTCGCCACTTCACCGCGCAAGAGTGGAGCGTGTTGGGCGGTGGGTTGCGGTTGAAGGACTGCGCCGAGCGTGATCCATTACGCTCGCTGATGGCGCGTGACCTGTTGCAGGAAGATGTGTGCGAGCGTTTGCTGGACGCATTGAGCCCGGTCATTGGCTCACCGTCGCGGGCGATCACCGCCTCGCTGCTGGGCAAGCGCCTGTCGTTCCTGGCCACCGGCGCCTGTTTGTACGCCATGTCGGTGTACGACAAAGGACTGCTGCTGTCGCTGGACAATACGGTGATCGAGTACGGTCATGATGACGGACTGTGGACGTCTTCAATGCCGCTGGCTCATTCCCTGCCGCTGACGTACGGGGCAGGTGAGCGCGAGGCCTGGCGGGAAACCTTGGTGCAGTCACTGTTTGCCGGGCTGTTGAAGCCGCTGTGGCAAACCTTCAACCGTGTGAGTGGCGTTTCACGGCGCATCTTGTGGGAAAACTCCGCAGTGCGCGTGTATTCGTTGTATGAAAAACGCATGGCAAAAATCGACGAGCCGTCGGTACGCGAGCGCTATGAAGCCGACTTCAGGTGGTTGCTGACTCAGGCAGAACCTGCGCTGTTCGGCCTCGATTACAACCCGCTGAGTCACTTCCGTCGTCCGCCGACGCTGCTCGACGAGGGGCAGCGCAGCATTCGCTTTCGGCGAACCTGCTGCTTCTATTACCTGGCTACTGAGCCCGCTGAATATTGTTCGACCTGCCCACTGCTGCGTCCGGGGAAATGCCGATGAGTTATCAGATCAACCCTCGCCAGCGGGGCCGTCACCGATGTCAGCGCATTGCGTGGCCATGGGTTGCCGATCTTTTGCCGGGACGTCAGTGCGTACACGACTCGCGGTATTGGCGCCCGTGGGGAGGTCAATCGGTCGATCAATGTGGGCGGGGTTCAGGTGCAGCCGGGGGACCTGGCCATTGGTGATGATGATGGTGTCTATATCCTCGATGCCCTGCGTGCGGCCGAGCTGCTGCCCGAGTTATTGGCCAAAGAACAAGCCGACCAACGGCGCCGTGCGGAATTTCTGCAGAGACTCGACGCTCGGCTGACCTGAAACTGTTATCTGCTCATCGATTTGTTGCAGCGCAATGCGGCAATACTTTGATTCTTCGGTCAGATTTTTGTAACTGGTTGTTTGCCGCAAGCGCAGAAACCTTTAAAGTTAACCTTTCGGTCAGCTTTGCACTGTCAACACAGCCCTTTGAATCGTCGAAAAGGGCTTCCGCAAGACTCGAGATTCCCAGAACATAACCAGAAGGGCGGACCCATAACCGCCCAGAGGATGATCCATGTCCAACCGTGATATATCCCGGCGCTCGTTCCTACAGGGCGGGCTGGTGGCGGGTGTGAGCGTCACGCTTACACCGCTCAGCAGCCAGGCGCTGGCAGCCTTGATGGAAAACAGCGTGACCGTGCCGTCCGAGCAATGGCTCGGCAACAACGGCAAGGCGCGCTCGCGTAACGATGCCTTGTCCAAGGTCTGCGGCAGCAAAGTCTTTGCCCGCGACATCCGTGCCAAGGACATGCCGGGCTGGCCCCAGCAGCAGGGCCACGCCATGTTGCTGAAAATCACCAAGGCTGACCGCATCTATGCGGGTTACGACCTGTCGTGGCTCGGTGCCGACTTGCAGCCCGATCGCATCGTTACCGCCGCCGATCTGGACAAGGACGGCATCGTCTTCCCGGAAGAGCACGCGCCTGACCTGTTGCTGCCCGAAGGCAAAGTGCCGATGTTCATCGGTCATCCGGTGGCGATCCTGATCTGGAACGACTTCGAGCGTTTCCGCCAGGCCAAGGCCAAACTCAAATTCAATGACAAAGCAATCCGCTACGGCGCCCAGGTGCCTTACTACGAAGGCGATCCCTACGGCAGCTTCCGCTACGTGCGCGTCGGCGGCGCGACCTCGGCGGACGAAGACGAATTCGCCAGCCTCAAGGATTCGATCCTGTTCCCGATGCTGAAAAACCGTCGTCCGGTGTGGAATTCCCAGCCGGACCTGCACGGCAACCTGACCGAGCGCGGCCTGTTTTACGCCGACCGGATGAAGCAGCAAATCGACAGCCCGCCAGACAACTGGCTGGTGTTCGACGAGCGCTACAAAACCCCGTCAATCGAACCCGCTGCGATGGAGCCGGACAACGGCAACGGCTGGTACGACCCGGCGACCAAGACCCTGCACTTTGTCGTCGCCACCCAGTGCCCACTGGAAGCCGCCACCGAAACCGCGAAGATGATCGCGCCGTCGCGTTTCGGCCTGGCCAACCTGAACATGCACCCCGGCTACACCGTCGGTTACGGTTCCAAAGACCACAACATTTTCGTCTACTACGCAGCGTTGGCCGCGCTGTACGGCGCCGGCGTGCCGGTGCGTCTGGCCAACGACCGCTACGAGCAATTCCAGAGCGGCATCAAGCGTCACTCGTTCGACATCCGCTACCAACTGGCGGTGGACAAGACCGATCACAGCTTCAAAATTTTCCGCGCCGAGATGAGCGTCGACGGCGGCGGGCGGATCAACTACAGCCCGTCGGTGGCGGCGGTTGGTGCCACGGCGGCGCAGTCGATCTACTACATGCCGCAGAACGATTTGCAGGTCACGGCCTATCATTCCCGCGCCGTTGAGGCCGGGTCGATGCGTGGTTACGGTACGCTGCAAAGCATGGCTTCCACCGAGATGATGGTGGATGAAATTGCCGATCGCCTGGGCATCGACGCCATTGCTCTGCGCAAGAAAAACGCCATGCTCTCGGGCATGAAAAACACCCAGGGCGCGGTGCCGGCGGGTGCGTTGCGTCTGCACGAGATTCTCGACAAGGCGGCCGTTCACGAGGTCTGGAAAAACCGCGACGCGATCAAAAAACAACGCGAAGCGCAGGACCCGGATCACTGGTACGGCGTCGGTTTTGCGATCTGCCAGAAAGACTTCGGCACCGGTTCCGAAGCGCCGATGGCCAGCATCGAATTCACCGCCGAGGGCCACGTGACCCTGCGCCATATCGGCATCGAAATCGGCACCGGCATGTCCACCTCCCAAGCCCTGGTGGTGGCGGATTTCATCGGTATCCCGGCCACCGAAGTGAAAACCGGCGAAACCGAATGGAAAGAGCTGCAACTGATCACCGGCGGCAACCCGTACATCATGAGCCAGGCTGAACAGGACGGTTTCCTGCGCAACCCGCGCTGGGTCGGCAAATTGGCCTCGGCCTCGTCGGCGACCAACTCCGCCTACTACTTCAGCCATGCCACTCGTGAAGCGTCCCGCGTGCTGTTCAACCACGGCTTGTGGCCGGCGGCGTTGCAGATATGGGGCCAGGGGCCTTACGGCGGCCAGGCCAACCCTTACGTGGTGCGCCGCGAGGACGCGCATTGGGTCGACGGCAAACTCACCGCCAACGGCATGCAACCGCTGAGCTTCGAACAGCTGGCCAAACACGCCCACGAAAAGGGGCTGGTGACCGGCGCCACCGTGCACGGTTTCAACCGGTGGAGCTGGGCCGAGGCCGATTTCAGCATCGACGGCGTGCGTGAACGCCTGCCGCTGGATGGCTTGGCCGTGAAGTACGGCGACGGTGCGCCAAACGCGAAGAAGGCGCAGATGACCAGCGCCGGTTTCCATCTGCTGGATCGCCAGAACGTGCACTACCCGGACACCCAGTTGAACAACGCGGCGGTGACTTACTACAGCCCGGTCGCGACGCTGGTGGAATTGAAAGTGAACAAGGGCTCCGCCGAAGTACAAGTGCTCAACCATCACTCGTGGGTCGAGTGCGGTCGGGTGCTGGTGGAAGAACTGGTCAAAGGTCAGCTCGAAGGCGGGATCGCCATGGGCATCGGCCATGCGTTGATGGAAGAGATGCCGCTGTACGAAGGTGGGCCGGGGGAGGGTGACTGGAACTTCAACCGATACCGCTTGCCGATGGCGCGACACGTTGCGGTCTGGAAACAGACGGCGGAGATCCTGCCGCCGTTGTCGCCGAGCGATCCATCGAAGGGCATCGCCGAAGTGGTGATGATCCCGGTGGTCGGTGCGATCGGCAACGCCGTGGCCCACGCTATCGGTAAGCGCGTTCGCGACCTGCCTATCACTTCTGCCCGCATCAAGGAGGCCCTCAATGGCTAACCGTCCGCTTCAGCTGACCCTCAACGGTCAATCCGTCGGCCCGGTGGACATCCCTGATGACCTGCCGATGATCGACTACCTGCACGAATACAAAAACCTTACCGGCTCGCGCCTCGGCTGCGGCCAGGGTATCTGCCATGCCTGTGTGGTGATCGTCGATAACCCGGACGGCACCAGCGAAGAAGTGCGCACCTGCATCACCGGCGCACATTACTTCGAAGGTAAAAAAGTGCGGACCATCGAAGGCCATGCGACCCGAGATGAGCAGGGCAAGGTCACCGCGCTGAACCCGATCCAGCAGCGTTTCGTCGATGAATTCGCTTTCCAGTGCAGCTATTGCGCGCCGGGCTTCGTGAATGCCGCGACCGTGTTGGTGGAAAAACTTCAGCGTCAGCCGATTGTTAAAAGTCAGCTGGAAAAAGTTATAGAGGACAGCCTCGGTCACCACATCTGCCGCTGCACCGGCTACGTGCGCTACTACAGCGCGACGCGCAACGTGCTGACCGATCTCGGTCTGGTCAAGGAGGGTTAAGCATGAAGCATCTACTTTCCCGCCTGGCGTTGGCGGTTGGTCTGGTTGCGCCGGTGTTGCTGGCTCACGCGGATAATCAGATCAAACGCGGCGAATACCTTGCCCGCGCCGCTGACTGCATGGCCTGCCACACTGCGCCGGGCGGCGCGCCTTTCGCCGGCGGCCTGCCGATCGTCTCGCCGTTCGGCACGATCTACGGCACCAACATCACTCCGAGCAAAGAGCACGGCATCGGTCTGTATAGCGATGACGAGTTCTTCGCCGCGCTCACCAAAGGCAAGCGCCGGGATGGCGCGAACCTGTACCCGGCGATGCCCTACACCTCGTATCACCTGATGCCTCGTGCAGATTCGGACGCGATTCATGCCTATCTGAGAACTGTCGAGCCGATTGAACGCGCAGCGCCGGTCACCAGCCTGAGCTTTCCGTTCAACGTACGCCTGGGCCTGATGGGCTGGAACATGCTCTACGGCAAGGACGTGCAACTCGCGCCCACCGAGGGCAAAAGCGAAGACTTCAAGCGCGGCCAATACATGGTCGAAGTGCTCGGTCACTGCGGCGAGTGCCATACCCCGCGCGGTCTGCCCGGCGCGATGCAGCAGGACAAACGCCTGACCGGTGGCCTGCTCAATGGCTATCTGGCGCCAAGCTTGCTGGCCAATGACCTGGCGGCGCGGGGCTGGAATCATCAGGACCTGAGCTCGTTCCTCAAGCACGGCATGAGCGCCCAAGGCACGATGTTCAACGAGATGTTTCCGGTTTTCCACAACAGCACCCAAGGCCTCAACGACCCGGACCTGGCGGCGATGGCCACTTACCTGCTCGGCGATCAACCGCCCGCAGCGAAGGTGCTGACCGAAGTGCCCCTGGACAACATGAGACCAAGCGCCCAGCGCGGTCGTCAGGATTACCTGAACGTTTGCGCCGGTTGCCACGCGCCAAATGGCGAGGGCAAGCCGCACATCGCAGTGGCCATGCGCGGCAACACCACGTTGCGTCTGGACGATCCGCGTAACTTGCTGCGGGTGATCGAGGACGGCATCGGCGAGCAGAAATTCGCCGGGTTCGAACGCATGCAACAGATGCCAGGCTTTGCCCACAAGCTCAGTCACGAGCAACTGACCGATCTGCTCAACTATCTGCGTCAGGGTTGGGGTGGTCAGGCGAGTGAGCTGGCGGTCAGCGATGTGCAGAAGCTGCAAGCGGATGCTCCGACCGCCGAGCAGAAGGCGCACTGACATGCAGCATCTCGATCTGCAGGTTGTGCGCCGGGCGCTGGAATGGTCGGCGGCTGGTCAGCGGGTGTGGTTGTGCACGGTGCTCGCCACTTACGGCTCGGCACCGCGTGCGCCGGGGTCGCTGCTGGCTGTGAACGCTGATGGACAATGGATCGGTTCGCTGTCCGGTGGCTGTGTTGAGGAAGATTTCCTGGAACGCGTCGCCGAGGGTGCATTCTCTGAGGCCGTCAACGTTGTCCGTTATGGCGAAGGTGATGACCCGCGCTCCCGAGTGAGCCTGCCCTGTGGCGGTGTGCTCGATGTGCTGGTGGAGAAGCTTGAACCTGATTGTGAGGTTCAGGCGCATCTGCGGGAACTGGAGTCGGCGTTGCTGGGTCAGCGTCGGCTGATCCGTGAAGTTGATCTGGCCAGCGGTGCGCGTAATGTGTTCGCAGACAGCGAGCAGGGGGCGCGCATCGAGCGTGAGATCGACCGGGTACGTGTACGGATCGGCGCGGCTCAGCGGTTGCTGCTGGCGGGGTATTCCAGTGTCGCCCAGGCCTGCGCGGAGTTTGCCGTGGGTTTGGGGTTCGAGGTGATCCTGTGCGATCCCCGCGATGAAGTGCTGGAAGGCGTGGTGCTCAACAACGTCGAGATTCGCCGCCAACTGCCGTCGGTGTTCATCGCCGACGGCGGCTGTCACAGCGACACGGCGGTGGTGGCGTTGACCCACGATCCGCGGATTGATGATTTGGCGATGATGGAAGCCGTGCGCACCGATGCGTTTTATATCGGCGTGATGGGCTCGATGCAGACGTCGCAAAAACGATTTGAACGGTTGCGCAGGATTGGCGGGTTGGGGGATGTGGAGTTGGCGCGGATTCATGCGCCGATTGGCCTGAACCTGGGCAGCAAGACGCCAGCAGAAATTGCCCTGGCCGTACTCGCCGACATCCTGCGCATCCGCAGCGGCATCCTGCGGGATCGACTTTGATTTCCTTGTAGGAGCTGAGCTTGCTCGCGAAGGCGGCGTGTCAGGCAACATCAATGTCGACTGACACGGCCTCTTCGCGAGCAAGCTCAGCTCCTAAAAGGGGGGGCGGTGTTGCTTAGTACCCGAACTTATCCCGCAACCCGTAATACCAGGCACCCAACGCCGCAAACGGCGTGCGCATCAGTTGTCCACCCGGAAACGGGTAGTGCGGCAAATCCGCAAACGCATCAAAACGCTCAGCCTGACCACGCAACGCTTCGGCCAGAACCTTGCCCGCCAGGTGCGTGTAAGTCACGCCGTGGCCGCTGCAACCCTGGGAATAGTAAATGTTGTCGCCCAGCCTCCCGACCTGCGGAAGACGCGACAGTGTAAGCAGGAAATTTCCGGTCCAGGCGTAATCGATCTTCACGTCTTTCAGTTGCGGGAAAGCCTTGAGCATCTTCGGCCGAATGATCGCCTCGATGTTCGCCGGGTCCCGCGCGCCATACACCACGCCACCGCCGAAGACCAAACGCTTGTCCCCGGTCAGGCGGTAGTAATCGAGCAGGTAATTGCAGTCTTCAACGCAGTAGTCCTGCGGCAACAGACTCTTGGCTAGCGCATCGCCCAGCGGTTCGGTGGTGATCACCTGAGTCCCGCACGGCATCGACTTGGCCGCCAGTTCCGGCACCAGATTGCCGAGGTAGGCATTGCCCGCGACGATGATGAACTTGGCCCGGACCTTACCCTGTGGCGTATGCACCACCGGATTCGCACCGCGCTCGATGCGCACCGCTGGCGACTGTTCATAAATAGTGCCGCCCAACGACTCCACGGCCGCCGCTTCCCCGAGCGCCAGGTTCAGCGGATGAATATGCCCGCCACTCATGTCGAGCATGCCACCGACATATTGATCGCAAGCCACCACTTCACGGATGCGCTTTTGGTCCAGCAACTCAAGTTGTGTATGACCGAACCGCTCCCACAGACGCTTCTGGGATTCCAGATGGCCCATCTGCTTGGCGGTAATGGCGGCGAATACACCACCGTCCTTCAAGTCGCACTGGATATTATATTTGGCAACCCGCTCACGAATGATCCGGCCACCTTCGAACGCCATCTGCCCCAGCAACTGAGCCTGCTTGGGCCCGACACTGCGCTCGATCACATCGATGTCGCGGCTATAACTGTTAACGATCTGGCCACCGTTACGCCCCGACGCACCAAACCCGACCTTGGCCGCCTCAAGCACCGTGACCTTAAAGCCGTTCTCCAGCAGAAACAGGGCAGAGGACAGCCCGGTGTAACCGGCACCGATCACACAGACATCAGTCTCTACGTCATCCTGCAAGGCCGGGCGCGGCGGAACCGCATTGGCCGATGCGGCGTAATAGGATTCCGGGTAGGGGGTGTTCGCCATCCTGCAGCCTCTGTTTAATATATTTTACGAGTGCATCGATCCTACCCGAGATAAAAATCGACCGCCAGCCACCGCAAAATCTTCTTTGCAGCGACAAAATTAAATATTTTGCATATTCATAGGGTTAGCTCGAAAAAAGGTGTTGACACCCCTCCGGAATTCCGTAGAATGCCGCCTCACAGCAGGCACGTAGCTCAGTTGGTTAGAGCACCACCTTGACATGGTGGGGGTCGTTGGTTCGAGTCCAATCGCGCCTACCAAACAAAATCCGCTCTGCTGGGCGGTCTAGAAGGGCTCACCGAAAGGTGGGCCCTTTTTTGTTGGGCGGCGTTTGGAAAAACGTTGGAAACAATTTGGAAAAACGAACCACCTCAAATCGGCTTTCACCTTCATGTAAACCATTCGAGGGAGTGGGGAGCTTTGCAGCTGGAATGGCTGACAACAAAAAGCCCGCGCATGGCGGGCTCTCTGTATGGGGTCAAATCCTTTTGTCTGCTCAATCTGCGCTGCGTTCTGTGAGTGCTTCGTGAAAAGGATGTCGCTGGAACGAAAAAACCCGGCACTTGGCCGGGCTCTCTGTAGATGGGGCCAAATCCTTTTGGCTGGTTGCATTGTGCAGGGTGGGTGTGACGAAGGCGTGACAGGGCGGATACGAAAAGCCCGACTCTGGGCCGAACTCGATAATGGATGCCTATATTGATACCGCCAAGGTATTACGCCTCACAAGCAGTTGGATCTTCATAGACTTCGCACCACGCAGCCTTCATTAGCGGCTTGCACTCCGCGTCAAGCTTCCCCCTCAGCTTGGCAGTGCTAGCCGGGGTCATCGGCCCTGGCATCTCCTCGCCTATGTCCACCATTTTTTGCGCTACGGCCTTCTGGACTTCGCTGTATCTGACCACTGAATCATTGAGCGGCCTCACTGTCATATCGCTGACCTTTGCATTCAGGACGTTCAAATGAAGCGTGCAGTAATAATGTTCATGGCCATTTCGGGCTCTCTCCTGTTGGGAGGCTGCGGGCCTCACTGGGACGACGGAGAAAGGTACGGTCGAGATCGTGATCGAGGTCATGATTACCGTCGTGGATACGACCGAGGTTATGACGATGATCGAGGGTATGACCGCAGATATGATCGTCGTGACAATGATCAGGGGTATGAACGCAATCACGGTCGTGATCGTGATCGTGACGATAGAGACGACTGTATGCGCTGGCCATCGGCTAGCGAGAGACGGCGGTGACAGGCTCCCCTCGGGCCGGTCAATGATCACCCGGTTTGCCGATTAGCTTCAGCGGCACGGATTGCCAGTGATTCAGGCGTAAGATAGCGGTGCTACCTCATCAAAAGGAGCCGCATATGATCGCCGACCAAATGAACAAGCAGGTATCTGTGGACAGAGCTGTTTGGGATCAATACTTCTGCGCTGCGTTGATTGCGGAAAGCAATTTGACGGCACCGGTCGTAGGAGGGGCTACTCATGAAGACAGGCAGAACCTGTTGATTGAAAGGGCCAAAGCTCTCGCCGACAAGATGATGGAAAACAGAAAATAACCAGAGCCCAGCCATCGCGCTGGGCTCTTCACATCTGGATCTCGGCATCGGTGCAGCGCTACTAAGTCAGGCAATCAAGTCTACTTTGCCGCTAGCGAGGCGATAGACGCCCCCCCACAATCTTCAACGTGCCCTTGCTGAGCGCATCAGTGAGCAGTGGTGAGGCATGTTTAAGGCGGTTAACCGAATCTTTGACATTCTGCGCTGTAGCGTTGTCGATAAGGTTTCCGGGGGATGTTGAACACTTTCTCGATGGGAGGTTTAAGTGCGTCAGTCAATTTTGGGATGTGGCCAGGAAGGCCCACAGCGCAAGACGATGCTGGTGCTGCAACAGGTGATCATGATGGGTGAGTTGGCGGTCAATCGCGTGCGGGATAACCACAATCCCGGGTAGTCGCCGGGCACTGTAACGAGGGGATTGCCCCCTCGTTACAAATGTTGCATGAAGAGCATGAATCACTACTGGCGTGGTTCATCTCAACAACGTCGGACCTGCGTGGCAGGTCCAACCAACTAAAACCAATCTTACCTGGCGTTCAACTTCTTCAGTTCTTCATAAGTCGCCGACTGTACAAACCAGAAGCCGGAGATGATGCACCACGTCAGGGTGCCGGTAATGAAAACGCCAGCCCCGGACCAGAAGCCCTGAACGAAGATCATGACCACTGCGGCGATCCAGATAATGGCCAGTGCGACGTACAGAACTACGTTGTTTACGCCAATTACGAACTCTTTCACGTCTATTCCCTTTTGAATGTTTATCCTCTGGCTCCTTACGCAAGGGCCAGTGGGCGGCATGATAGGGAGATAGGTGGCTGTTCGCCAGTCATGTCGCGGCCAGCAGGCAGATTTCCAGATTTTGGACTACTACTGACAAGCCCATTTCCTTACCCCTGTCAGGAGCGTTCCTATGCTGTCTCACTGGTTTCTTGCGGCGATCCACCTCTTGGCTGTTGCCTTGGGCCTCTGGGCGGTGCTCACCCGAGGGACGGCGTTAAGCCGCCTGGCCGTCGGTACGGCGCAGGTTCGCAGTGTGCTGGTTGCCGATAACGTATGGGGCATCTGTGCGGGTATTTTGCTGGTCACAGGTTTGATGCGGGCCTTCGGTGGGTACGAAAAAGGCACCGACTATTACCTTCATCAGCCGTTGTTCCATCTGAAGATGACGCTGTTCGTGATCATTCTGCTGCTTGAAGTGGCACCAATGATCACCTTGATCAAGTGGCGGATCGCCTTGGGCAGGGGCGCTTCGATTGACCAGGGCCGAGCCAGGCTGTTTGCACGCATCAGCCATATCGAAGCGCTGTTGTTGATGTTGATGGTGATTGCGGCCACCGGCATGGCGCGCGGTGTGACCTTCGGCTAATAACGGCGTGATTCGTCGGGGTTAAAGCGAATAATCTGACAGCCACGGCGTGGCCGAAGCCGGTAGCATCGGCTTCACGTAATGGGGGAGGAGGCGAGTGCTCAGCAAAATGCCGAGCATGAATCTTTAGCCAGCCATTGCGCTGTAACGAACGGGCTGGCTACTGACTGCAACAGGATTCAGGGAGTCTGCGGTTTGTCTGGAGCGGTGAGGCCAGCCTGAATGCGCTGATAGATTTCTTCGCGATGAACCGCAACGTCTTTCGGGGCATTGATGCCAATTCTGACTTGCTGGCCGCTAACGCCCAGAATGGTGATCGTAATGTCATCACCAATATTTATGCTTTCACCGACTTTGCGGGTGAGTATCAGCATGGTCTTCTCCTTGATTGCTTTGTAGGGCACCTGATTCGGACAGTGCAGAGGTCGGTGGTATGTATAGATTAGTGCGAAGTCTCACGGTTTGGGTGCCTCTTTCTGACGCGCAGATGCTGCATTAATTCCCAAGGCGTAACTATACAGAGGCCGCAACCATCATTCTCGTTGTTTTGAGCCCATTTTGCGGCACTCGGGAAGTAATCATGGATGCTAAAATCGCCGCTTTAAGCATTCTGAGGGACGCGTTGTGCGCAAAATGGTCTTGGTAATCGCGGTACTGGCGCTGGCGGGATGCGGTGAGGGCAAGAGTGTTGAGGCGCAAAAGCCGCAGCCGACAGCTGCGACTACAGCCTCGGTGGTATCCGCACCACAATGGGATCTCGAAGTTCGAGGCGAAACGCCTCAGGCGGTCAGCGATTTGAGCGGCTGGTTGATTGAGCACAGTTTCGTTTCCAATATCGTCAAGGGAAATGGAAAAACCCGGATTCTGCTCGGGCCATTCAGTTCGAAAGCCGAGGCCGAGGCCAAACAGACAGAAGTGCGCGCGGCGCTCACCCGGGCGAAAAAACAGAACATCGAATTGTTGGTTGTCGACCATCCAGTGACCCAGTAACGGTCTTTTTCAGGGAGCTTTCGACGGAACGCCTTAAAGGGGATCCACATTGACTCGTTTCTAGATGTAGTCACTGTCGATTCCCAGTAGGAGTTCCCCCATGGCCTCCGCCACCCCTTACAAAATATTCGACGCAGTCCTGCGGCGCAAAAAGGCGCTGAGTCCTCATTTGATGCGCGTCACTCTGGCCGGTCCGATGGTTACCGAAATGGCGACCTGGGCACCGGATCAGCGCGTGAAGCTATTCTTTCCGGCTGTGGACGGTTCGTCTGCCAAGCTCTCTCATGGCGATGGCTGGTACGCACGTTACCGCGCGATGCCGGTTGCCCAGCGCCCGGCGATGCGTACTTACACCATCCGGCATTTGCGTGCCGAGCAAGGCGAAGTGGACATCGACTTCGTGTTGCATGGCGAAACCGGCCCTGCATCCCGTTGGGCAATCCATGCAGCAGCGGGTGAGTCGATCCAGATCGTCGCACCTGATCGCCAGTTTTCGGCGCAAGACGCGGGAGGTTTCGAGTGGAAGCCGCCTCAACAGCTCAAGCAACTGTTACTGGTCGCCGATGCCACGGCTTTACCCGCGGCGCTCGGCATTCTGGATGAGCTGGCAGCGCTTGCCGTACCACCGATAACCCAGGCGTTTTTTGAAGTAGACAGTGTGGACGATGCTTTGCCGGTTCCTGACTGGCCCGGGCTTTCGGTGGAGTGGCTGATTCGAGATCGCGCCACCGCGACCGGAGTGGGTTCGCTGATGGTCGACGCGGTCTGTCGGGCCATTCTGCCGTCATCTGCTAAAGCATTCGAAACGGTGGAACTGGCGGAAGTCGATGTCGACGAAGACATGCTCTGGGAAACGTCCGAGGCTGCCCGTGGTGGCTTCTACGGCTGGATCGCCGGGGAAACGGTTGCGGTGATGAGTCTGCGCAAATACTTGATCAAGGAATGCGGCATTGCCAAGGAGTCACTCAACCTGATGGGCTACTGGCGTTGCAACAAAGCGGGCGGGTAGAAACGAACAAAGGCCTCGGGTGTTAAACCCGAGGCCTTTGTGTTTTCAGCGAGCGCTTAACCGCAGGCTTTCATGTCGACCGGGCCGACAAACACGTTGCCGCGGCCCATGACGCACGCCACGCTCTGGTTACGCTGACGTTCCCAAGCCTCTACCGGATAGGTTTTGTTCCAGGCTTCGTAGAGCTGTCGATCCTGTTTCGACAGGCGCAGACCGTACTGCTTGCTCATGTAGAAATATGTTCGGGCGATCATGCCGCGTATGGATGGGCGGGGCATGACCTTCTTCGCCTTGAAGTCGACCTGGGTCAGGCACGAGCCATATTGGCCCGACTGCACCGGCAACCAGCCGAAACTGAAGTTGCTGCGATCGCCATTCATAACGATATCGAATGTGACCCTTTGTTGACTTCAAGAGAGGTTCAGGCCAAAAGGATCGTAAATCAGTAGGTTAGGAACGTCTGTGATCACGTTTCACGTCTAATTCTGCTGTCAACATTGACAAATATCGTATCGTTCCCACCTTCAACGTCCTTTCCTTTGCCTGTTCAGTCGCTGCGACGAGATTTGTTGTCCCTGTCCAACGGACAAGGCTCGCTCTCACGTTGTGTGCGATTGCTACCAAAAAGAAACGGACGGACGGACGGTACGTCTGAGGTAGAAACGGATTACTGCTTTTCTCTTATCTTTTTACAGTATCGGGAAACAGTAGCCGGACTGAGCTCAAGATTTTTAGCAATATTTTTTTGATCCATACCTGTGTGTAGAAGGGCTTCGATCTTTTCTTCAGTCAATTTTTGACGCGATTCATTTGAAAGGCCTTCTGTGGTCTGAGCTCGATCAACTTCCTTCTGGAATGCTTCGAGTAACCCGTTTTGGTTGAGAAGGGTAGTTGCGGCCAGAGCGCCTTTCATCGTCTCCTGAACGGACTGCCCCTTCCGAATGGATTCGCACAAAGCGATCATCACAAGTGGTTCAATTTTCAGAACTGCAGCAATGGCAACGAGCTTATCAAGCGTAACGCTCGAATTTCCGTTCTCAAGCCAGCTAGTGTAATGACGACCCATTGCTTCCGAGAATTCATCCTGGCTCATGCCCTTTGCTTTGCGCAAAGCTCGCAGCGTGACAGCGAATGCGCGCCTCATTGACATCTTGCGTCCCCAAAAGGAAGGGATAAAGCCATGTTGCTTCGATTTCATCGACCGTATATATTGGCTGTATGAAATTTAAAGCGCTTAGAGATGCGAATATTCGATTTTTGCACGGTTCACGCTCGTCTATTTTCCGGCTCCCTTAAAACATTAGCCATATATTGACACTGTTACCAAGGAGGTGAGGGTATGAGAATTCACTTGCAATCAGACCTCCACCTCGAGTTCCGAGATTTTTCACCTGCTACGAATGATGCGGATGTGGTCGTGCTGGCAGGGGATATCGATCTACTAGCCAGGGGGGTGGAATGGGCAAACAAAAACTTCCGCTGCCCGGTGATCTACGTTGCTGGAAATCACGAGTTCTACAATGGCCACCTAAAACGAACGTTGGAAAAAATGCGTGAGAAGGCGCTGCCTCATGTTCACGTTTTAGAGAACGATGAAGTAGTGATTGATGGCGTAAGGTTTCTTGGCACAACAGGCTGGACTGACTTTTACTCAACAGACAACGTCACCACTGCAATGCTTGCCGCTCAGAACTCCATGAATGACTACAAACAAATCAGAGCAGGAGATCATTACCACCGGATAAGGCCAATAGACCTCCAGCAAAAGTCGCAATTTTCGAAACAATGGTTGCTTTCGAGTTTGTCCACCAATTATCAAGGAAAGACGGTTGTCGTAACGCATCATGCGCCCTTACCGGAGTGCGCGCCTGGGATCAAATATGAAATGGGGCATTTGGCTGCAGCTTATGTCAATGATTGGCGGGAGTTTGCAGGATGCAATATAGACATTTGGTTGCATGGACAAACGCATGTCGGCTACGACAAAACCATAGAAGGCATTCGCTATGCGTCCAATCCGAGGGGCTATCCTTTTGAAGAGACCGGTTTTGTAAGTGATCTAATACTTACTATCTGAATTCAGATGAACGCTAAATAAATAAATCGTCAGCCAGGAACTGTGTTGTGTTCAGAACAAACGAGAGTCAGCTGCAAGGGAGATTTAAAATGCCGGATGAAAACCTCTTGCTGTGGAAGTCAGTAGATCTTAGTCACAACCAATATTTTTTCTTGATAGAAGGTGTGGGGTTCTTCGATGGGACTATGGGGCCAAGCACACGCCTCGTCTGCGACGCAGCATCTGTTCAAGCTATTTGCAACTCGGGAGATTCCGAATTTCTTGCTGTAACCATGGTATATCTCAACTCCCCAACGTGGATGAACCGACAAAGTGAACGTCTAATGGAGCCGCTTGCCGAAATCAGATTGCAAAGCTCTGACAAAGAACTACCAATCTATGAATTCGTAACCATGGCGGGGCAGACCTATACAAGCGTTCCTCAACCTAAACCAACTTGAGATACCGCTATGGTGACCTTGGATGAAATCTCTCAACTTTTCTACGGGGCAGGAGAAGAAACACCCGGCTGGCACGGTACTCAAGATGACCTGATCTTTTTTGCAGAAACAGTCTTCCCTGGTAAGGCTTTTTGTGTGGTGCGGCAATGGATTCTGATCGACCTCATTGTGACATCTGATGAGGTTGAGAAACTGAAAGGTCTCGGACTGCTACCTGCGACTTTGTACGCCCACGAGGTAGTCCAAGACAGCAAGGGTCGCTTCCAACCGAGCATGTGGGTGCGGAGCAACTTCGGAGTGTCTTTCCTTTACGGCTGTTTGTTTGAAACCAAGAACACCGTCTACCTCCTCTGGGGCCCAGGCCAGCGAAAAGAAGCGACCGTGGGGGCTGCTTTTTCGATGTCGGTCGGGTAAGCGATGTTTGCCGACAATTCATTTTGGAGTCATTTGGAGCCTTTGTTGAATGCCTGAAATCATCGAAGTCGAATTTCATAGCAAAGAGTTCACCGACTTTCAGCTGTGCCGCCTCGGGCGAGCGAGCATTCGAAAATATTCGGTACCGGTCACTGCGTTCATCAGCGATGCCTTCATCGCAAATGACACGTGCCATGGCGTGTCATTCGGTCATGTTGAGCAAGGTGACGCTTATCGCCCAGCAGATGGCGGCCTTCTTCGGACAGGGAAAATTCAGAAGGTATGGAAGGAGGGACGTTTCTGGCTTCTTGAAACTCAGAGTGGCAACTACGTCCTCGGAAGTTTCATACGAGGTGTAGGACGGAAAAGTTTTCGTGAGTTGCTTCAGACAGGTGAGCGTTGCTGAGGAGGGAAATTTAGCAACGCTTCAATGGGGCGATTGTGAGATCACTGCAGGCTGATACTGCATGCAATCAGATCTCAGCCATCTTCAGTAAGTAGGCTGTGTTTAGTATCCGTAGTGATCTAGCAATTTCTGTAGAAACTCACGTCGCCGCTGGACAATGCTCAGGACTAGATAATCTCGGTCGGTGTCTCTCGACGACAGATGCCCGGCATCTACCAACCCATGGATGTAGCCCTCAGCTTTGCCCCTAGCTTCGAGCAAGGCTTCAATGGAAGTGCTTTTGTAGATGTCGCCAGCGATGAGCTGCCACCGCTTCTTTTGAAGGCGTCCGCTAGGGTCGTCTGAAAATTTTGGAGCGCTGATCAGTGTTTCGAAATCGTTAGGTACGTTGGGTGTGCTCAAGGCAGGCTCTCACGACGGTGATATCTGAGCGGAGGCTATCATGCGCACACTATATCGCCTGTTGCTGGCTGGCTTTTGTAGGCGCTGGCGCGAAGGGGCGATTTCATTGATGGCGCACGCCTATCAATAGCGTCCTCGAACATCGCTTGGAGCGTACAAACAGTGCTCTTCAGCAAGTACATTCTTTGGTCTGGAACTCGATATGGGACACCTCAGCCTTGAGGACATTTACCCCGACGACGTGGCGGAATACGGCCATATGCGGGTGGGTATGACTGACTTCTACGTCAAAGAAAATCACACCCGTTATGGTTTGGTTACGCTCGGCGAATACCGCGAGATGACGAGCCGGTTGTTGCGCGACGAAACGGTGCAAATGATCATTAGCGCCAAGCTCGCCACCTTGCCCAACGATTACGATCCATGGATCTGGCGGATTGACCGCAATCGCGCCCTGCACGCCAAGTACGGGGACAAATTCGACCCTTGGGGAGACGACTGACAGCCCCGTGTCCACTCACAATTCCAGTGCCTTGGCTGCCCGAGCAGCTTAAGACTGTCCCGCACGCCAGACCCGCGACCAATTAGATCTCCCACAGCTATGACCCGATCAACCGCGCTGTCGAAACCGAGGGTTTTGAGGCCCTTGTTGAGCTCGATGGTTTTGAAGTGAATGTCCGACCACAAAGTCGCGGCCACGGTCGTTGTCTGGGGAGCCTCAAAACTCGCTGAGGCATCAGAAGCTCCGTACGTCGTCGCTGAAAACGCCGTGGGCTTCCGCGTGTTCGTTGTAGGCATCTACGGCTTCGCTGTTCTCTGCCAGCCATTGCTCGCACTGTTTCCTCCTCAGTGCCTCGGCCGGAGCCTGCTCCAATTGAAATTCTTCCTGAGTTTGCATGGTCTTGTCCCCTCAACCGCGATACCCAAGCTTACCCTTAAGCAAGCACCCCGTTTCAAGGCGGCTAATAGAACTGTTCCTGAGTGGAACATTCCAGCCCGCACGGCTACCCGCCTACGAACACTATTAAACGATCTCAATACTGCTTTGATCTAAAAAGTGGACGTAAGGTCGCTAAAATCTATTATTAATTCCAAATTATCATAAAAAAATCTGGATGACTTTCTAGTATCTAATATGCTGAAGGCAAAGGGCTCATCCTAGTCATCTTTATAGAAGGAATCGCCATGACGCCCCCGCCCCGATATAGTGTCCAAAATAAAGACTCCTTTTTCGAAAAGAACTGGGTGTTAATTTTAGGTGTATTCATCGGTTGTATCACACTATTTTTCTTGATGGCGCTTGTGATAATGTCGGTCTTCTCACTGACAGTCCCTGCGGGCAGTAGATTTATAGTAATAACCATCATTGCATTTGGTCTGGCATTCGCAAGTGCTTTCATAGGGGGTAATGCTGCGGCGAACGGTAAAATACCATTTCTTCCGGAAAAACTCACTGTTGGATTCAGTGCTGGAGGGGGAATAGCTGCGTTTCTGATTGTGTTTATCCTAGGCTCATATTTGTATATAGATGATGGCCTGCTTCCGAAATCGTGGGACGGGAAGTTTAACAGCTTAAAAAAAGTAGACGCTCAAATTTCAAATGTAGATGATTCGATGATTGTCCGAGTCAATGAAAAACAAATAGCGGAAATAAGTTTCGGAGAAACTCCGCCCACCTTGGATATTTTGCCGGAGCTCAGGAAAGGCGAAAATGTTATTGAAGTGCAAGTCAGAAATGGAAGCTATGGTGGCTGCTCTGGAAAACTTAAGTTAATATTTAATGATATGGCCATCCCTGATTATCAGTGGTCTGTGGATAATAAATATGCCGCGATAGATAGTATCTGTTATTCGCAAAAAAAGAATCTGAAGATTCAGTAATAATCCATGCGTACTTGTGCAAGCTGAGCCGTTCAAAATTATTTTAGTGTGGTTTTGAATTGGTTGATTTTGGTAGGAAATAATGCTGAAGGTGACTTTTAATGGTGTAAAGTGATTTGGTTGCTAAATCAAAGTAAAAAATTATCGCTTAAAAATAGTTTAGTGTGTATGCGTTCAACCTAATCGCGCGTCTCCGTGCTAAATTTTTATTTTGATGAAGCGTAAAGCAGCACAACCAGATCATGAAAAAAATCATTTGTTTTGTTGTATCGTTTTTGTACCGTGGTCAATTTTTTAAGTGGTGGTTGATCTGTGGAAGGAGTCGCGATGAGGGCCGCATTATATTTTATTATTTGTTTCTTTCTGTTTTTTTCAGAAGTATCAAGCTCGACTGAACTTGATAGACTCCTGCCTATTTGGGAATCTGCGGCTCTTACTTGTTCTTCAAATGGTGTTGATTTTCCAAGTAAACAAACAGGGGATCCATCTCAACCATGTGATGATGGTGATATGACTCTTTTCAATGGTCTTCTATGCGCAGCTGGTGATAGTCGAGGATGTGTGGGAGTTGCTGAGGCTCAGGATCCGATAACTGGACTGTGGCATAGATCACCAAGAATTCGATTTCTCGGAAAAAACGATAGGGGTAATGCGGATTCATCACCTGATATGGCATTAGGGATCCAGCTCTATCTTATACAAACTAAAGATGTTGTTCGAGCAAAAAAATGGCTGCTTTGGATAAATGATAATACTCCCTGTCTCATGGTTAGTAATGGGGTGTGCATTGTTGAAGGGTTACCTAGATTCTGTAACTCTGCTGATTGCACTATCAGACCGTTAGACTATGCAAATCTGAGCGCAACAGTTAATTACCTCCAGGATTCGGCTGGGCTTGGTGTCCTTCCTGATGGAAGGTTAAGAGGACTTCTTGGTACTTTTTCTGGTTTGGAAGAAGCTGGGAAATTAATAGATTCGTATGTTAACAAGCCCGGTTACTCTCAGCATTTAGTTGGAGTAGGGATTTATGCCCTTAGAAAAATAGGAAGGAGCTCTATAGTATTGCATCAGGCGGAGACGAAACTCATGGAAGAGAATCCTGGTAACGCTTTTTTTAGCTATTTGGCAATCGGAGCAGGTGAGAAAGTTGAAAGGGAAGTAAAGGCTCGTTGCCCAGCAAATACTGAAAATTTGATACGACCATTATTTCAATGGCAGTGGGAGCGTAGTAGTAATGTAGGTGAGAATGGGCTGTATGCATGGCAGCAGTCTTCTCTATGGGACTGCATATTCATGGCTAGGCTTTTAGGACGTTAGCCATTACTTAGCGCAAAAGCAATCGGAGTATTTATGACTTGGTCAAATGGTACTTTAGATGGTAAGGAAGAAGTTGTAGGCGATGTTGCGCCACGTGTAAGGGTGGCGCGAAGTCTGAGCCCTAAAAGGGTGATAGATGGTGATGTCATTATTGACTCATGGTTCTTCGGTGCAAAGGAGTTATTGTTCAAAAAAGGGGCTAGACTAATATTTTCAGCAAACGCTATGACTAAGCGCTCTGAGCTTTTCATCGTCGCTGACACAATTGTTGTTGAGGATGGTGTCGGTACCATCACGTGTCAATATTTACCTATTCCTGACCAAGTTGAGAGGGGACAGGCGGCAACAGGTTCAAAAGGTCAAGGAGAAGGTGCCAATGGAATTGGCGGCACTAATGGTTTAGAAGGCGTTGAAGGCATCAAAGGGCAGAATGCACCAGATATTACTTTATTTGTCCAAACCCTTAGCGGAACAGGAAATCTTGAAATTAATTTGAAGGGGGCGACTGGTGGGACGGGAGGTAGAGGGCAGAAAGGAGGAGATGGGGGGGCTGGAGAACAAGGCAGCGCGGCACGCCAGTCACGCCAAGACACGTTCTTAGGTACAGTGTGGTTGCCTTCTTGTGAAGCAGGGCCCGGTTATGGAGGACGTGGTGGGTCAGGAGGAATAGGGGGAAAGGGAGGTAAGGGGGGGGCAGGTGGAAAGGGAGGTACTGTAACAATTTGCGCTGATCCCGACAATCTTCAAATATTTACGCAATCAGTCAATGTTGTTGTCGAGGGTGGCGTTGGGGGCGAAGGTGGTGAAGGAGGTTTTGGTGGAGAGGGTGGCCTAGGAGGCCCCGAAGGTCAGTTAGCAAGTTTTTGCAATTCTGCCGGCAGAGGCGGAGACGAAGGAACTAAAGGTTCTGACGGTGGGCATGGAGAAAAAGGTGAGACTGCTGGCTCAGGATCACAGTTTGTTGTTGGTATACCGCGATCGAGCTTTAATGATTGGTTTGGAAATTGAAATGCGTTCAAGAGTTTTAAACTTATAGTTTAGGAACAGAAGCAATGCGAATCGAACTTGTATGTTTAAGATACGGATTTCGGTGGGAGAACGTTCAAGTTCGGTTCACTAATCAGAAGCAATGGAAAGCATAGGGTTCTTTGAATCATGGAACGTCCATTGCGGATTTGGCATCAAAAGTGGAATTGTGGATTTGCCTTTTCAATTATTATAGTTAATCTCAAATGGGCTAGTGTTAAAGTTGAAGCAGATGTGACCAGACTTCGTTGCATTCTACAAGCGTGCATCCTTGTGATAGGGAGTGTTCTTTAGCTTTGCCTCGCTTCGAGCAATGTCTCGATTTATGTGCTTTGGCACCATCATCATTTCTAGTCTAGATTCTCCTCAAGGATTTGTAGATATTACCTTGTAACGTGTGTTTTAGGTCGAATGCAGGATTTGACAATGCAGCTCTTCAACTCGGCGCTCTTACTCACAGAGGGGAAAGTCATGGAACAATATTCAATCGAGTTAGGCTGGATGAATATACTTCCTTGCTCCAATGTTACTTGGTCTCTGACCGGTATCCCTGGTGTTTAAAACGCCTGAGCTTGTGGTATTCGAACAACGACTGTACGCCTGGGCAGTGGCGGACTCACAACATGCGTGATGAGGCTCTGGACGCTGTTAAAAAATTGAGCATTGGCAGCGTTTTCAGTCGCTGGTAGTATTGGCGCTATTAGTCAGAATTCAGGGGCTGCCGCTGCCACTTTCACCTCGGCTTTTCTAGCGTGCTTTACAGAGAAGTTCAGCGAAATTTTGATTAGTAATATATCTAACGATCGCGGCTGTGATGCAATATGACAGAGAGCATAAGGATCACGCATTACAATTGCGAGCAAGAGGCTACGCAAGTTCTGTCTTCGGTGAATGGATATGAGTTGATCAGCGCTTTAAAGTCAATGGTCTAAGAAGCCGTTTTTGAGAACTTCTCAGTTTCTATCCTGGCCGATACCGAAATGCACAAAAATAATTATATGTTCAATGACGAATGGTTGGAACGTAACCTATTGGCAACTGACCACCATTCATCACGGAAAGCCGCTCCGCCTTGCAAAGCTCGAGATCAACATTTTCATAACGCAGCAGCCATTGTGAATATTTACGCTCATAGCTGCTGCGCTCTTTTTTATAAGCCGCTCCTATGCTCAAGCCTCCCAGCGCAGAAAGCATCAATAGAATCAAGGCCATTGGAATAACGGTTCGCCACTCGATCAGCGATTCTTTGCCCAACATATAAGTCAATAATGTGGTCATAAGCCCGAGCAACCCGGTTAGTAACGCTCCCACGATAGACTCTTGGCTAACCCCAGTAATAAGGCCTGCTACACTTCCGAGCAAGCTGAAAGCAACCAAAAAAGACACTTGGCCTAGTTGAAACTTATACTTCGATAAAAACATTATTCCTAATATGGCTGAGATTAATACAAAAGACATTAATGTTACTGGTGCAAACATTCCATATAGAGCATGCAAAAAATCCGTAATTTTCATATTTTTTCCAACAGCCCTGTGGGCAATCTACTGGGAAGATATATCTCTGTATTGCCTAATTCCCCCTTTATAATTTTTAATTTGCTGATAATAGGGGCTGAGGTTGCCCGACGGATCTGCCGCACGGAGTTGCTCGATGGATCGGCGTTGACCTTCTAGCTGAAGTCGAAAATCCTCTGGACGTTGGACTGAGGAAGGTCGCCATACAATTCCTGGAGGCTCCGTTGGTTCCTCCGGCCCTTGAGAAGGTAACGGAGAACCAGTTGTCACCAGTGACTCTGCGGAAATTGTAAAAGAAATGATGGTGCTCACAAAAAGCGCTGTTACGCCGAAATTATGTTTCATAGCACGCACCTTTTTTAGCTGATAAGAATTGTTGGACGCAACACAGATCATCCCCCTATATGGTGGTTGTACTCGACTTAATCCACATATTTTATATGTGACTTACCGCTGAAAATTCATTGAATGGAAAAGTCCGGATTTCAGTCTTGATGAATTATTTTTTTTCGGCCGGAGAACGTACTAGCCATATTGAGGTGTTCTCCGGCATTTCCGTATACGTTTAACTATTGCAAGGCGTGGCTAATGCATAGTTGTTAATCGTTGAAAGGTGAAATTAGCTATGTGGGAAATATGTACTACTCCGGCTATTTCATCGAATGATCTATTGGGGTTAACCCTGCGATTCACTAATTTATTGATTGAGCAAGCCATTCCGTCAATTGCTCACCTGTTATCTGTGCATTGAACATAATTATCGATTGCAACTTCCCATTTTCGGAAATGGCGAAGTGAGCAGTTGTTATTTTGGGGTTGAAGGATTGAAATTCTAATGGCAAAGCTTTGCGTAGGGTTCCATCACTTATGATTTCTGAGATTTCTCGGCGTACAACATCATTAAGATTCGTGTTGAATATGCCAGCTACGTCATTGAAGAATTTTCCTATATCACCATGCGGTGTCACGTCGACGCTCGTTGGGCGTAATTCAAGGGAATTCCCATCAGGCGTCACAAGAGAAAAATCAATTCGACATGCGACATCTTCGCCAAACAAACGCAGCTTGATATCGTCTCCAGGTTTAATTTCAACACCATCCGGAACCATCACACATTTTCTACCAATAAACGGTATGTCTACACACACCTCTTTATATTGCACCGTTGCGCCTGCTCCCGGCAGGCCTTTCTCAATATGCCAGCCCACTACATTAATGTCAGCATTGAGCGTAGCTCCATCGCCTGATGGTGAAAGTGAAGCTCCATTTACTGTAGCAATAAATTTGTTTCCGTATCCTGACGTATCGTTTGGCATAGGAAAAGATTTTACTATCGCATCAAAATTGTCTTGTAAACTAGCCATATTGATCACCGCCGATACCGATACGTTTACCGCATCCTCTCTAGAGCTAACATCCAATACCAGGCTAACCGGAAATTTTAATTCAGCGCCGGCGACATTTGATGTTAGTTCCACTATCCCTAAAGGTAATCCAGACATACTAATTCTCCCGAACAATATAGGTGTTTAATTTTTTGAATTGATTTTGCACGTATTATCTAGTGCTACGTGCCATTATGGTTTCAGCGCTTGGAGTTGTCTTTGTGCTCTCTTTAGCCTTGTCTGCCTCTATTTTTTTTATGTCTTTCGCTTGGGTTATATAAGTAAGTATAGAGTTCCAAAAGCCTGAGCCTCCACTGGCCAACAAACCTAAAACTAAAAAGCCCCAAAAATCCCGATTGCTGTATAACTAGGGTTGGAACTATATCTTTCGAAACAAGAGCAGTAACAACGCCTGATAGAACAGCAAGTATTTGAAGATACGATCGACGCCTTGCCTCTCTTTCGGGGTTTTCACTCGCTGTATTTAAAAAAGGTATGAATCCCTTTATGATTTCAACTAGACGTTCAGACGCGACGCTAAGAGCTACAACAGCTCCGACAATAGCAGCAATCTGTTCCATTTTGGCTCCTTGATCATTCAATAGACCGGGTTAGCGACTGGATTTAGTCAGGTATAGCGCATTCAGTAATTAAAGCAGGCTGACGAGTCCGCCGTTCGTCGGGTAATTACAGTGAATCTTCGAAAAATTCACTCAAAACTCTTTACTGTTACAAACTTGATACATCTATTAAAACTATCACTTCATTCCTCGATTTGAGCGTTGCCCCCCCGTTGGGGCGGACTTTAACCACTTCGAAAAAATAAAATGCGGGAAGCGGATAAGGAATTAAGTTAGGGAGCTACCAAATTACAATCATAAAAAATTATTCTGATCTGATCTACATAGCCCAACTGATATCTGATCGGCTATGTGAATACTGCAATTAATAGCAAATAGTTATAATTAGAAACTACCACCAATGCAGATGCCGCAAACTTCAGACTTCGATCCGGAAAGGGTTCCATCTGACTCGTAAACACAAGCGTTGCACATCATCACAACTCCAAATGAACACGCAGATGGTCGTTTGGGATGCGGCAATTTTTGTTCCTTGCCTGTCGATGTCACATGCGGGTAACACTCTGCTGTGAGGCTCCCTTCACCTTTATCACACCCTGCCAGTCCTGTTAGAATAAACATCGTGAGCGCCGCGTATATCAGACGCTTGCCTCTGTATTTACTCATGTCGCTCTCTCAAATTTTGGCCTAAGAAATCATCTATTTTTTCTTACTTCTGTTCTCAACGGTTTAAGTAATTTTTAATTCCATAGTAACCTCCTTTGACATTTTGCCAAGGTTACGATTTAGCATAAAGAAAAAGGATAGCGGGTAACTTTTTTGTTGCAACTTTTAATCGGATCACAAATACCAAAAACCCAGCCTAAACTACTGCCTTTGGGGGCTAGGCTTAAAGCTAGCTCCGCTTGCGTAAAAGAAAATGTGAATATGCCATTTCAGGCACTTACCAAGGCGGCCGGATCCGCGTAGGTAATCAAGTCGGGCGCGCGACAGGCTCCGATACCATTGAGCTTCTTTATCAGTGCTTAACTACGGATGGTCGTGGCACGATAGGCGTTGATCACGCAGGACGTACTACTCTGACCTTCGTATGGGGTTGGTTGTCGGGCGCGGCTGGAGGTGGGGAGTCGAGTTACGTCGAGCTTGCCGCGTAGCGGTGAAGGATTTTTTTATAATACTGCGTCCAGCACCGGTACAGATGGGTACACCAAAAAGATATCATCAATGCCTCGCATCCCTAGAACGCAGCCAGGGCCTCGAGACTATCAGACAAGGGCGAGGTTGGCGGGATGAACGCGGCAAGCCCCGCTCTTCCGTTTAGGCTAAGAGCAGCTCAAGTCGACCAACTGAAGCGTCTATACGGTTGGTCAGTTCTTTGCCTATCTGCTCATTCTGGGCAATCGCGTTGACTCCAAAGATGTCCGCCTTGTCCATCAGATAGATAGCAAACGTAGTGACCAAGGCGGTGATCGAACCAACTATGATCGGAACTGCGATATGAGCTAGGGGCAAGAGGAGTGGAGCCATCGTAAATTGCTTCTCGATGATCTCTTCCAAAACGATACCGCCTAAGATGATTGTGCCTCCAACTGCGATCTTGGACGAAGCATCCAGAGCCTGCTTGAAGGTCATACCCTCAGGTGGGAGGATTAAGGTCTTAATGGCCTTGAGCAGAGACATGAGCCCTTCTCGGAGCATTCGGACGAGACGCTTACCAGTCGTTAGGAAGGTATTTATCAGCGTGGTTACTATGCTGGACAGGAACCCTGCGATAAAACCGTCTTTGAAACCGTGCAGGACGTCTTTCCATTTGCTACCAACGCGTTTGGCGGTGCGGACAAGCCTCTTTTTTAACTCGGTGGCGATGGCGTTTTCGCCTTTGCCGTTCTTGTACCAGTCGGTGACCTCATCAAAAACGGCTGCCAGAAACTCAACCAGCATCATTCCAAAGGCCTGTTGAAATCCCATTTTTAATCCAGATCCACCGCCGGCCTTGAAGGTATCGGTCTTGAATTTTCGGCTGCCGTAGTACGTGTCGCTTATCTTTTTTTCATTGGCTTCCCGGGCCCGAACATCTTTCTCCAAAACCTTTTGGGGATCCACTGAGTTCAGCAATTCCAGTCGTTTGATGTTCCGGAGGTCATGCTCGGAGGGGGTCTCGAGGGCTTTAAGCTCCTCGAGCTTTTTCGTCCGAATCTCGACAACCTTAGGGTTGGTGTGTCGCTTGATGAATTTTGTTGCCGAATCGTCGGTTTTGCTCTTGTTGATGAGCAGATTCACGAGCCCTAGGTTGGTCGCCTCATTAGCGAGATCGGCACCATCGAGGCCTGCAAGTACTCGCCCTCTATCATTGTGAATTTCTACGGCCGGAATGAAATGCTCAATACTAGGGTTGAATGACGGGTCGATGTCTTTGGGTTGAAATTTTTCCCCGGTATATACATCCGTGTCGCCTTCCGCTTTATAACCCGGGTGCTTGTTGTGGTATTCGTCGGAGTTGTATTCGCCCCGGTCGTCATAAGCGTCTTTGGCAGCTTTTGTGGCGTACACGTCCTTACGAGCGTTCAGGATCGTACTTACGTCACCGCCAGTCTTGTCGTAGGCGCTTACGAATTTTCCGATACCGAAAGGCCCTGCAATTGACGTGATCATGTCTCGTTTGGAATCAGACACCAACTTGCCGAGCCGCTCTTTGTCGAGGATGCCTTTCATCTCGCGCAGCAGGTCGGATACCTTTTGGGCGCTTACATCGTCGACAACTGGAATAGCGTTAACTGCAAGCAACGCGTTTACGTACTCGTCGTTGACCGGGTGCTGAGTCAAGGCACCTGCAAGGTCGGAGGGCGGCAGTAGGGTTAAGGGTCGTTTTGCGTCGATCACAGCTTGCCGATTGCGGAATCTATCTACACGGTCGTTCATCGATTGGCTCCGCTTATCAAGCTGCTCTCAATTGCGCCCAAGCTGATTTGAACTCAGCCTCTTTTTGATGAATGTGGCCATCGGCGTTGGATACGATTTCGATGATGTCGTCGAATGCATCCATCATGTCGGGCGCGGCTTTAATTGCGAGTGCATAGGCGGTTTTGATATCCGGCGGATTCTTGGCCATTTCAGCCAGCGTCGCTTTCACTCGTTCTGGTAAGGCTGCGGAGGCAACTCCTGCTATAAATTCATCGATTTCCCGACGCTCCACTGTTGAGATCTGGCCGTCGCACGCCGCGCACGCCAAACCGACAGCTCCCATCGCCAGGATGAGATCGAAGTACCGAGCATCGGTGTTCACACGGTCGGCAAAAGCCTTCTCTAAATTCTCGTACTTCTTCGCATATTCAGCCTTTGCCTTGAGCTCAGCCTTAGCCGTGGCTTGCTCTTCTGAATCATCGAAATAAGCAGCCACGCCCCCGCCTGCGGCACCAACACCTGCGGCGATACCTGCTCCCAAAAGGGTAATGGCTCCGATTGGGCCCGCGACAGGTAGCGCAACTACCGTCGCAATCCCAACGGCTGCGCCGCCTAAAACTTTCCAAAAGCTCATACTGATTCCTTAAAGAGGCAGGTGAAGCCAGCAGGACGTCGAACAGTCGAACGAATCACATGAAAGCATTTGGCCATCATTTTCGCAATGTACAGCAGCTAACTCTGAGCTAGATTTATGGGGGGCTGGATGGGAAGGAGTTGAGACAACATCAAAGCGTGCCCTTGGTGCTATCGGATTAGCGATTTCGATCGTCACCATTCAGGTGCTGTGTTTATCAGGTTTACAGCTCATCGCGACTCTCAGGCGTGTATCACCTTGATCATGAGCTTGATCCAGTCGGCACGACTTAACGGCCATGATCGCTTATTCAAATGACGTACTCCCGCGCCTGCCGACGCAGCTTTGCCGCATATGTGGGCGCCCGTTTAACCACGCAAGGTGTGTTGGGTTCAGCACTTGGTAGACCTCGCGGGCCGTGAGAGAAGATTTTGTGTTCGAATTTTCCATCGTCTTGATTGCCGATGCGCGTATGCAGCTTAGTTTTTGAAACGTGAAAAAGAGCCTCACTCGGTTTTCGCCTGGTCTTGCTAGGCCGCGAACTTTTGCCAGCGCTCGAAACGATCGAGCGCTTAGCGGCGCAACTGGGCATTAAGGCGTTTACGGTACAGGCCAGCTGTTTAGCCAAGGCCCATGCGGTCTTACTGAAAGCCGGAGTTACCACTCGGTTTTACTCGTTCACGTGTGTCTGCGTGGCTCCATCACTTGTCGGGTTCAGCCCTTCGTCAGTGGAGGACTGATAACCCGGCACTGCGTAAATCTGGATAAGATTGCTGCGCCTGTCCGAGAGCTCGGAAATCTTGTTTCTAATTCGCAGCTTTTCACCTGCGTTGGGTTCGATCGCTTTGTCATTCAGGCGGGCTTTTTCTACCTCTATAGCTTTATCGATCATCTGAAGAGACGCATTAAGATCAAGCTTTCCCGCTCCGGTTCTGGAATTTGCGCGGGCAAGAATGTTGGAGATTGCGATGGGTATCGAGCACAGTTCGTGGTACCCAATCACATCGGCTATCGCAGCAGCTCCACTGTAGTCCTGCATCTCCTTATTGTGCTGCTGCAGAATTCGATTGAGCTCAGTTTTTCGCATGGTGATAATTTCTTTCGCAACAGTCGGGATTAACTCGCCACCGTACATTTCGTTGTTGATCGAGCCGCGCATTTCGTTTGTCACTGCCGATGTCCCCGCGAGATTCTGGGCTGCGCGGCCACCTACGATTGCTGCAGCAGCAGCAGTGGCCGTGGTGATGGTGCTGTACCAAACGTTAGTGACTGCTCTTCGGCCATAGATCGAAGAGATGAAATCTCCGCAGTAAATATCGGATTGAGCTAGCAATTTGAACTGAGCTGCGTTTCGCTTGGTTTTGTCATCCTTTATTGCAGCGATGATGTTCTCGGTGGAATCCAGCTTGACTTCGGATACCTCGATAATTGGGTCTGCACGGTTTGGGGGAGTGAAGTGAACAGGGCGCGAACCGCAAGCGGAGGTCAACAAAATTGCTGACAGGGCAAGGCCGAACTTCAGCGAGGCGGTAGTTGATCTTGTCCAATCAGTGATTCCGTTCGTACTCCCTTCCATGGCATCCTCTCCGTGACAATTTAAGCGGTGAGTTTGGGTATAGCAGCGATTGGCCATAGTGGTAGAGAAATACTCGATCTCTCGCCTGAACCCCCGTGAATTGGCCGACACGGCCTATCTAGATCTTGATGAGCCTGACTTACTACTACTACTACTACTACTGCTACTACTGCTACTGCTACATAGATAAGTCTGAGGCCAGACCAGCGCTGAAGGCCAGCCGTCTATCAACCAGCATCTGGCCAGTCGTGGTCTGCTGCTCAAGGAAGGCACCATCGTCGATGCCACCCTGATCGCCGCGCCGCCCTCGGTCAAGAACCGAGAAGGCAAGCGCGATCCTGAGATGCATCAGGCCAAAAAAAGGCAATCAGTGGCACTTCGGGATGAAGGCCCACATTGGTGTCGACGCCACGTCGGGGCTGGTGCACAGCCTGGTGGGGACGGCGGCCAACGTAGCCGATGTCACCCAGGTCGACAAGTTGCTGCACGGTGCCGAAACCTATGTCTCGGGAGATGCTGGATACACCGGTGCGGCCAAGCGACCGGAGCATGCTGAACGGGACGTTATCTGGTCGATTGCAGCGCGGCCAAGCAGCTACAAACATCACGGCAAAGACAGCGTGTTGTTCCGGGTCAAGCGCAAGATCGAATACGTCAAGGCGCAACTGCGTGCCAAGGTAGAGCATCCGTTCCAAGTGATTAAAGTGCGCTTCAATCATCGCAAAGTCCGTTACCGTGGATTGGAAAAGAACACGGCGCAGTTATTCAGTCTGTTCGGATTGGCCAATCTGATGCTGGCCAAGAGGTATTTGCAACGCGCGGCGGGATAAATTCGTCTGAAAGGCGGGACTTACCCGCTAATCAGCAAAATAGGGCCTGAAATCGGCCCCGAAAACGCAGAATAAGACCGGCAGGTTGAAAAAACCGGTTTGGAAATGGAGCTCAGTGTGAAGGGGTGAATTGTTCAGCGTCTCCTTAATTCTTCAATCGTCGCACATTCTCTTTCGGGCGTGATACCAGGCTTGACGGTGACTCGGTTTTTTTCCAGAATGTATTCGCGCCATCGACGGTGGCGTTCAGCCCTAGCTAGGTAAAGCCTCTGCACCGTCGCTACAACTTCCTCTCTCTGCCACCTTGAATGGTCAACTGATACTAGGGTTTAGCGTTGATCGTGAGAGGCTAGGCTATGAAATTCCCTGATACTCCCTCCCTTGCTGCTTTCAAGTCAGATGCTGCTGTTCTGCATCATGAGCTTCGTAGTGGCTGTCGCTCTGCATTAGGCAGAGCAATTCGTGCTCAATTGATCAGCTCGGTGCCCGTAAACCGAGCCATCTGCCTGCGTATTATTGCCAAAGAGTACGGTCTGACATACCAAGAAATTGTCGCTAGAGATCAAATGATTTCGCGATATGCGGATCATTGTGTTTCTCAAGGCTTTTGGCGGCAGCCCTATGTAGGGGTGTTTCGACGGGCCCGATTTTTATTGCAATTTGATGCGCTTGTTGAATGCCTCCGTGACCAGATTCCTCTCGCAGCAGCTGCGCAAAAGCGGGGCGTCGATTTCAGCGGATTCCATTTCAGCTCATTGCTGTTGAGCAGGATTGGGCGTGTCCTCAAACGCAAGAAAGTCCCTGATTTCAGCTACCTTCAGGCGCCGGGAAGCCTCGTGCACTATGACTGGTTCCAGGACGTTAAAAAGGCAAGTCACTCGAATTTCAGCAATGCTAAGTTTTACTCGATTACGGCTGATCCTGTAGTTCAACCTGGTGCCTACGGATGGGAAGCCGACTTTAGCTATGCGTATGCGTCCGGCAAAGTCATCTAGCCGGCTCCGCTAAGCCCGGACATGGTGTCCACCTAAATTTAAGTGGACACCATTCTAGCCTTTTAAGCGGATCCTTCATGCAGCCAAAGCGCCGTTCCTATTCCAAATCCTTCAAAGCCCAAATCATTCAAGAGTGCTCCCAGCCCGGCGCCTCGATTGCCAATATCGCGCTGAACCACAGCCTCAACGCGAACCTCGTCCATAAGTGGATTCGAGTCCAATCTCAGAAAAGCGTGGGTAAGCGTCCGGCCAAGTCATCTTCCGAACTCCAGCATTAAGGGCGATGGTGTCCGCGTATTTTTAAGCGGACGCCATAGCCCTTAACGTCAGGATTTCCATGCGCCAACGAAGCTCTTATCCAAAACCTTTCAAGGCCCAGGTTGTTCAGGAGTGCCTGCAACCGGGGGCTACGCTATCCAGCGTCGCCATCAGCCACGGGATCAACGCCAACGTAATCCGCAAGTGGCTGCCGCTTTACCGAGACCAGCCACCATCGGTGTTGCCAGCTTTTGTTCCTTTAAGAGCCAGCCCCAAACGGCCGGAGGAAGCGTCGGCGACTATAGAACTGCCGCTTGGCGAACAAACGCTCACCGTGAAATGGCCCACTTCCGATCCTGATGGCTGTGCCCGTTTTGTCCGTGGACTCACCCAATGATCCGCATCGACGCCATCTGGCTCGCCACCGAGCCCATGGATATGCGCGCCGGCACTGAAACTGCGCTGGCCAGGGTGATTGCAGTGTTCGGTGCGGCGAAGCCGCACTGCGCTTATCTGTTTTCCAATCGCCGCGCCAACCGCATGAAAGTTCTCGTGCATGACGGGATCGGCGTTTGGCTGGCGGCACGGCGGTTGAACCAAGGAAAATTCCACTGGCCAGGCATTCGACAAGGTAGCGAGCTGGAACTGGATGCCGAGCAACTTCAGGCCTTGGTACTTGGCCTGCCTTGGCAGCGCGTTGGCGCTGGCGGTGCAATCACGATCCTTTAAAAGGCTGTAATTAACGGCTGAGCCTGCTGCCGTAGGCGGTCTGCTTTGGTAAAATCCACGGCATGACTTCCTCGCCCAACCTCGACCAAATGACCCCCGACCAACTGCGTGCATTCGCTGCGCAGTTGATGTCGAAGGTCGACACCATGGGCAGAAAGATTCACCGCGATGAAACCATCATCGAGCAGCTGACCCATGAGATCGCCATCCTCAAACGGCACCGGTTTGCCAAGCGCAGTGAGCAGATCAGCCCTGAGCAAGGCAACTTGCTCGACGACCTGCTTAATACCGATCTTGAGGCTATCGACGCTGAGCTGACGGCACTCCGCCCGGCTACGGCTCCAGAAGAGGCGCGCCAAAAACCAAAGCGCGCGCCGCTGCCGCCACAGTTTCCACGCACTGTCATGTTGCCGCTGACCGAAAACTGACCCAGTAGAGGCTGTTCTGCCGACTGAAAACTGACCCAGGTGTTCAACTGCTTCTGCTCACTTTTCGAGCAGGAGAACACAGGGTGATAAGCATG
>NZ_SOPU01000002.1:65189-105517 GCF_004402115.1 Pseudomonas sp. F01002 | reverse complement strand
GGCTAGTGGGCTGAGGTTTTTCAGGGCTTGGACGAGCATGGCGGCACTCCGGTCGGTGAAAGGCGATGGAGTGATTTAAGGCCTGGAGCGGGAGGGTTGGCTACTGTCAGAAATAACAGGTAAGAGGGTTTGTCGGACGAGTGGTAGGGCTGCGGGTGGCTGCAGATTGGCTCGTAACGCCAAAAGATTGCAGGCTGCGAGCTTTTGATTTTTCCATTGAAAACACCGCTCCCGGTCAATGCATAAAACCCGCCGCTACAGACCGCTTCCTTGCAAATTGCATGGCCATTGGAAGTTCAAACTTTATAACTTATTGAAAACCAGCGATTTATTTAAAGTTGGCGAATGGCACGGTGACTGCAATTCCTCCGTTGAAGAGTTGTAACATCATCTTTCCTGCCTGGAGCGATATAACAATGAATAGATCCTCTGATGGTTTCTATCCTGCCCTCGAAGAAACCAGCACGCTCTCTGGCGTGTCGTGGGGGGCGATCTTCGCGGGGGCCGCTGCGGCGGCGGCGTTGTCGTTGATTCTCGTGCTGCTCGGCTTTGGCCTGGGTTTTTCGGCGGTGTCGCCGTGGGCCAATGAAGGGGTGAGCGCCAAGGGCCTGGGCATTTCAACGATTGTCTGGCTGGCGGCTACGCAAATCGTGGCTTCCGGGCTTGGCGGTTACATCGCCGGTCGTCTGCGGGTGAAGTGGGCGTACATGCACGGTGATGAGGTTTACTTCCGTGACACCGCCCATGGCTTTCTGGCCTGGTGCGTGGCAACGCTGGTGACGGCGACGCTGGTGGTCGGCTCGGTCAGCAGCATTGTCAGCGGTGGCGTGCAGGCCGGGGCGAGCATGGTCGGTGGCGCCGCGAGTGCCGCGACTCAAGCAGCCGGCACGGCTGTCGGCAACACTGACAGTGACCAGTACGGTTACTTCGTCGACAGTCTGTTGCGCGATGATCGCCCGGCGGCGGTCAGTGATGACGCCGTTCATGGCACCGTGACACGCATCTTCGTGCGCAGCCTGAGCAACGACGGTCAACTGGCTGCCGAAGACCGCACCTACCTGGCGCAACTGGTTGCCCAACGGACCAACCTCACTCAAGCGGACGCGGAACGTCGCGTTGATGAAGTGTATGCCCGCACGCAAAAAGCCGTGGCCGACGCCAAACTCGCCGCCCGACAAGCCGCCGACACCGCCGCCAAAGTCGCTGCCTGGACTTCGCTGTGGATGTTCATTGCGCTGCTGATCGGTGCGTTTTTCGCCAGCCTCGCTGCAACCTTTGGCGGCCGTCGTCGGGATGCCGTGGTGTATCTGGAATCCGACGCTAACGTGACCACCACTTCACTGCCTGTTCGCTAACCCCAGGAGAACTACCATGCGCTCATTACTGCTGTTCTTTCTCGGCGTACCGATCCCGATCATCATCCTGATCGCCCTGTTCATGCACTGACTTACGCTGGGGCACATGCCTCTGCCGCTTCTGCCTCGGGTAGAAGCGGCGTTTCGCGTTTTTTGGGGGGGGAACAAAGCCAAAAGATCGCAGGCTGCGCCAGCTCCTACAGGGATCCGCATACATCCGTAGGAGCTGGCGCAGCCTGCGATCTTTTGATCTTCAAACCATCATTCGATCGGTGTACTGACGAAATCCTCAAGCCCCTCGGCATACGCCGTAAACGCACTGATCTGTGGAAACCGATTCACATCCACCTGATCCGGCACCACCAGATTGGTGAAACTCCACGCCACCGCCAACGTAATCCCGTCTTGAGCAATCGTCCCGTCAGTCTTCAGCGGCTGCATTTCCAGCTCCCGCTCCAGCGCCGAATAGGCGGCCGCCAATTGTCCTTCGACCCGCTCCACCCACGGTTCAAACTGAATCTCCGCTGGCCGCAGGTTGCGTTCGTAGTAGAGCTGCACGGACTTTTCGCACGCCGCCAGCCCCAGGCCGATCATGCGCAATGAGCGCAGGCGTTGATCGAGATCGTCGGGCATCAGGCTGTTGCCAGGACCGGCCAAGGCTTCCAGGTAGTCGATGATCAGCGTCGAGTCGATCAACACCTCGCCGTCATCGAGCACCAGGGTGGGCGCCTTGACCACCGGGTTGATCTGCTGGAATTGCTCGAAATGCCGAAACACCGAAACCGACTGGTGTTCCAGTGGGATGCCAAGGCGTTTGGCAGAGATGGCGACGCGCCGCACGTAGGGTGAATCCAGCATGCCGATCAGCTTCATTGAACCGCTCCTTCAGATGTCCATTTCGGGATGGACAACCTTAGTTTAGCTTCAGCGAGCTGCAAACGGCGTGGGCGCTAATCCTCGAAGCCGACCTGTTCGTGAATCTCATCGACCTTCAATTCCAGCCGATAGGCCACGGCGATAAACAGCGCCTGGCACAGGCACAGCGTCGCACTCAACGAACGGAAGGCAAACGAACTGCCCTCGTTGACCAGCAGCACGGTGTTGGCGCGTTTGGCCAGGGGCGAGAGGTTGCTGTCGGTGATGATCAGGGTTTTGGCCTGATGGTGCTGGGCAATGCGCAGGCAGTGCTGGGTTTCCTTGCCGTAGGGCGTGAAGCTGATGGCGATCACCAGGTCATTGGCGCGCACGCTGCGCATCTGCTCGCGGTAGCTGCCGCCGAGCCCCGAAACCAGATGGATGCGCTTGTTGGTGTGTTGCAGGTTGTAGACCAGGTAGTCGGCCACCGCGAACGAACGGCGCACGCCGACCACGTAGATATTGTCGGCATTCACCACCAGGTCGACGGCCTTGTCGAAGGCCTGGTCATCGAGTTCCAGCCCGAGCCGTTCGATGCCCGACAGGGTCGCATTGATGCACTCGCGGGCCAGGTCGCCGCCGCTGGCCTTCTGCGACTTGTTGGCGATCATGCTGCGAATGCGCTGCTGGTAGTTCTGCACCGGCGTGGTCTTGTGGGTATAGGCCTCGCGGAACAGCGCCTGCATTTCGCTAAAGCCACTGAACCCGAAGCGCTGGGAAAACCGCACGATCGCCGACGGGTGCACTTCGCACTCGCGGGCGATGTCGCTGATGCGGTCGACCATGATCCGGTCGCTCTGCTGGCTCATGTAACTGGCGATACGTTTGAGCTGGCGCGGCAGGCTTTCGTATTCGTTGGTGATCAGCTGCAGCAGACGCTCGGCGTTGATCGGGGGGCTGGCGAGATCGCTGTCGGGCGTGCTCTCGGTCGTCTCCGGCTGATCGGTGCGGGTCATAAGGAATCCTTCTGGCTTGTTCTTATAGGGACGACAGAGAGCGTCATCCCCTGACAATAGGTTGGCTGTGCGCAGTCTACAGGGTAGGCCGGAATAAAATCTTGAGCTTGCGGTCAGTGCGAGGTGTGCTGAAACGATGCACTGCCACTGGAACGCTTGTACCCAAGTTTATTGGAAAAAATATTCCACGTAAAAAATATTTAGAATAATTATTGATTGTTCGGTCCCGGACGTTTTAGTCTGCATCCACCAAGCGTGTTCGGCGCGGCCATCGCCCCGAACGCAGGCTGATAAAAATAACAGGAGCCAACATGGGCCAGACTCGTTTTGCCAGTGGGCGTCAATTGGATCTGATTTGCCTGGGGCGCCTTGGCGTCGACCTCTATGCGCAGCAAGTCGGGGCGCGGTTGGAAGATGTTTCAAGCTTCGCCAAATACCTCGGCGGGTCGTCCGCCAACATCGCTTTCGGCACGGCTCGGCTGGGCCTGAAATCGGCGATGCTGAGCCGGGTAGGGGACGACCACATGGGCCGCTTCCTCGTTGAATCCCTGACCCGCGAAGGTTGCGATGTCAGCGGCATCAAGGTCGATCCGGAACGCCTGACCGCCATGGTCCTGCTGGGCCTCAAAGATCGCGAAACCTTTCCTTTGGTCTTCTACCGCGAAAACTGTGCCGACATGGCGCTGCGGGCAGAAGACATCAGTGAAGCCTTCATCGCTTCCAGTAAAGCCTTGCTGATCACCGGCACCCATTTCTCCACCGACGGCGTCTACAAGGCGAGCATCCAGGCGCTGGATTACGCTGAGAAGCACAACGTCAAACGGGTGCTGGACATCGACTATCGCCCGGTACTCTGGGGCCTGGCCGGCAAGGCCGATGGCGAAACCCGCTTCGTCGCCGACCAGAACGTCAGCCAGCATGTGCAGAAAATCCTCCCGCGTTTCGACCTGATCGTCGGCACGGAAGAAGAATTCCTGATGGCCGGTGGCTCCGAAGATTTGCTCACCGCACTGCGTAATGTGCGGCGCCTGAGCGCGGCGACCCTGGTGGTCAAGCTCGGCCCGCAGGGCTGCACGGTGATTCACGGGGTGATCCCGGCACGTCTTGAAGACGGCGCCATTTATCCCGGCGTTCGGGTGGAAGTGTTGAATGTGCTGGGGGCCGGCGATGCCTTCATGTCCGGCTTCCTCGCCGGTTGGCTGGAGGATGCGAGCGACGAGCGCTGCTGTCAGTTGGCCAATGCCTGCGGCGGTCTGGTGGTGTCGCGCCATGCCTGCGCCCCGGCCATGCCGACCCGCGCCGAACTCGACTATCTGTTTAACAGTCCTGTGCCGATTACCCGGCCGGATCAGGACGCGGTGTTGCAGCGTCTGCATCAGGTCAGCGTGCCGCGCAAACAGTGGAAGCAGCTGTTCATTTTTGCTTTCGACCATCGCGGGCAACTGGTGGAACTGGCGCACAAGGGCGGTCGCGACCTGAGCGCCATCGGCGAACTCAAGCAACTGTTTATCAAAGCCGTGGAGCGGGTCGAAGCCGATTTGCGCGAGCAGGGCATCGAGGCCGATGTCGGGCTGCTGGCCGATCAACGTTTCGGCCAGGACTCGCTGAACGCCGCCACCGGTCGCGGCTGGTGGGTGGCGCGTCCGGTGGAAGTGCAGGGTTCGCGGCCATTGGCCTTCGAACATGGGCGCTCCATCGGCAGCAACCTGATCGCCTGGCCGCAGGAACAAATCATCAAGTGCCTGGTGCAATTCCACCCTGACGATGAGCCGTTGCTGCGTCTGGAACAGGAAGCGCAGATCAAGGGTTTGTACCAGGCCTCCCAGGTCAGCGGTCATGAACTGCTGCTGGAAATCATCCCGCCCAAGGATCATCCGTCGACCCATCCGGACGTGTTGTATCGCGCGCTGAAACGCCTCTACAACCTGGGCATTTACCCGGCGTGGTGGAAGATCGAAGCGCAGAGCACCGAGGAGTGGAAACAACTCGACGAGCTGATTCAAGAGCGTGATCCGTACTGCCGAGGCGTGGTGTTGCTGGGGCTGAATGCACCGGCAGCAGCACTGGCCGAAGGGTTTCAACAGGCCCGCCAGAGCCAGACTTGCCGTGGGTTTGCAGTCGGCCGGACGATTTTCCAGGAGCCGAGCCGCGCGTGGATGGCCGGTGAAATCGATGACGAAACGCTGATCCGCCAGGTGCAGGGCACGTTCGTCGAACTGATCGATGCCTGGCGCACAGCGCGCGCGTGATGGGTTGACGCAAACCCAATGTGGGAGCGGCGGTGCGACGATTCGACTTGCTCGCGAAGAGGCCGGCACATCCAATATTTTTGTCGCCTGACACACCGCTTTCGCGAGCAAGCCCGCTCCCACAAGGGTCCTGTGTCGTTCTTACTGATTTGTGTAAAACAATAAAAGGTGCAGCCATGCCCGCTATTCGAATTGGCATCAACCCGATCTCCTGGAGCAACGACGACCTGCCGTCCCTCGGTGGCGAGACGCCGCTGAGCACCGCCCTGAGTGAAGGCAAGGAAATCGGCTACGAAGGTTTCGAACTCAATGGCAAGTTCCCCAAGGATGCCAAAGGCGTCGGTGACGTGCTGCGGCCATACGACTTGGCCCTGGTGTCCGGGTGGTATTCCAGCCGTCTGGCCCGCCGCTCGGTGGCCGAAGAAATCGACGCCATCGGCAGCCATGTCGAGCTGTTGGCGAAGAACGGCGCCAAGGTGCTGGTGTACGGTGAAGTCGCCGACTCCATTCAAGGCCAGCGCATTCCACTGGTTGAACGCCCGCGATTCCACACCGAACACGCCTGGCAGGAATACGCCGACAAGCTCACCGAACTGGCGCGCTTCACCCTGTCCCAAGGTGTGCGTCTGGCCTACCACCACCACATGGGCGCCTACGTCGAATCCCCGGCCGACATCGACAAACTGATGGCCCTGACCGGCAGTGAAGTCGGCCTGCTGTTCGACTCGGGCCATTGCTACATGGGTGGCGGCGAGCCTTTGCAGGTGCTGCGCAAACACATCGAACGCATCTGTCACGTGCATTTCAAGGACGTGCGCAAACCGGTGGTGCAACTGGCCCGCAACAATCTGTGGAGTTTTCCGGACTGCATCATCAACGGCACGTTCACCGTGCCCGGCGATGGCGACATCGATTTCGGCGCTTTGCTCGATGTGCTGCTGGCTGCCGGTTACCACGGCTGGCTGGTGGTCGAAGCCGAGCAGGACCCCGCGGTGGCGCCGAGTTATGTCTATGCCAAAAAAGGCTATGACACCCTGCGTGCGCTGCTCGACGAGAGGACTGCATTATGAGCCTGCTGGTCAAAAGCAATGCCCGTGGCCGGACCATGGTCGAGCTGGGCAAAGGTGAGCTGGAATACGTCGGCTTCGCCGCTTACCGCCTGAGTCTGGGCGAAACCCTGCCGGTGTCGGCCGGTGATAAAGAACTGTGCCTGGTGCTGCTCAGCGGCCGGGTCAGCATCAAGGGTGAAGCGCCGGGGCAGGATGCGTTCGACTGGGACAACATCGGCGATCGCCAGTCGGTGTTCGAAGACAAATCCCCCTTCGCCGCGTACTTGCCACCCGGCAGTCAGGCGCAAGTGGTCGCGCTCAGCGATGTGCAAATCGCCGTGTGCTCTGCGCCTGGATTCACTACTGAAGCTAAAAGCGAAAAGATCGCAGCCTTCGGCAGCTCCTACAGCCCACGGTTGATCAAACCCGACACCATGAAACGCAGCGTGCGCGGCAAAGGCGCCAACACTCGTTACGTCTGCGACATTCTGCCGGACACCGAGCCGGCCCATTCGCTGCTGGTGGTAGAAGTGCGTACGCCGTCGGGCCACTCGTCGAGCTACCCGCCGCACAAGCACGACACCGACGATTTGCCGCACCAGAGCTTTCTCGAAGAAACCTATTACCACCAGATCAACCCACCCCAGGGCTTCGTGTTCCAGCGGGTGTACACCGACGATCGCAGCATCGATCAGGCCATGGCCGTGGAAAACAGCGACCTGGTCGTCGTGCCCAAGGGCTACCACCCGGTCAGCGTGCCGTACGGCTACGAGTCGTACTACCTGAACGTGATGGCCGGCCCGAAACGTGTCTGGCAGTTCCATAACGATCCGCAGCACAGCTGGCTGCTGGATCTCTGAACTAATCAGCCTGAATTCCAATTTCTGCACGGAGAACACGATCAATGAGCAACGCCCCGATCATCGGCCATTACATCCACGGTCAAGTGCAAGACAGCAACAGCGAACGGTTCAGCAACGTCTTCAACCCGGCCACCGGCAGCGTTCAGGCGCGCGTCGGGCTGGCCAGCCAGAAGACCGTAGACGAAGCCGTCGCCTCGGCGCTGAAAGCCTTTGCGGCCTGGTCCGAACAATCGTCCCTGCGCCGTTCGCGGGTGATGTTCAAGTTCAAGGAATTGCTCGACCAACATCATGATGAGCTGGCAGAAATCATCAGCCGCGAACACGGCAAGGTGTTTTCGGACGCCAAGGGCGAAGTCACCCGGGGCATCGAAATCGTCGAGTACGCCTGCGGTGCGCCGAACCTGCTGAAAACCGAGTTCAGCGACAACATCGGCGGCGGCATAGACAACTGGAACCTGCGTCAGCCGCTGGGCGTGTGTGCCGGCGTCACGCCGTTCAACTTCCCGGTGATGGTGCCGCTGTGGATGATCCCGCTGGCGCTGATCACCGGTAACTGCTTCATCCTCAAGCCGTCCGAGCGCGATCCGTCCGCCAGTTTGTTGATGGCGAAATTATTGAGCGAAGCCGGTTTGCCGGACGGTGTGTTCAACGTGGTTCAGGGTGACAAGACCGCGGTCGACGCGTTGCTGCAACACCCGGACATCGAGGCGATTTCCTTTGTCGGCTCGACACCGATTGCCGAGTACATCCACCAGCAAGCCACCTCGCGCGGCAAGCGCGTGCAGGCACTGGGCGGGGCGAAGAATCACATGATCGTCATGCCTGACGCGGATCTGGATCAAGCGGCGGATGCCTTGATCGGGGCGGCTTACGGCTCGGCTGGCGAGCGCTGCATGGCGATTTCGATTGCCGTGGCGGTGGGCGATGTCGGCGACCAATTGATTGCCAAACTGCTGCCGCGTATTGATCAGCTCAAGGTTGGTAACGGCCTGAAGGGCGACAGCGACATGGGGCCGCTGGTGACCGCCGAGCACAAGGCCAAAGTCGAAGGTTTCATCGACGAAGGCGTGGCCCAGGGCGCGCAGCTGATTGTCGATGGCCGCAACTTCAAGGTGCCGGGCGCCGAGAACGGTTTCTTTGTCGGCGCGACGCTGTTCGACAACGTCACGACCGAGATGAGCATCTACCAACAGGAAATTTTCGGTCCGGTGCTGGGCATCGTTCGGGTACCGGACTTCGCCAGCGCCGTCGCGTTGATCAACGCCCACGAGTTCGGCAACGGCGTGTCCTGTTTCACCCGCGATGGCGGCATCGCCCGAGCCTTCGCCCGCACGATCAAGGTCGGCATGGTCGGCATCAACGTGCCGATTCCGGTGCCGATGGCCTGGCACTCTTTCGGTGGCTGGAAGCGCTCGCTGTTCGGCGATCACCACGCTTACGGCGAAGAAGGCATCCGCTTCTACAGCCGCTACAAAAGCGTGATGCAGCGCTGGCCCGACAGTATCGCCAAAGGCCCTGAATTCAGCATGCCGACGGCCAACTAATTCACCTGTGCGGAGAACAACAATAATGAGCAAACCCCTGCGTTTCGCCCTGAACCGTATGGTCGCCCCACGTTTGTCCCTGCCGGCGTTCATCGAGCTGGCGGTGACCCTCAAGGCCGACGCCATCGAAATTCGCAACGACCTTAAAGGTGTCGAGATCGAAGACGGCACCGCGCCCGAGCGTGTCCGTGACTTGTGTGCCGCCAACGGCATTACGGTGCTGTCGATCAACGCGCTGTATCCGTTTGATGTGTGGAATGACGAGCGTCGTGTACAGGCCTTGAAGCTGGCCGCTTTTGCCCGTGATTGCGGCGCTCAAGGGTTGGTCATGTGCCCGCTCAACGACCGTGCCGACCCGCGTAATGAGGCCGCACGCGCTTCAGGTCTGCGCACGGCGTTGACTGAACTGGCGCCGATCCTGCGCGAACACGGCATTCTCGGTTTCATCGAGCCGTTGGGTTTCGAAGAGTGCTCGCTGCGCCGCAAGCGCACGGCAGTGGACGCGATCAAGGCCGTCGGCGGGCTGGATGTGTTCCGTCTGGTGCATGACACCTTCCACCATCACCTGGCCGGCGAACATGAGTTCTTCCCCGAACTGACCGGGCTGGTGCACATCTCCGGTGTCGACGATGCCGAGGCACCGTTGGCGAGCATTCGCGACGGGCATCGGGTGCTGGTGGGCGAGGGCGACATCCTTGGCAACGCGGCGCAAATCGACACCTTGCTCAGCAGCGGCTACAGCGGCTACCTGTCGTTCGAACCGTTTGCCGACAGCGTCCATGGCCTGGCGGATATCCAGCAGGCGATCGGTGCGAGCATGGATCACCTGCAAAAATCTTTGACCTGACACATCCCCCGTAGGAGCTGCCGAAGGCTGCGATCTTTTGATCTTGATCTTAAAAAGCAACATCAAAAGATCGCAGCCTTTGGCAGCTCCTACAGGGATCGGGTGTGTATTTGAAAGGATCGGTTATGACTACGACACGACTGACCATGGCCCAGGCCCTGGTGAAATTCCTCGATAACCAGTACATCGAGGTCGATGGGGTTCAAAGCAAATTCGTCGCCGGGATTTTTACCATTTTCGGTCACGGTAATGTGCTGGGCCTGGGGCAAGCCCTGGAGCAGGACAGCGGTGACCTGATCGTCCATCAGGGGCGCAACGAGCAAGGCATGGCCCACGCCGCCATCGGTTTTGCCAAGCAACACCTGCGGCGCAAGATTTACGCCTGCTCCTCATCGGTAGGCCCTGGCGCGGCGAACATGCTGACCGCTGCCGCGACGGCGACCGCCAACCGCATTCCCTTGCTGCTGTTGCCCGGCGATGTCTATGCCTGTCGCCAGCCGGACCCGGTGCTGCAACAGATCGAGCAGTTCCACGACCTGAGCATCAGCACCAACGATGCATTCAAGGCCGTGAGCAAATACTGGGACCGCATCAACCGTCCCGAGCAACTCATGACGGCTGCGATCCACGCCATGCGTGTGCTCACCGACCCCGCCGAAACCGGCGCGGTGACCCTGGCCTTGCCGCAAGACGTGCAAGCCGAGGCCTACGACTACCCCGATTACTTCCTGCAAAAACGCGTGCACCGCATCGAGCGTCGTCCGGCGACTGAAGCGATGCTCGGTGATGCGCTGGCGCTGTTCAAAGGCAAGCGCAAACCGCTGATCATTTGCGGTGGCGGGGTCAGATACTCTGGCGCCAATGCCGCGTTGCAGGCGTTTGCCGAGCGCTTCGATATTCCCTTCGCCGAAACCCAGGCCGGCAAGAGTGCGGTGGTGTCCAGTCACCCGCTGAACGTGGGCGGCATTGGCGAAACCGGTTGCCTGGCCGCGAACCTGTTGGCCAAGGATGCGGACCTGATCATCGGTGTCGGCACCCGCTATAGCGATTTCACCACCGCGTCGAAATCCCTGTTCCAGCACCCGGACGTGCAATTTCTCAACCTCAACATCAGCCCGTGCGATGCCCTGAAACTCGACGGTGTACAACTGCTGGCGGACGCCAACGTCGGCTTGCAAGCCTTGGCTGAAGCCTTGGGCGATTACCGTTCTGCATGGGGCGATCAAACGCGTCAGGCCAAGGCGCAACTGGACGAGGAAGTCGACCGTATCTATCAGGTCGAATACCAGAGCAAAGACTTCATCCCGGAAATCAACGACCACACGGACCCGGCGGTGCTGCGCGAATTCATCGAGCTGACCGGTTCCTGCCTGACCCAGAGCCGCGTGCTCGGCGTGCTCAATGAAACCCTCGCCGATGACGCCGTGATCGTCGCCGCCGCCGGCAGTCTGCCCGGTGACTTGCAGCGCAGCTGGCGCAGCAAGGGCGTGAACACCTATCACGTCGAGTACGGCTATTCCTGCATGGGTTACGAGGTCAACGCCGCACTGGGCGTGAAACTCGCCGAGCCGGATCGCGAGGTCTACGCGCTGGTCGGCGACGGCTCTTACATGATGCTGCACTCAGAGCTGGCGACCTCGATTCAGGAGCGATGCAAGATCAACGTGGTGTTGCTGGACAACATGACCTTCGGTTGCATCAACAACCTGCAGATGGAACACGGCATGGACAGCTTTGGCACCGAGTTCCGTTTCCGCAACCCGGAAACCGGCAAGCTCGACGGCGGTTTCGTGCCGGTGGATTTCGCCATGAGCGCGGCGGCCTATGGCTGCAAGACCTACAAGGTGAACACCGTTGAAGAGCTGCAAGCTGCATTGGCCGATGCGCGATTGCAGACCGTGTCGACGCTGATCGACATCAAGGTTCTGCCCAAAACCATGATTCACAAATACCTGTCGTGGTGGCGGGTCGGCGTGGCGCAAGTCTCCACCAGCGCCCGCACCGATGCGGTGGCCAAGACCCTGAATGAACGACTGGCCAAGGCCCGTCAGTACTGATTGCCCTTGATACCAACAACAAAGTTTTCACAGGAGAATCTCCATGTCATTGCTCTCTAATTCACTGCGGATCGGCGTCATCGGCACCGGGGCCATCGGCCAGGACCATATCCGTCGTTGCAGCCAGACCCTGCTCAATAGCCAGGTAGTTGCTGTAACCGACATCAACTTGCAGCAAGCCGCGAAGGTCGTTTCCGACCTGAAACTGACCGCCGAGGTCTATCCCGACGGCCACGCGCTAATCAAGGCGCCAGAAGTCGAAGCGATCCTCGTCACCTCCTGGGGCCCGAGCCACGAAGAGTTCGTGCTGGCCGCGATTGCCGCGGGTAAGCCGGTGTTCTGCGAAAAGCCGCTGGCGGTCACCGCTGAAGGCTGCCGCAAAATCGTCGAGGCCGAAGTGGCCCACGGCAAACGCCTGGTGCAGGTCGGCTTCATGCGCCCTTATGACGAAGGTTATCGGGCACTGAAAGCAGTGATCGACAGCGGTCAGATTGGTGAGCCACTGATGTTGCACTGCGCGCACCGCAACCCGACCGTGGGTGAAAACTACAAGACCGACATGGCGATCACCGACACCCTGATCCATGAGCTGGATGTGTTGCGCTGGTTGCTCGATGACGATTACGTGTCGGTGCAAGTGGTGTTCCCGCGCAAGAGCAGCAAGGCCCTCGCGCATTTGAAGGACCCGCAGATCGTGCTGCTGGAAACCGCCAAGGGCACGCGTATCGACGTGGAAGTGTTCGTTAATTGCCAATACGGCTACGACATCCAGTGCGAAGTGGTGGGGGAGACCGGCATCGCCAAACTGCCGGAGCCATCGCAGGTTCAGTTGCGCAGCGGGGCGAAGTTGTCCAACGCGATTCTGATGGACTGGAAGGATCGCTTCATCGCGGCGTACGACGTCGAGTTGCAGGCGTTCATCGATGGCGTGCGGGCCGGGCAGGTCGGTGGGCCTTCGGCGTGGGATGGCTTCGCCGCTGCCGTCGCAGCAGACGCGTGCATCGAAGCACAGAACAGCGGCCAGATCGTCAAAGTCGCACTCCCAGACCGCCCACACTTCTACGGCTAACCCCCGATCCCCTGTAGGAGCTGCCGAGTGAAACGAGGCTGCGATCTTTTGATCTTGATCTTAAAAATCAAAAGATCGCAGCCTCGTTTCACTCGACAGCTCCTACAGGGGGGCGGTGTCGAATTTTGGTGAAGGAGAACAATAAAATGCGCATCGCACTAGACCCCTACATGTACCGCACTTTGTCCCTGGGCAAGATGGTCGATAAGGTCGCCGAGCTCGGTTACGAACACATCGAACTCTCGCCCCGGGAAGATTTCCTGCCGTTCTACAAAGCACCTCGCGTCGACAAGGCGCGGATCAAGGAGTTTCGCAAAGCCCTGAGCGACACCGGGGTCAAACTGTCTTCCTTATTACCGATGTACCACTGGGCCGCTGCCGACGAAGGCCTGCGTGTTGCCGCCGTACGCAACTGGAAACGGGCGATCCAGATTGCCGTGGAGATGGACTGCGAGCTGGTCAACACCGAGTTCACCGGCCAGTCGGACAACCCGCTGGTGTGCGAGAACCAGTTCATGCGCTCCATGGACGAGCTGATCCCGGAGTTCGAACGCGAAGGCATCAAGCTGGATATCCAGGCTCATCCTTACGACTTCTGCGAGCGTAACAACGAATCGGTGGACATCATTCGCGGTCTGGATCGCGAGTGGATCAACTACCTTTACGCGGCGCCGCACACCTTCTTCTATGACGACGGCAAAGGCGATATTGCCTCGATGCTCAAGTATGCCGGGTCGAAGCTGAGCCACCTGATCATCGCCGACACCTACAACCACAAGGCTTCTTCCGGGTTGCGCTACATCGTCAACCCGCCGGGTGTCGTTGCCACCGTGCACCAGCATCTGGATATCGGTCAGGGTGAAGTCGATTGGGACGCGTTTTTCGGCACCTTGCGCGAGATTCAGTTCGACGGCATCGCCACGGTCTCGGTGTTTGCCTGGGAAGACCGGCCGGATGAATCCAACCGGATGATGCTTGAACGGGTCAAAAGCGAACTCTGTCGCTGACGACACCACAAACCCCTGTAGGAGCTGACGAGTGAAACGAGGCTGCGATCTTTCAAGATCAAAAGATCGCAGCCTCGTTTCACTCGTCAGCTCCTACAGGACCATTTCGATCGTCATAACAATAAGAAGGAGTTGATTCATGCGTATCGGACTTGTCGGTTACGGCCATGGCGGCCGGTTTTTCCATGCTCCGCTGATCAGCAGTTTGCCGGCGGCGAAGTTCGTGGGTGTGGTCACCCGTTCACCGGAGCGCCGACAATTGCTGGCGGCCGAGCACCCTGGGGTGCCAGCGTTCGACAGCATCGGCCAACTGGTGGAGGCCGGGATCGATGTGCTGGTGGTGTCCACTCCGCTCAAGGGCCGTCCGGCGCTGGTGCTCGATGGCATCGAACACGGTGTGGCGGTGGTCAGCGACAAACCGTTCGCCGCTGATGCGCAGCAAGCCCAAACCCTGATCACCATGGCCGAGCGCCAGGGTGTGCAGCTCAGCGTCTACCAGAACCGGCGCTGGGACTCGGACTTCCTCACCGTGCGCAAACTCATCGAATCCGGTGCGCTGGGCCGGGTCACCCGTTTCGAATCGCGGATCGAGCGTTATTCACCGCAGGCGGTGAACAACGGCAGTGGCGGTGGCTTCCTGCGCGATCTCGGTAGTCATCTGGTGGATCAGGCATTGCAGTTGTTCGGCCCGGTGACACGGGTCTACGCCGAGCTGGATTACCTGGAAAAAGGCCAGGTCTTCGATAACGGCTTCTTTATGGCCCTGACCCATGCCAGTGGCGTCACCTCCCACCTGGGCGGCAGTTGCCTGCAAAACACCCCCGGCCCGCGCTTTCGGGTGACCGGCACCCAAGGTTGTTACAGCGTCGATGGCCTGGACGGGCAAGAAGCATCGACACTCGCCGGGCTCTCGCCCAAATCCGAAGGTGAGCGCTGGGGCGTTGAAGAGCATCGCCGCTGGGGCTGGTTCGAACAGGGCGAAGTGCGCGAGCGGGTTCCCTCCGAGCGCGGTTGCTGGAATCAGTTCTATTTACAGCTACAAGCCGCGTTGCAGAGCGGTGGCCCACTGCCGGTGGACGCCCGTGATGCACTGGCGACCACCCGGGTGCTAGACGCTGCGCGACTAAGCTTCGAGCGGCATCAAGTGGTGGCATTGAGCCCGTTAGAGAGCCATGGAATAAAATTAGAATAAAATTCTAAAATGAGCTGATATAGAAATTATTTTCTAATAAAGTCATTTTCAGCGACCTGCCTCGCTACCTGTTTCAACCCTTTTCCTGCTTGCCTGCTTACTGAAATCGTCATGCCTCATCCATAAAACCAACAAGAATGTGGAGAAAGACTTTTCATGAAGACCAAGATCCGCTTCGCCTCACTTGCCTTGTCCCTGATGTTCGCCAGTGGCGCGGCGCTCGCCGATATGAAGATCGGCGTCAGCATGTCCCAATTCGATGACACCTGGTTGACCTACCTGCGCGAATCCATGGACAAGAAAGCCAAGTCCTATCCCGAGGGCGTGCAGCTGCAATTCGAAGACGCCCGCAGCGACGTGGTCAAGCAGTTGAGCCAGGTCGAAAGCTTCATCAGCCAGAAGGTCGATGCCATCGTGGTCAACCCGGTGGATACCGCCGCCACCAAGAAAATCACCGAAGCCGCCGTCAAGGCCGGCATCCCGCTGGTCTACGTCAACCGCCGTCCCGATGACCTGAAGCTGCCCAAAGGCGTAGTCACTGTCGCCTCCAACGATCTGGAGGCCGGTGAAATGCAGATGCAGTACCTGGCGGACAAAATGGGTGGCAAGGGCGACATCGTGATTCTGCTGGGCGACCTCGCGAACAACTCCACCACCAACCGCACCAAGGGCGTCAAAGACGTTCTGGCCAAATACCCGAACATCAAGATCGAGCAAGAGCAGACCGGCATCTGGTCGCGGGACAAGGGCATGACCCTGGTCAACGACTGGCTGACCCAGGGCCGCAAGTTCGACGCGATCGTGTCCAACAACGACGAGATGGCGATTGGTGCGGCCATGGCCCTGCAACAGGCGGGCGTCGAAAAGGGTAGCGTGCTGATCGCCGGTGTCGATGGTACGCCCGATGGTTTGAACGCGGTGAAGAAGGGCTCCCTGGCGGTCTCGGTGTTCCAGGATGCCAAGGGTCAGGCGGACGGTTCGATCGACACCGCCGTGAAAATGGCCAAGAACGAGCCGGTTGAACAGGCCGTGTGGGTGCCATACCGCTTGATCACCCCGCAAAACGTCGACACGTTCAAATAGCCCGTCCGTTCAATAACAACAATAAATACGCAAGGTTGCGACCGCGACCTTGCTGATGGAGTACCTGATCATGTTCGCTTCAGCGACTGCTTCGAGCACCCCGTTGGTGGGTATCCAGCCAGCTGCAACACCTGTCGATGAGCCGTACCTGCTGGAGATCATCAACGTCAGCAAGGGATTTCCCGGTGTGGTGGCTTTGTCCGATGTGCAGCTTCGGGTACGCCCCGGTTCCGTGCTGGCCCTGATGGGCGAAAACGGCGCGGGCAAATCCACCCTGATGAAAATCATTGCCGGCATCTATCAGCCGGACGCCGGTGAACTGCGCCTGAGAGGCAAACCGGTGGTTTTCGAAACGCCATTGGCTGCGCTCCAGGCCGGGATCGCGATGATTCACCAGGAACTCAACCTGATGCCGCACATGAGCATCGCCGAGAACATCTGGATCGGCCGTGAGCAGCTCAACGGTTTCCACATGATCGACCACCGTGAAATGCACCGCTGCACGGCGAAACTGCTGGAACGCCTGCGGATCAACCTCGATCCGCAAGAGCAGGTCGGCAACCTGAGCATCGCCGAACGGCAGATGGTCGAGATCGCCAAAGCCGTGTCCTACGATTCCGACGTCCTGATCATGGATGAACCGACCTCGGCCATCACCGACAAGGAAGTCGCGCATCTGTTCTCGATCATTGCCGACCTCAAGAGTCAGGGCAAAGGCATCATCTACATCACCCACAAAATGAACGAAGTGTTCAGCATCGCCGATGAAGTGGCGGTGTTCCGTGACGGCGCCTACATCGGGCTGCAGCGGGCCGACAGCATGGACGGCGACAGCCTGATTTCGATGATGGTCGGCCGCGAGCTGAGCCAGTTGTTCCCGGTGCGTGAAAAGCCGATCGGCGATCTGCTGCTGTCGGTGCGCGACCTGAAACTGGACGGCATTTTCAAGGATGTTTCCTTTGACCTGCACGCCGGCGAAATCCTCGGCATAGCCGGGTTGATGGGCTCGGGACGGACCAACGTTGCCGAAGCGATTTTCGGCATCACCCCGAGCGACGGTGGCGAGATTCGTCTCGACGGCGAGGTGGTGCGCATCAGTGATCCGCACATGGCGATCGAGAAGGGCTTCGCGTTACTGACCGAAGATCGCAAGCTCAGCGGCCTGTTCCCGTGCCTGTCGGTGCTGGAGAACATGGAGATGGCAGTGTTGCCGCATTACGCCGGCCACGGTTTCATCCAGCAAAAAGCCCTGCGCGCCTTGTGCGAAGACATGTGCAAGAAGCTGCGGGTCAAAACCCCGTCGCTGGAACAGTGCATCGACACCTTGTCCGGCGGTAATCAGCAGAAGGCATTGTTGGCTCGCTGGCTGATGACCAATCCGCGGATCCTGATTCTCGACGAGCCGACCCGCGGTATCGACGTCGGCGCCAAGGCCGAGATCTACCGGCTCATTTCCTACCTCGCCAGCGAAGGCATGGCGGTGATCATGATTTCCTCGGAACTGCCGGAAGTGCTCGGCATGAGCGACCGGGTGATGGTCATGCACGAGGGCGACCTGATGGGCACCCTCGACCGCAGCGAAGCGACCCAGGAACGAGTGATGCAATTGGCCTCGGGCATGTCCGCGGTTCACTAATGGATGCCGGTGCTGGTTGTGGCCAGCGTCGGCAACGCGATAGAAGGGTGAGTGTTTATGAACGCGATACTGGAAAACAAGCCAGCAACGGCACAGGTCAAGAGTCGCCGGCGCTTTCCGACCGAATTGAGTATTTTTCTTGTGCTGATTGGCATCGGCCTGGTCTTTGAAGTGTTTGGCTGGATCGTGCGCGACCAGAGCTTCCTGATGAACTCCCAGCGTCTGGTGCTGATGATCCTGCAGGTGTCGATCATCGGTCTGCTGGCGATCGGCGTGACCCAGGTCATCATCACCACCGGCATTGACCTGTCCTCCGGCTCGGTGCTGGCGCTGTCGGCGATGATTGCCGCCAGTCTGGCCCAGACGTCGGACTTCGCTCGGGCAGTGTTCCCCTCGCTGACTGACTTGCCAGTGTGGATCCCGGTGATTGTCGGGCTCGGGGTGGGACTGCTGGCGGGGGCGATCAACGGCAGCATCATTGCCATCACCGGTATCCCGCCGTTCATTGCCACCCTCGGCATGATGGTCTCGGCCCGTGGCCTTGCGCGTTACTACACCGAAGGCCAACCGGTGAGCATGCTCTCGGATTCCTACACGGCCATCGGACACGGCGCGATGCCGGTGATCATTTTCCTGGTGGTCGCGGTGATCTTTCACATCGCCCTGCGTTACACCAAGTACGGCAAATACACCTACGCCATCGGCGGCAACATGCAGGCGGCGCGTACCTCGGGGATCAACGTCAAGCGGCATCTGGTGATCGTCTACAGCATCGCCGGGTTGCTGGCAGGCCTGGCGGGTGTGGTGGCGTCGGCACGGGCCGCGACCGGGCAAGCCGGGATGGGCATGTCTTATGAACTGGACGCGATTGCCGCGGCCGTGATCGGCGGCACCAGCCTGGCCGGCGGAGTAGGGCGCATCACCGGCACGGTCATCGGCGCACTGATCCTCGGGGTCATGGCCAGCGGTTTCACCTTCGTCGGCGTCGATGCTTACATTCAGGACATCATCAAAGGCCTGATCATCGTGGTCGCAGTGGTCATCGATCAGTACCGCAACAAGCGCAAACTCAAGCGCTGAGTCTCAGATAAAGCAGCCAATGCGCCACGCCTGTCCCGCGTGGCGCAACCATTTGTCTTCTATATACAGCCGCGTGATTGAATTTCTTGCTATAAACGCACTCCGATAACCACCGCAAAGGCTGCCGTAGAGCACTTTCAGGGCTTTGTCGGACAAATTCGCTGTCTTTTCAGTTGCTGAGGCCTCAAGTCGGCCTTAGACTGCCGCCCCTCGTAAATTGAGTGCCGGGTGGCGCTTGGAATTAAACGGCGCCGTTCCGATGGCCGACCCAGGTCCGCCGGAACGCTCCCTAATTCGCCTTAATGCACGTTTTTTTATAGAGATATCAATGACAAAGGACAAGTTGCTGGCCATGCCGGCGGATGACTACATGAATGCCGAGCAACATGCTTTTTTCTCTGAGCTGTTGCAGAACATGAAAGTCGAAACCCATGAGCGCATCGAACAGAACCGCATCGCCATCGAAAGCCTGGACACCCCGGCCGATCCGGCCGACGCTGCTTCTGTTGAAGAAGAGCGCACCTGGCTGGTGAACGCGATCGATCGCGACCAGCGCATGCTGCCTCAGTTGGAACAGGCTCTGGAACGCATCAAAGAAGACAGCTTCGGCTGGTGCGACGACAGCGGCGAGGCCATTGGCCTGAAGCGCCTGCTGATCAGCCCGACCACCAAATACTGCATCGAAGCTCAAGAGCGTCACGAACAGATCGACAAGCACCAGCGTCAGGCCTGATTCTGCGAGGCAACCCATTTAATGTGGGTTGCCTTTGAAAAGATCGCAGCCTTCGGCAGCTCCTACGGGTTTAAGCGAACTCCTGCAGGAGCTGCCGAAGGCTGCGATCTTTGCTTTTTGACGTCTGCGAAAAATCCTGCGCACTTCTATTGATCTGCTGCAACGCCCACTACTAATGGACCATAGATAATGGCCTTGTAGTGGCGTTTAATGCCGATACAACAATTAGAATGACTCGGGGGATGACGAAGATGACGCGTGACGGATCTGTGGTTGCAGCAGTGTCTGCACCCGTACTTTTGCCGAAAAACCTTTGGCTGACGCCGACCCTGCAAAGCATCGCCCTGATGCTGTTGTTGTGCGGCATGACGCTGGGCGGCTGGTCGCTTTACCTTGGCCTGCCATTGGCGGTGCTGGTGATCTGGCTACCTCGCTTGCGCTCTCGCGCCATCCCTGAGGCAGCCCCCGTCGACAGCGCCAGCGCGATTGCCGAGTTGACTCGCGATCTTTCCTACACCACCAGTCATAACGCGTTGTCTGCCGCCGGTGTGGCCTTTTCGGTCAAGCAACTGGCCGACAAACTGCAATCGCAGCTCGGTGCCGCGGCGCAGATAGTCAGCAACGCCGAAGTGATGATCGCGACCGAACAAGCCACCTCGACACTCAGCCGGGAAGCCCTCAGTGCGGCCAGCGAGGCCCATCGGAGCAGCGCGGCAGGACGTACGGAGTTGATCGAGTCCATCGCCCGTATGCATCAACTCAGTCAGCGCGCCAGTAACAGCCGTGAACTGATCGAAGCCCTGAGCCTGCGCAGTGACGATATCCAACGGGTCACCCTGGTGATCCAGTCCATCGCCAGCCAGACCAATCTGCTGGCATTGAACGCGGCTATCGAGGCGGCGCGGGCCGGCGAGCATGGTCGCGGATTTGCGGTAGTGGCCGATGAGGTTCGCGGTCTGGCCGCGCGCACGGCGACGGCCACTGGCGAAGTCGGGGAGATGGTCGCTGATATTCAGCAACGCACCGCGCAAGTGGTGGAGCAGATCCGTCAACTGTCCAGCGACCTCGACACCGGTGTCGAACAGGTCGAGCACACCGGTCAGCACCTGGAGAACATTGCACGTCTGGCCGCTGGCGTCGAAAGCCAGGTCGGGGAAATCGCCAGGGGCGCCGACACCAACCGCGAACAACTCGATAGCCTGTTTCACGCCATCGAACAGATGCGCAGCGACCTGGCGATCAGCGACCAACAGACCCAGCGCCTGGCCCAGGCCGCGGTGCAAATGGAAGGTCAGGCCGAAACCATCAGCGAGCGCCTCGCCGAAGTCGGGCTGGATGACTATCACCAACGGATTTATGACCTGGCCCGCGAAGGCGCGAGTCAGATCGCGGCGCGCTTTGAAGCGGATATCGACGAGGGCCGCGTCAGCCTCGATGACCTGTTTGACCGCAATTACCAAACCATTCCCAACACCAGCCCGGCCAAGTTCCAGACCCGTTTCGATCGCTACGCCGATCAGGTCTTGCCGGCGATCCAGGAACCCTTGTTGCCGCGTCATGAAGGTCTGGTGTTCGCCATTGCCTGCACGCAGCAGGGCTATGTGCCGACCCACAACAAGGTCTTCAGCCAACCACTGACCGGTGATGCGCAGGTCGATACCTTGCAGAACCGCACCAAACGCAAATTCGCCGACCGCACCGGAATCCGCTGTGGCAGCCATCAGCAGGCCGTACTGCTGCAAACCTACACCCGCGACACCGGTGAGCTGATGCACGACCTCTCAGTGCCGATCATGCTCAAGGACCGGCATTGGGGTGGTCTGCGATTGGGTTACAAGCCGGAAAACCCTCGTTGAGACCCCTCCCTGTAGGAGCTGTCGAGTGCAACGAGGCTGCGATCTTTTGATCTTCGCTTTTAAAACATCAAAAGATCGCAGCCTCGTTGCACTCGACAGCTCCTACAGATGCAGGCTAGTGAGTCTGATGCATGCGCAGGTTCAGGTCGTCGACCACCCGCGCCCAATCAGCGTCTTCACGCAATTGTTCTTTCAGGAAGCCGGCCTGCTGCGGGGTCCAGAACTCGGCATCGATGAGTTTTTTGTTGTCAGCCAAGGGCGAATGGCTGGCGATGAAATCGTCGATGGCTTTCTCGTTGGAGTCCAGACCGAGTTGGTCGAACAAGCCTTTCAAGTCATGTATGGGTGAATCCATGTTCATCTCCTTGCGGGTCGCGTCGAGTGCGAGATCTGAGGGGCGGCTTCATTGCATCTGAGGGAGCCGCGCTTCAGGAGTTCGATGGCGATGTTCGTAAGCAAAAATGAGCATAGACTGCAAACCGACTATCAGGCTTTCAATGCGCCTTCATCGACTGCAAGCTTCAGCGCCTTGGCGGCTTCCTGCGCAGCGATGGCGGCGACGTCCGACGTCTTGAACCAGCGATCCTTCTCGACCTGGTGATACGTCACGGTGGTCAGCGGTGGTTTGGCGCGCATGATAATGACTGCCTGGAATTCGCCTTCGACTTCTCTGGCTTCGCCCCGGATAAAAAATTCACCGATATCAAATTCCGTCACGTAGCAGCCTTCCCTTGAAATATTCTGTTGTTTTGAACGCCGCCCACCCTGGGGACGGGTTTCATTGGTCGGGCAGTATGGCAGTAGTTGTATGCCGGCGGCTGAGTTAAGTCGCCGGCATGATGAAGCGTCTATGGAATTGAACGGGCGGGACCGTCAACTGCGTAACTCGAGCGAGCGGGCAAGGGCGCAGGCTTCGTTATGATTGCCGCGGAAACCTCTGACGCGGCCGGTGGAAATTTCCTTGATATGAAAAAAGGCATTGCCGGCCAGAATGACCCGAAAGCGTGGCCGGGCGAGCTCTTCAGGGTAGTATTCATGCGATTGAAACATCCCCGGGGGCAGTGTCCTCGAGCTGTTCGTATTGGGCGCCTGAGGGTGAGCAAAATGTGTCAGCGTGCACATATGAAGTCCTTTTCGTTGTTTTACCGACGTGTGTACGTGGTTTTGGGTAGTCTCGATGAGCATCGCTGCTCTAGAATCACCGTCAGTGTTTGGCGATCGATGTTCATCTAAAGCAATTTTTTGCTGGCGATATGTCGGAAAAGTGCTTTTGTTAAAGAGATTTTTCCCTAAAGTTGGTAGTCCCGTTTTTCTGGCCGTCGCAAGGGCTTTTTCCTTCAACCTCTGACGAACGCCAGGCAAGACGACGTGAGTGTTGTTCCAGTAGTCTTCTCAAGCCTCGCGATGGATGAGCCCTCTGCTCGTTTCAGGATTTCAACCTGGGCCTTTTTGCGACACCTTCGGCATTGCCGCTTTTTTCTGCTGTGCGCTGTTTTCCTGCGTGCAGCATCATTTTCAGATGTGGGGATGTTTCCTTGGCAGTAAGTAATCTCGATATGCATGCTTTGTTCGTGCTGGGTGATTTGCGCGCAAAGCTGGTTAAACAGTTCCAGTCACGTTTTGTTTACATCACCGAACAGAACGCTGAAGGCATTTATATTGCCGAGATCGACACCGAAGAGGCGCTGGTGGTTGATGACAAACCCGGGCTTAAACTCAAGGTCGGCGATCATTTCAGCGCCTCTGTATTGCCCAGTCGCGAAGGCGGCAAGCTGGACATCAAGTTCCGCGAAATCAAACTGACGGTGTACGGCCTGGGTGATTACGCGTTCGTCACCACCGCTGATGGCCATGGGATCGTGTTCAAGGAAGGCCATAGCGTGGTGATGGTGTTCGCCGCTCACCAACAGTTGCAGGAAGGCCTGACCAAAACCCTGAAAGCCGTCACCGCCAAGGCTGCCAAGTGGCGCAAAGGGGAACTGGTCACCTTCAAGGCCAGCGAATAATGACCCTGACCCGCGCCGACTTCCACGAACAGAACCAGGCCAGTGCGCAAGCCGAAGCCCAGCGGCTGTTCGATCAGAAGGCCGTTTTGCAAGGTGCATGGCTGGGTTGGGTGGCGTCACAGATCTATACGTTACGTCCGGCGGAGTACGCCAGCATGGTACGAAGAGCGCTGTCGCGCTTGCAGGAACCTCCCGAAAACTGATTGACCTCCCTCGAAAGCAGGAACCTCTACTACAGTCAGTGGACTGAGTATTCAGAGGCTTTGCGGTCTTCTGCCAGGCCATCCTGCTATTGCTGTGAACAGCACGAGGTGCAAAAGCATGAACGGATTTCGACGGTTGCTGGCCGCTACTATGGCCACTTTCGGATTGTTGGCTTCACCCGTTCCGGTGTTCGCTGCCCAGGCGCCGATCCACTTCGCCGATCTGAACTGGGAAAGCGGCAGCCTGATTACCGATATCCTGCGGATCATCGTCGAGAAGGGCTACGGGCTGCCGACCGATACCTTGCCGGGGACGACCATCACCCTGGAGACCGCACTGGCCAACAATGACATTCAGGTCATTGGCGAAGAGTGGGCCGGTCGCAGTCCGGTCTGGGTCAAGGCTGAGGCCGAAGGCAAAGTCGCGAGTCTGGGCGATACGGTCAAGGGCGCCACCGAAGGCTGGTGGGTACCCGAATATGTGATCAAGGGCGACCCGGCGAAAGGCATCAAGCCGCTGGCGCCGGGCCTGCGCAGTGTCAGCGACCTGCCGAAATACAAGGACGTGTTCAGAGATCCGGAAACCCCGGGCAAGGGGCGCTTCCTCAACAGCCCGATCGGCTGGACGTCGGAAGTGGTCAACAAACAGAAACTCAAGGCGTATGGGCTGGACGACAGCTATGTGAATTTTCGCAGCGGCTCCGGGGCAGCGCTGGATGCGGAGATCAGTTCTTCGATTCGGCGCGGCAAACCGGTGCTGTTCTATTACTGGTCGCCTACGCCGTTGCTCGGCCGCTTCAAACTGGTTCAGCTGGAAGAGCCGCCGTTCGACGCCGATGCCTGGAAAACCCTGACCGACGCCGATCACCCGAATCCGAAACCGACGCGCTCACTGCCCTCCAAGCTGTCCATTGGCGTGTCCACGCCATTCCAGAACCAGTATCCGCAGATTGCCGAGTTCTTCACCAAGGTCGACTTGCCAATCGATCCATTGAACAAGGCGCTGGCCGAGATGAGCGAAAAACATACCCCGCCACGGCAGGCGGCGCAGGCGTTCATGAAGGCGCACCCGGACGTGTGGCAGGCCTGGGTGCCCAAGGAAGTGGCCGACAAGGTGTCTGCAGAATTGAAGTAAAGGGTGGGCCATGGCGGTGCAAAGTCATCGATCAGCACTGATGGCCGTCCGCCATTGCTGACGAATACCCTTACAAAATCGTTCAAGGAAGTTCATTCTGCTGCGACATTTCACGCTGGAAGTCCGAACATGAGCCTATTGATCGCGCAATGGATGGCTGCCATCTTCCTGTTGATCAGCCTGATCCACCTGTACTGGGCGGCAGGTGGCACGTTGGGTAGCGAGGCGGCGGTCCCGCGAATATCCGCAGAGGGCGGTGGGGAATCCAGGCCGGCCTTCAAGCCTTCAGGCTTTGCCACGTTGCTGGTGGCGGTCGGGCTGCTGCTGATTGCGATGCTGGTGTGCTTGCGGGTCGGCCTGTATTTGCCGACGGTGCATCACTCGTCGTTGCAATGGGTGATCAGCGCGATTGCAATGCTGATGTTCGCCCGGGCGATCGGCGATTCGAATTTGATTGGGTTCTTCAAGCAGGTGAAGGATTCGAAATTTGCCCGGCTCGACACCTGGGCGTATTCGCCGTTGTGTGTGGTGCTGGGGGCGGGGTTGTTGGCAGTCGCCTGGATCTGAGGCAAGGCAAGATCAAAAGATCGCAGCCTCGTTTCACTCGACAGCTCCTACAGGGGAATGCAAAACCCATGTAGGAGCTGTCGAGTGAAACGAGGCTGCGATCTTTTGGCGTCTAACTCCCACTCTCCGTGCGCCGACTGCTCACCTCAGCCGGCACATCATCCCCCGCCATGCGCTTGCGAAACAGCGCCGCCCGCGCCAGCAGCAACGTGGTCACCGGCACCGTAATCGACAACAGAATCGGAATCAGCCAGGCATGCAGCACCGGCCCGGACTTGAGTGCCGAAAAATAAATGATCGAGGCCAGCGCCACGCACCAGGCGCCCAATGTCGACGCCAGCGCCGGCGGGTGCATGCGCTGGAAGTAGTCCTTCATCCGCACGAGGCCAATGGCACCGATCAGCGCAAACAGACTACTGAGCACCAGCAGGATCGCCACCGGAATTTCAACCCACAGAGACAGTTCAGCGCTCATTCGATCACCTCGCCACGCAGCAGGAATTTCGCCAGGGCAAACGAGCCGACGAAACCGAACAGCGCAATCAGCAGCGCCGCCTCGAAGTAGGTGTCACTGGCATAACGAATGCCCAGCGCCAGCATCATCAGCATCGCGATGATGTACACGTAATCCAGCGCTAGAACCCGGTCCTGGGCCGACGGCCCCTTGAACAGCCGGATCAGCGTCAGAATCATCGCCAGGGAAAAGATGAACAGGCTCAGCAGGATCGCGTTCGACAGCAAGGCGCTCATTCGAAGATCTCCATCAAGGGGCGCTCGTAGGTCGCCTTGAAGTGCTGGATGAACAGCGCTTCGTCATCCAGATCGAAGACGTGCAGCAATAAAATGCTGCGGTCCAGCGCCAGTTCCGACCACACGGTGCCGGGAATTACCGTGCAGATCATCGACAACGCGGCCAGGCCGTTGGCGTCACGCAAGTCCATTGGCACCTTGATGAAGCGCGAACGCGGTGGACGGCGACCGCTGTTGAGCACGCCCCAGGCCACGGCGAGGTTGGACACCACCACATCGCGACCGACAAGAAAGAACAAACGCACAATCACGCCCGGCCGACGAATACGAATCGGCAGCGGTCGCAGCTTGCGCATCATCAACGGCGCGCAGAACCCCAGCACCGCGCCCAGCAGCAGATTGCCGGGACTCATCGACAGGTTCAGCACCAGCCACAACAACCACAGTGCCAGCGACAACCAGGGAGCAGGAAACAGTCGCTTCATGGTTTGGCCTCCGCGATCGCGGCTTTGGCTTCCGGGCTCGGAACCGCACGGGTGCCGAGTACCGCCATCACGTATTGCTGCGGGTTGTTCAAAGCTTGGGCGGCCGCCTGGGTGTAGCGCAGCAGCGGTTCAGCCTTGAAGGTCAGCGTAATGCTCAAGCCCAGCAGCGCAATGATTGGCACGCATTCGAAACGTCGCAGCAACGGCGACGGCCGCTCCTCGGGTGTCCAGAACCGCTGGATGCCCAAACGCGAGAATGCGATCAACGACGCCAGCCCGGACAGGATCAGCAACGCCAGCAAGCCCCACGCGGCATTGGAAACCGGCAAATCGCTGCCATTGCCCAGGCCCAACGGATTGAGCAGGGCGCTGAGCAAGCCGAGTTTGCCAATGAATCCCGAGAGCGGCGGCATGCCGATGATCAGCAGCGAGCAGGCAATGAAGCTCAACCCGAGGAACGCCTTGGTCCAGGGAATCACCTGGCCGACCACGGCTTTCTGTTCGTCATCGAGGTTGATGCCTTTGGGCGGCTGCAAGGATTCCATCGGTCGCGGCAGATCGCCGTCATCGAACAACGGCATTTCATTGGCCGAGCGCGAGCGCTCGATCAACTCGGCCAACAGGAACAACGCGCTCAACGCCAGGGTCGAGCTGACCAGATAGAACAGTGCCGCGCCGATCAGGTTGGGCTGGGCGAAACCGATGGCCGACAGCAGAATCCCGGCCGACACCAGAATGCTCAGGCTGGCCAGGCGCTCCAGTCGTTGTGCGGCGAGGATCGCCACCGCAGCGCAGACGATGGTTGCCATGCCGCCGTAGATCAGCCAGTCGCTGCCAAAGTACGCCGAGGCGCCGGCCTGGCCGGAGAACAGCAGGGTCCACAAACGCAACAAGGTGTAGACGCCGACCTTGGTCATGATCGCGAACATCGCCGCCACCGGCGCGCTCGCCGCGGAATACGCCGGCACCAGCCAGAAGTTCAGCGGCCACATCCCGGCCTTGGCCAGGAACGCCACGGCCAGAATCCCCGCGCCGGCATGCAGCAGGCCGCGATCGGCTTCCGGCACCAGCGGAATTTTCAGCGCCAGGTCGGCCATGTTCAGGGTGCCGGTGACGCCGTAGATCAGCGCCGCGCCGATCAAAAACAGCGACGAGGCCAGCAGGTTGATCGAGATGTAATGCAACCCCGACGACACCCGCGACCGACCCGAACCATGGAGCATCAGGCCATAAGAGGCCGCCAGCAACACTTCAAAAAACACAAACAGGTTGAACAGGTCCGCCGTCAGGAACGCGCCATACAGGCCCATCATCTGAATCTGGAACAGCGCGTGGAAACTCGAACCGGCGCCGTCCCAACGGGCCATGGCGAACAGCAGGGCGCTGACGCCGATGATTCCGGTCAGCACCAGCATCAGCGCCGACAGTCGATCGACCACCAGCACGAGACCGAACGGCACCTGCCAGTTGCCGGGCAGGTACACGCCGATGGAGCCGGGGACGCCCGTTTCCTGAGTCCATTGCAATAACAGCACGGCAATGCCCAACCCCACCAGGCTGGAAAACAGGTTGATCTTGGCCTTCAGCGGACGGTGTTTCTCCCCCAGCATCAGCATCACGGCGGCGGTCAGCAGCGGCAGCAGAATCGGTGCAGCGATCAGGTGCGGCATCAGATTCATTCTTTAGGCTCCCGGCCATCCACATGGTCGGTACCGGTCAGGCCCCGGGAGGCCAGCAGCACCACCAGAAACAGCGCGGTCATGGCGAAGCTGATCACGATGGCGGTCAGCACCAGCGCTTGCGGCAGCGGGTCGGTGTAGTGCAACAGGTCCTGCGGCACGCCGTCCTTGATGATCGGCTCCTTGCCGATAAACAGGCTGCCCATGCTGAAGATGAACAGATTGACGCCGTAGGACAGCAGGCACAGGCCCATCACCACCTGAAACGTCCGTGGCCGCAGGATCAGCCAGACCCCGGACGCGGCCAGCACGCCGATGGCGATTGCGATGACTTCTTCCATCAGACGGTTCCTTGCGTGGCGACGGATCGAGGCAGGGCAGCGGTCTTGTGACCCCGTACCGATTGGTGGGCGAGCGCGGTGAGGATCAACAGGGTCGAACCGACCACCACGGCGTACACGCCAATGTCGAAGAACAGCGCACTGGCGATGTGAATGTCACCGAACACCGGCAGTTTGAAATGCCAGGTGTGGGTGGTCAGGAACGGATAACCGACCGCCATCGCCCCGAGCCCGGTGACCGTGGCGAACAACAGACCGGTGCCCATCCAGCGCAGCGGTCGCAGGCTCATTTGTGCCTCGACCCACTGGGTGCCGGCGACCATGTATTGCAGGATGAACGCCACCGACATCACCAGACCCGCGACAAAACCGCCGCCTGGCTGATTGTGGCCGCGCATGAACAGGTAGACCGACACCACAAAGGCGATCGGCAGCAGCAGGCGAACCAGCACCGCCGGCACCATCATGAAGCCGAGCGCGGTATCGCTGGCGTGACGCGGATTGACCAAATCGGTCACCACGTCCGGTGCCAGCAGACGCTGCTGGGCCGGCAACTGCAGGCTTTCTTTTGGCGGGCGGAAGCGTCGCAGCAGGGCAAACACCGTCAGGGCCACGGCCACCAGTACGGTGATTTCACCGAGGGTGTCGAAGCCGCGGAAGTCCACCAGCATCACGTTGACCACGTTGCTGCCACCGCCTTCGGGCAGGGCGCGGCTGAGGTAGAACGAAGAAATGTCGTTCGGGGTCTGGCGCGTCAGCATCGCGTAAGCCAGCAACGCCATGCCGCCACCCACCACGGTCGACAGCAGCAAGTCGCGGATACGGCGGATGCGTGCCTTGCGCAGGCTGCTTGGCAACGGTGACACCTCTTCGATCCGTCGAGGTAGCCAGCGCAGCCCGAGGAGGATCAACACCGTGGTCACCACTTCCACGGCCAATTGCGTCAGCGCCAGGTCCGGCGCCGAGAACCAGACAAAGGTCACGCACGTCATCAGACCACAGACGCTGACCATGGTCAGGGCCGCGAGCCGGTGATACTTGGCCTGCCAGGCTGCGCCGAGGGCGCAGGCAATCGCCAGCAGCCAAAGGATCACGAACACGATCGAACCCGGAATCTTCGGCCGGTCGCCCCAGCTCAGGCTGCTGTGGAGCATCGGGATCACTCCGGCCAGGACTGCCGCGAGCACCACCAGGAACAATTGGGTTTGCAGGCGCTTGGTGCTGATCCGCCGCTCGAGACGACGGGCCAGGCGCATCATGATCACCAGGCTGCGTTCGAACAGGCGCTTGCCGTTGAATCGGCCAATGATCGGCGGGTACTTGAAACGCCCGTGTTTGAGCTGATTGCGCAACAGCAGGTAAAGCACGATGCCGCAGGACATGGCGATCAGGCTCATGATCATTGGCGCGTTCCAGCCGTGCCAGATCGCCAGGCTGTATTCAGGCAAGGTGCCGCCCACCACCGGCAGGGCAGCCGCGGCCAGCAACGGGCCGACCACCTGCGCCGGGAAAATCCCCACGATCAGGCAGGTGAACACCAGCAGTTCCACCGGCGCGCGCATCCAGCGTGGCGGTTCGTGTGGGGTGTGCGGCAAATCGGTGGCGGTCGGGCCGAAGAACACGTCGACGGTAAAGCGCAGCGAGTAGGCGACGCTGAAGGTACCTGCAATGGTCGCGACGATGGGCAGCGTCATCTCGATCCAGGCCGTGGCGTTGATGAACACGGTTTCGGCGAAGAACATCTCTTTGGAGAGGAAGCCGTTGAGCAGCGGCACACCGGCCATGGAAGCACTGGCGACCATGGCCAGGGTGGCGGTGAACGGGATCAGCTTGATCAGGCCGCTGAGCTTGCGAATGTCCCGGGTACCGCTTTCGTGGTCGATGATCCCGGCGGCCATGAACAGCGAGGCCTTGAACGTGGCGTGGTTGAGGATGTGAAACACCGCAGCCACAGCGGCCAGCGGACTGTTCAGGCCCAGCAGCAGGGTGATCAGGCCCAGGTGGCTGATGGTCGAGTAGGCCAGCAAACCTTTGAGGTCGTTCTGGAACATCGCGCAATACGCACCGAGCAACAGGGTGCAGGCACCGGCGCCGCTGACGATGTAGAACCATTCTTCGCTGCCGGACAGCGACGGCCAAAGCCGTGCGAGCAGAAATACCCCGGCCTTGACCATGGTCGCCGAGTGCAGATAGGCCGAAACCGGTGTCGGCGCCGCCATGGCGTGGGGCAGCCAGAAGTGGAAGGGGAATTGCGCGCTTTTGCTCAGGGCGCCGATCAGGATCAGGGGTAGCAGAATAGGGTAGAGGGCGTGTGCGCGAATCAGATCGCCGGCGGCCAGGACCTTGTCCAGGTCATAGCTGCCGACCACATGGCCGAGCAGTATGACCCCCGCCAGCAAACACAAACCGCCTGCGCCGGTGACCATCAGCGCCATATAAGCACCGCGTCGCGCATCGGCGCGGTGGTGCCAGTAGCCGATCAACAGGAATGAAAAGAGGCTGGTCAGCTCCCAGAAAAACACGATCTGGATCAGATTTCCGGAGATCACCAGCCCGAGCATGGCGCCCATGAACGCCAGGAAAAATGCGAAGAACCGCGGCACCGGATCGTCCGGCGACATGTAGTAGCGGGCGTACAACGAAACCAGCGTGCCGATGCCCAGCACCAGCATCGAGAATAGCCAGGCGAACCCGTCCATGCGCAGGACGAAGTTCAGGCCAAGGCTGGGCAACCAGAAAAATTCTTCGCGGATCACGCCGCCATCGGCGATTTGCGGGTACAAGAGGGCGACCTGAACGGTGCCAATCAAGGCAACCAGGCCAGCCAACAAAGATTCGGTGTTTCGCGCGTTGTGCGGCAGCAACGCTGCCAGACAGCTGCCGATAAAAGGCAGAAGCAGTAGAACTATCAGGGACATAGGCTTCTAATCTGCGGAAGTTTGTGAAGCATCATACGTGCCAGCTCCCGGATCGCCAAACGCCAAGCTGTCGCAGAATCCTACAAGGTAGGCGGAAAAAACCTGATTCACATTGTTTCCAAGGACCGGTTTCAACCGGTACGGCCCCTTCGCGAGCAAGCGGGCTTGCTCGCGAATGCGGTGAGTCAGATGCCATCATTATTGTTGGTCGATCGCCATCGTCGGATTACCGTTTGGAGCGAGCTCTTCTCCCACATTGGAATGGCGTCTTGCACAAAATTTGCGTACACAGCAGATTCTTTGTGGGAGCGAGCCGGCTCGCGATGAGGCCCTGACAGCCAACATCAATTTCGGCGATCAAACGGCTACCGTCAGACCTGCACCCAAATCTGCCGACCCAGCACATCCATCACATCACATCACAACCATCGTGCAGGAACATAGCCGCCGCATGCGCGAGTTGCTGCACATCGGCCCCCTTGGCTTGAGTGATATCAAGACTGGCCAGACTTTCCATCATCGTTAAGGATCTCTACGCCTTGAGGATGCATCCGAGCCGTCAAACCCGATCACGAATGAGTCGTGACAGGCGCGAGGATAGAGAGTGAGGGCAGGGCAGTCGACCGGCCAAAGGCCAGAAACAGCTGCTTTGCTTGTAGGTAAGTTCCGGGACTGACAACAACGCAAAATCCATTGTGCGGATCATGTACTATTCGCGATTCTTGATGTTCAAAGGAGAGAAATCATGGCAGGCAAGCCAGTTGCGCGACTTGGAGACCCAGGAAGTCACGGCGGAAACATCACGACCGGCTCAAGCCCTATTTTTGTTAACACTCTCCCGATAGCCTTGGTGGGAGACATCTATTCCTGTCCCATTCACGGCAGCAATCCAATAACAACGGGTGCCCCACACGTTTTTGGACTTGGTAAAGATGTGGCACATGTCGGATCGTTAACGGCTTGCGGCGCCACAATCACAGCAGGTTCTCCAGATACATTTGTCGGCGATGCTGGGGCCAGCGGTGTCAGTAATATTTTCCGCAAACTTTTACAGGAAAAGACTTTCGTCGAATTTCAATTGCTCAATGACAGAGAAGAGCCGATTCCCAACGAGTCGTATGAATTGACACTGCCAGATGGCGCGGTGATCACCGGCGTTCTCGATGAAAATGGATTTGTTCATGTGCCAAATGTCCCGAGGGGAAGCTGCAGCATAAAGTTTCCAAAACTTGAAGATACGGAACATCTTTAATGGTTGATTCTACTAAGGCGTCGGGTACGACGCAGGCGGCAAAATCTGTAGGGGCACCAGGCAAAACTACCAAAACCAATCAGTTGGTAGTTTCCGGTGCCTACATGGAATTACTGGTCGGTGGTCCTTACACTCGTGACAATGAAGAGCACCTTTTTGGGCACGCGGCGCTTCATGTTGTCGTGGGTAGCAAAGATATTACGTACGATTTCGGACGATATGGGAAAACCTGGGGAACCTTTGATAGTGAAGGCGAGGGTGTATTAAATGTCTGGACCTCTTTCAAGGCTTACATTTCTGGAGAAAACAGCCTCGGGCGGACAACGACCGGTTTTGTCTACTTTTTGGAAAACACCAAGGCTGAAGCGGTGATTGCTCACTTTGATGGGGTCGTGGCGCAGAAAAAAGAGCTAAGAAAAAAGACAGCTACCGCGACACGTTACGTTTTACCAGCGAACTATCACCCAACCACCAACAATTGCACGACGGTGACAATTGATGGAGCCAAGGTTTCAGGCAAGGCGATCGTGCAGAACCCTGCCGAGTATCGAGAGATGAAAGGGCTTTCCTGGACAGAGAGGCAGGCGGCGCGCACGCAGAAATGGACACAGGATGGCATTTTTATGCCAGCAGACTTGCAGGCGATGCTCGAAGGGAATACCGAGGCGCGTTATGACAAAAAGAATGTTTACAAGTAACAAATTTCCTTTTTGGCTAGCCGGGTTGATTTTGATCAATGCGGTCGTTTTGGCATTTGTTGTGATTAATAACGTTACGAGGTCGCACGATATGAAAATGATTAAGACTAAAGAGCCGTTGCTTATTGAGGGGCCGAATGGTGATGAAAACTATTATGTGCTGCCTCTCGGCACCACGCTTTATCATGACAAGAGCTTTCCTGAAGGGCATGACCGTTATGTCGTTTACTTGAATCATAAGGGTGCAATAGCACACGAAGAAGTGCCGATGAAGCCGGAATATGGAGGCTCGTTCATCGATCCGCTTTGGATGTCAAATATTGATGCCGATACGCTGAAGGAAATCTTCAAGCGCTTCCCGCTTTCCAAGGAAGATGTGGCTGCGGCCATAAAGTCTAACGGCTTCACCAGAGATGATCTCGCTGACATTATCCGGTCATTACCAGAGTGAGCGCGGGATCAGACTGATCCTGGAAAGTTGGAAGCTTGAACGTCGGTTGTGATGCTCATTTTTTTGAGTCGACGGGCTCGCTTTCCAACGCCACCTCAATCGTCTCGCGATCTTTACCCTTGGTCTTCAACTCACTGACAATCACCGCCGCCACAATCAACCCCGCCCCAACCAACGCAATCGCCGGCAACCGCTCACCCGCGATCCGCCCGACAATCCCGGCCCACACCGGCTCACCGGCATAGATCAGCGTCGCCCGGGTCGGCGAAACGCTCTTTTGCGCCCAGTTCATCGCCACTTGAATCGCCGCACTGGCCGCGCCCAGGCCCAACGCGCTGCATAACAGCAGCCATGAGAAGTCCGGAATCCTTTCCTGAGTCGGCACCACCATCAAAAACGCCAGTACCGAGGTGACCGCCAATTGCACCACCGTCACCCGTCGTACATCGACCTGGCCGGCATACGTACTGATCAAAATGATCTCCGCCGCAATCGCCACGGCGCTGATTAACGTGGCGATTTCACCCGGGCTGAAATTGAATGAAGCGCCGGCCGGTCCCGACAGCAACATCAACCCGGTAAACGCCAACATGATCCCGATGCTCGGCATCAGCCCCGGACGTCGCCCCAGCACCAGCCATTGCAGCAACGGCACGAAGGGCACGTACAACGCGGTAATAAACGCCGACTGACTGCTGGGAATGCTCTGCAACCCGACGGTCTGCAATCCATAACCGAGCATGATCGCCACACCGATAAAGGCCCCGGCCTTGAGTTCGAACAGCGTCAGCTCCCGCAGATGACGCCAGGAAAACAGCGCAACAATGATCGCCGCCGCGGCAAAGCGCAGACCGACGAAGAACATCGGCCCGCTGACGGTCATCGCGTGCTGCACCAGCAAGAAGGTGCCACCCCAGACCATGGTGATCAGCACCAGCACGCACTCGGCCTTGCTGAACCGCGAGAAACGGGGGGAAGTGTGAGGGGTATTCACCGACGTCATGACCTTGCGCGCTACCTGAGGGGGACGCACAATGCGCCGAATGTTGCGCAGTATACTGCCCAACCCCATCAAGTGAGCAATATAGTGCACAAAGATTCCACGCAACGGACTTCGGTCCTTCAGCACGTCAGCCAGAACGTTCGGCGCTTGCGCCACGCCGCCGACATGAGCCAGGCGACGCTGGCGGAAAAATCGGGGGTCAGCCGCCGGATGTTGGTAGCCATCGAAGCCGGCGAGAAGAACGTCAGCCTGACCACCCTCGACCGCGTGGCCGAAGCGCTGAACGTCGCATTCAGCGACCTGATCCAGGCCCCGGATGCACGCGATCCGAGTCGCATCAACGAAGTGGCCTGGGCCGGGACGATTCCTGGCAGCAAAGCCGTTTTACTCTCCAAAGCCACCGCCACCCGTGAGGTGGAACAATGGGAGTGGTGCCTGCAACCAGGGGAGATTTATCCGTCGCAACCGGACGCCGAGGGCTGGAGTGAGCAGATCTATGTGTTCGAAGGCTGCCTGACGCTGATGCTGGGCGATACACCGCATGAGATCGCTGCCGGCGAGTTCTACATGTTCGCCAGCAACCAGCCCCACGCCTATCGCAATGAAGGGGATGTGGCGGCGCGGTTTGTGCGAAATGTGGTGATCTAACTGTTTGCGGATCAACACTGGATAGACACTTTGCTGTTTTAAAGCTGCGAGCCTTTCTCGGATAATTCTTTAACCTATTGAAAATAAGGTGATTTCGTTTCAGGTACGACTCCTGCAAAAGCTCTGGTGCATTCACCAGATCCCGGAGTCGGCCCATGACAGCCTCTGCCCAACCCCTTCGCACCGCCCATGTGATCCGCTCGGACGCCGAGGCGATTGCCGTCGCCCATAAGCTCGCCGCACGCTTCGCCATCGAGGCCAGTGTCCGCGACCGCGAGCGACGCCTGCCAGTCGCCGAGCTCGACGAGTTTTCCGCCAGCGGCCTCTGGGGCATCACCGTTCCCAAGGAATACGGCGGCGCCGGCGTGTCCTACGTGACCGTCGCCGAAGTGATCAAGATCATTTCCGCCGCCGACTCATCCCTCGGCCAGATCCCGCAAAACCACCTCGGGGTGCTCGACATCTTGCTGCAAACTGCCACCGAAGAGCAGAAGCGCTACTACTTCGGCAAAGTCCTGCAAGGCTACCGTTTCGGCAACGCCTTCTCCGAATCCAAAAGCAAAAACGCCGGGGCCTTCGAAACCCGTATCCGTTTTGATAAAGACACCGCGCAGATCGACGGCGAAAAGTTCTACTGCACCGGCGCCTTGTTCGCGCACATCGTGCCAGCGGTGGCGGTCAATGAAGAGAACAAAGCCTTCATCGCCTTCATCGAGCGTGACAATCCCGGCTTGACCGTTATCGACAGTTGGGACGGTTTCGGCCAGCGCACCACGGCCAGCGGCGGCGTCACCCTGAACGCGGTGAAGGTCCCGCTCAGTGCTGTGATCCCGGCCCACAAGGCCTTTGACGAACCCACCGCCGACGGCCCGATTTCACAAATCATCCAGGCCGCCGTGGACACCGGCATTGCCGTCGGCGCCCTGGAAGAAACCAAACGCTACGCCCGCGAAGCCCGACCATGGATCGACAGCGGACAGGATCACGGCTGGCAGGACCCGTTCAGTATCGCTGCGATCGGCGACCTCGAATGGCGGGTCCACGGCACCGAAGCGATCCTCAAAAAGGCCGGCCGCGCAATCGACCACGCACTGCTCAACCCCAATGAAGACACGGTGGCCCGTGCTTCGGTGGTGGTTGCCCAGGCGAAAGTCCTGTCCGCCGAGATCGCCTTGCTTGCCAGCAGCAAACTCTTCGAACTGGCCGGTACTCGCTCTGTGCTCGGCAAGTACAACCTCGACCGCCACTGGCGCAACGCCCGGACGCACACCCTGCACGATCCGGCACGCTGGAAATATCACCTGATCGGCAACTACCTGCTCAACGGCGTGAAGCCTGCGCGCCACGCCTGGAACTGAGGAGCCCACCATGAACGCTTTGACTCAACCGATTGTTGCCGGGCAGCCCCTGGCCAAAAGTCAGCATGATTTGCACAACGCTCGCAGCTTGCTTGATGCGACGTTGCGTTTCGTCCGGCAGCAGACCCAAACCACGGATGACCCTTACGTCATCAGCCGTTTTGGTGACTTGCACATCCGCATTGAAGTCGCCGCCGCGCTGCTCGAACGCGCCGAAGACTTTCTGAACAGCGTTGATGACGACACGGAAATCAGCGTCGCCATCGCCGAGTCGCATTTGGCCAGCGCCGACGCGCTAAATGCCGTCAGCAACGCTGAATTCGAACTCACCGGCCAACGCACCCTGTTGCCCGGATCGTTGCATGACCCATTGCACCGGAAACTCCACCTCATCGGTAACTTCCGCCTCAACGGCATCCATCCCCCAAGCTTTCGGAGTGCGGTTTGATGGCCCGTGAAATCCGCCTCAACGCCTTTGACATGAACTGCGTCGGCCATCAGTCGCCCGGCCTGTGGGCGCATCCGCGAGATCGCTCCTGGCAATACAAGGATCTGGAGTACTGGACCGATCTGGCGAAAATCCTCGAACGCGGCAAGTTCGACGGTTTGTTCATCGCCGATGTGCTGGGCATCTACGACGTCTACAACGGCAATGGTGACGCGGCGATCCGTCAGGCGGCGCAGGTGCCGGTCAACGACCCACTGCAATTGATTCCGCCGATGGCGCTGGTCACCGAGCATTTGGGTTTCGGCCTGACCGCCTCGCTGTCCTTCGAACACCCGTATCCGTTCGCCCGACGCCTGTCGACGCTCGATCACCTGACCAAGGGCCGCGCCGGCTGGAACATCGTCACCTCTTATCTGGAAAGCGGTGCGAAGAACCTCGGCCAGAAAAACCAGACCGAACACGACGCTCGTTACGACTTCGCCGAAGAGTATTTGGAGGTTTGCTACAAACTGTGGGAAGGCAGTTGGGAAGAGGGTGCGATTCTGCGGGATCGCGAGCGGCGGATCTTCAGCGACCCGAGCAAAATCCACGAAATCCAACACGTCGGTAAGCACTTCCAGGTGCCGGGCATTCATCTTTGCGAACCCTCGCCGCAACGCACGCCGGTTCTCTATCAGGCTGGCGCATCCAGTCGCGGCAAGCAGTTTGCCGCCGAGCATGCCGAGTGTGTGTTCGTTGCTGCACCGTCGAAAGTGCTGCTGAAGAAAACCGTCGCCGACATCCGCCGTCGTGCTGCCGAAGCCGGGCGCGATCCGTCGAAGATTCTGATCTTCAACCTGCAAACCGTGATCCTCGGCGAGACCGACGCCAAGGCCAAAGCCAAGTTCGAGGAATACAAAACCTGGGTCAGTTACGAAGGGGCGATGGCGTTGATCTCTGGCTGGACCGGGATCGATTTCAGCCAGTTCAAACCCGATGAGCCGCTCAAGCATGTGCATACAAACGCCATTCAATCGGCGGTGGAAGCGTTTTCCACGGCGGACCCGAACAAGGTCTGGACCCCGAATGAACTGGCTGACTGGGTGGGCATCGGCGGTTTTGGTCCGTTGTTTGTCGGCAGTCCCGAGACCGTCGCCGATTTGCTGCAGGAGTGGGTCGAGGAGACCGATGTGGACGGCTTTAACCTGGCCTATGCATTGACCCACGAAACCTTCATCGACGCTGTGGAATTGCTGGTGCCGGAGTTGCAGAAGCGTGGGGTCTACAAAACCGAATACGCGCCGGGGACCTTGCGCGAGAAGTTGTTCGGTGAAGGGCCGCGATTGCCGGAGATTCATCCGGGCGCGGGTTATCGAGACCTGGCGGCGTTGCGGCAGCAGGAGAAGAAAGTCGCGTCCTATTCATGATCGTTCCCACGCTCAACCTGCGCCTGCCCGGCTATCCGATTCCATCCTGCAAGTCAGCGGTATTTCTCTGTCCTACTTTGGTACTGCTTGATGAACCTTCCATGGGTTTGGCGCCTATTATCGTCCAGGAGATTTTCGAGATGAAACATTGATCAGTGAGAACGCCATGACTGAAACCCAAAGCGGACAGGCCACCGACGCCATTCGCCACGCGGACATCCTGATCGTCGGCGGCGGCCTCAGCGGCGCAATGCTGGCGGCGCAGTTGCTGCGCCTGCCGGGCAAACGCCAGGTGCTGGTGATCGAACCCCGCGCCGAACTGGGACGGGGCGAGGCGTACAGCGCGGTCGAGTTGGGCCACACGCTCAACGGCAATGCGGCGCGGATGAGCGTCGACCCGGACAACGCCGACGACCTGACCCAATGGCTGACCGATTACATCGCGGCCGGCGGCTGGCCGGAGTCTGACGAGCAACATGTGCCGGTCAGCGAGTTGTTCCCGCCGCGGGGGATTTTCGGCCTATACGTGCAGCAGCGCCTGGCGGAAGCGCAAGCGGTGGGGGTGTTGAACGGTTCAACGGTCGAGCATGTGCGGGCCGAGGTGATTGACCTGCAAACGACGGACGATTCGGTGCGGCTGACCTTGAGCGACGGGCAACGCTTGCAGGGCGCCTATGCCGTACTGGCGACCGGGATGTTTCCCGCTGCACGCACGCCACAGACCGAGTCCAGCGGCTTGAACGCCGCTGCGCTTGATCCGTGGGACGTCGCGGCCATGCAGCAATTAGATCCGCAGTCGACCGTGCTGATCATCGGTTCGGGCCTGACCATGGTCGACGCCGTGGTGTCGCTGGAACAGGCCGGGCATCGCGGGCCGATTGAAGTGTTTTCCCGGCATGGCTTGCTGCCTCATGTACGTCGTCAGCCGCCGGCCTGGGCAGATTTTCTTGCCGAGGATCAGAGCATTCGCACACCGCGACAGCTGGTGCGCGAACTGCGTCGGCATTGCCGGGACGCCATCGCTCAAGGCATCGACTGGCAGGCGCCGCTCGACACCGTACGGGCGCACATTGGCCGCTTGTGGAATCAGGCGACGGACGTGCAGCGTCGGCAGTTCGTGCGGCATGTGCGGCCGTGGTGGGAAAGTCATCACCACCGCTCGCCGCCGTTGAGTGCCGAACTGGTGGCGCGGCTGCACAAGGAAGGCCGATTGCGGATTCAGGCGGCGTCGTTCAAAGGGCTGGAGCCTTCAGCGCACGGAGCAGTGAGCATCCGCATTCGGCGTCGTGGTGAAGTAGAAACTACCATTGTCAGCGGCGCGGTATTGATCAACTCCAGCGGCATCGAATATGACTGGCGACGGGTCGCCCGACCGCTGCCACAGCAACTGCTGGCGCGCGGACTTGTCCGGCCGGGGCCGTTGGCGCTGGGGATTGCAGCGGCAGTCGATGGCGCGGTGCTGGATGCCGATGCACACGTCGCCAGTCGT
>NZ_SOPU01000002.1:64959-65168 GCF_004402115.1 Pseudomonas sp. F01002 | reverse complement strand
GTTGCGCGGCATGTGGTGGGAAAGCACGGCGGTGACTGACGTGGCGAGCCAGGCCAAGGCACTCGCCGCTCGCCTGACAACAACGCCACTTCTGTAGCAGCTGCCGAGCCTGCGAGGCTGCGTTCGAGCGCGCAGCGGTCGTAAACCTGAGTGCACGATCTGGCTGAAAAAACGCATCACCTGATTCTGCGACCGCTGCGCGCTCGAAC
>NZ_SOPU01000002.1:51925-64927 GCF_004402115.1 Pseudomonas sp. F01002 | reverse complement strand
GCTGCTACAGATATCTCGAGCCTGTATTTGCGAAATTGCACTCCACTTGACCACCTGATTGCATCGGTACTGACCACTCGTTTGCATTGCACTTGACCAGACGTTTGCATTCGATCTGACCACCGATTGCATCAGATTAGACCAGCACACTTAGTAACCATGGTCAGGAGAGAGCTGCCTACTGCTGCCGGTGGCGACAGGCAGAAATCGGCCGATTCTGTTGAAAAAGTAGCTCTCCTGTTTGGCCTGGGGCAAAATCACTCCATCGGCCAGCGGGAGAATACGCAGCATGATGGGACAGTTATCGAGTGGGCAGGAGCGGCTGTTTTACTCGTTCAATCTTGAAGATCACATCCCAACAAATCATCTGCTGCGCAGCATTGATCGGTGCCTCGATCTGAGCGACCTGCGCCATTACCTCACAGATTTCTATAGCCCGATTGGGCGTCCTTCGATTGATCCTGAACTGATGATCCGCATGCTGGTCGTGGGCTATTGCTATGGCATTCGCTCCGAACGGCGGTTGTGCGAAGAGGCCCATTTGAACCTGGCGTATCGCTGGTTCTGCCGGTTGAGCCTTGAGGATGAAGTACCCAATCACTCGACGTTTTCCAAGAATCGACACGGCCGCTTCTGGGACAGCGATCTGTTTCGCTGGCTGTTTAATGAGGTGCTGCGTCGCTGCATGGACGCGGGTCTGGTCAAGGGCGAAGGCTTTGCCGTGGACGCCAGCATCATCAAGGCGGACGCGAGTCGGCAGCGTGGCGTACCTGGCGATAAAGAGGTCAACTGGAGCGATCCGTCGCTGAGCACCCGCGCTGTCCGTGAGTATCTTGAAGGCCTCGATGAAGAGGCGCTGGCCGAAACATTGCCCAAGCGCTTATCACTGACTGACCCTCTAGCCCGCTGGACGGCCGCTCCGGGTGGCCCTGCCTTTTTTGCCTACTCCACAAATTACCTGATCGACACTGAGCACGGCGTGATCATGGACGTGGAACCAACACCTGCCCACCGAACGGCCGAGGTCGAGAGTACAAAGACGATGATCGACCGGGTCGAAGAACAGTTCGACATCAAGCCGGACCGCCTCATCGGCGATACCGCTTATGGAACCGCACCGATGCTGGCCTGGATGGTGGAGGAAAAAGACATCGAGCCGCATGTACCGGTGTGGGACAAAACAGAACGCAAGAACGACAGCTTTTCGAGCAGCGATTTCCGATGGAATGAAGAGGCTGAGGAATATCTCTGCCCGGCCGGCAACGCATTGCGCAGCGAATGGCGAGCCTTCAAGACCGAGCGCTCGCACGTCACCAAAGCCAACACCATCATCTTCCGATCCAGACAAACCGACTGCGCGACGTGTCCGATGAAAGCCAAGTGCTGCCCGAACACTGCGTTTCGTAAGATCGCCCGCAGCATTCATGAAGCGGCTCGTGATGTGGCTCGTCGAATCGCGGCGGCGCCGGAATACGTGCGCTCTCGTCACGAACGCAAGAAGGTCGAAATGTTGTTCGCCCACCTCAAGCGCATCCTGAAACTGGATCGCTTACGACTACGTGGCATGAGTGGCGCGACCGATGAGTTCACACTGGCGGCAGCGGTACAGAACCTGCGTCGATTGGCCAAACTTACATCTCAAGGGCCACCCGCCACGGGATAGGTGCGCCTGCTTCATCAAAAAACCTCAAATCAACCCACTGACAAAGCAGCAACGATCAACGAAGGACCGAAAAGCCACTTAATAGTGGTGAATAGGTTCTTTGTTGAAGGCCAAGTTCAGTGTCGCGTTTCCTGAAAAAACGATTTTTTCAACAGAATCGGCCAAAAGCAGTCTGTCGACAACAACAATTCGGCCTGTTTATTTGCGGCTACTAGGTTCAGGGCGTGCCCCTAAATAACTGGTGCCTTCCAAGGCTGCTGCCGTTGCTGCACGTTAAATACCAAATCTTGTCATGACCTAAAGCACTTTCCCACTGCAATTGCAGCCAATGCCGAAAAAGCCATGGGGGAGCCTTCGCTAGCTATGGCTGCGTGTCGCCTGATGATCTGCACCGTATCCAGGGTGCAGACAATGCCAAGTCGAAACAGTTTTCTGAATCAGCACTTCGTCAGTGTTACTGCCAATGCGATTTATCGCGGTTCAAGTAGCCAATTGCTGCATTGCGCACCGGCGTTCTAGGCAATTTGACGAGCTCGGTTCTCCCAGAACGGCTTGCGCAGTTCGGTTTTCAACACTTTCCCGACACTGGACAATGGCAACGATTCCCGGAACTCGACACTACGCGGAACCTTGTAACCGGCGATACATTCGCGGCAGTGGGCCATAACCTCTTGCTCGGAGATACGTGCTCCAGGGTTGCAGACGATCACTGCGTGAACCGTCTCGCCCCACTTGTCGCTGGGAATGCCTATTACTGCAACCTGGGTAACGGCCGGAAGTCTGACGATGGCGTTTTCGACCTCGGCGGTATAGATGTTCTCCCCGCCACTCACAATCATGTCCTTCAGCCGGTCGCAGATATAGACGAAGCCATCTTCGTCCATGTAGCCGCCATCGCCAGTGTGCATCCAGCCGTTTCGCAGCGCTTCGGCAGTGGCTTGCACGTTGTTCCAGTAACCGAGCATGACATTCGGCCCGCGTGCGACGATCTCCCCCACGGCGCCACGCGGCACCTCCCGATCTTCGGCATCGACGATACGGATTTCGACGCAGTTGACCGGCACCCCCGCCGAGTACATCTTGCCGCTACGCTGATGCTCCTCGCAGTGATACTCGGCATCGAGGATGCAGGCGAAGGGAGACAGTTCGGTCATGCCGTAGCCCTGGATGAAATCAGCTGCCGAAAAGGACTGGCGGGCTTGGTCGAGCAGTGCCGGCGAGATTGCCGAAGCGCCATAAGTGATTTTCCTTAGCGTGCTCAGATCAAGTTTGGCCGCAGCGGGATTGACTGCCCGCCAATCGAGGAGCATCTGCAGCATGGTCGGCGCCAGCCTGGTATTGCTGATCCGTTCCAGGCCGATGCATTCAAGTACCTCCTGCGGTTTGAAGGTCGATAACACCACATGCGTACCGCCGCTAATGAACAGAGAGACCATTGCCGACAGATCAGCGATATGGAACATCGGCATGGCATGCAAGAAGATGGTCTGAGGTCCGATCCCGGTCTGGTCGAAAGTGGCCAGGGCTGATAAAACGAGATTGTTATGCCTGAGCATTACCCCTTTGGGGAAGCCCGTGGTTCCACCGGTATAAAAGACGCCCAGCAGAGAATCGCCACCACGAAGGGCATCTTCGACCGGCTCATACTGGGTGATCAGTGTTTCGTAGTTGAGCATGCCCAACGGGGTTTCGCCCTCGCCGGCATAAATCATCAGGCGCAGGGTTTTCGCAGCAGCGCTGATTTTTCCTGCCAGATCCAGGAAACTGTCGTCGACGATCAGTACACAGGTTTCAGAATCGTCCAATGAATAGATGATCTCCGCAGCGCTCCAACGGATATTCACCGGGTTGAGCACGGCATCGGCCCAAGGGACCGCCAGATAGTATTCGATGTAACGCTGCGAGTTTAGCGAAAGCATCGCTACCCGCTCGCCGCTGGTCACGCCTAGGTCTTTTAGTGCGCCGGCCAGACGGGCGACTCGATCGCCCAACTGGGCAAAGCTCAGACTACGACCTTGGTAACGAATGGCCGGTGTTTCGGGACGCTGTTGCATATGGCGATGCAACCCTTGGGTCAAGTACATCGAAATCTCCTATCTTGTTTTTTTAAAAAGTCCAGCTACCGATACTCGCACGCTGATTGTGGCGCCTCGTTCAGGCATCTGCCCCGATGCCACACTCCAAAACGGACGCCTAGAACGCGGAAATAAATCTATGTCCCTTCCAGCCTTTAAAAGCGGCGCAAAAGCACCGCCCGAAAAACCTACAAGCATTCAACAGTGCAAGTTTCTTAACTGAAGGTTTGATCAGAATGTCTTGCTGGCACTGACCACCACGGTCGCCGAGCAAACGTCGGTGTAACCGTAGTAACTCGCGCACTCGCTCTTGGAAAGGTCCGTGTCGATGTAGCTAAGGCCCCAGTCGACCCCAAATGCGCTGCGGGTCAGCTTGGCTTCCCATTCGCGATAGTCACCGCGAGCCTTGCCACTGTTTGACAAAAACACATCATCCTTGAAGTCGAAACGACCGTAGCGGACCTCCAGACCGACCTGATCCACAATTTCATGGCTGTACCCCAAGTAGGTGTAGAGCGTGTCTTGGTCTTTCCCTACAAAGTTCTTCAGATCGTTGGAGTAATAACTGCCGAACTTGAAGCCATAGGCTTTGAGAATGGCGTAGGCCTCACTCATGTTGAATTGTGCTTCCTTGGCATAGGTGTACTTGAGATACCCCACATCAAGGCTTACATCGTCATTCAATGGAATGAAAAAGCCTGCGTAGAAATCTTGTTCCAAGCGCGCTTTCAGGTTCATCCCAAAGTTGACGTTTGAAGTCCATACGCCCGCATAGGCACCGCTGCTGTGTATCAATGTGGCCTCCAACTGCGCTGCCGGGTCACCCAGCGTCATGGACAGTCCGCGGCTACGGTAGTCGCTGACCACCTGCGGCTTCAGCTCCAGTTGCAAGTTGTCGGTCAGCGTCACGGCGCCCGCACCCAAGGGAAAAAGCGCGCAGCCGACAAGGGTCGTAATAGCAAGACGATGCATAGGTTGAATCCTGTTTATTATTATTGGCAGGAAAGGCTTCGCCGTTCCCATGCCCCGAAGGACACAGGTCAGGCATACGGTGGAGAATTACGGGTGGCTGTAGACTTCGCGCCCGGAAAAATAGGTCTTGAGTACCTGGGTGTCAGCGAGTTGCTCTTCAGGCACGCTGAACACATCGCGATCAAGGATGATCAGGTCAGCCTGCTTCCCCGCAGTGACAGAGCCGATCTCTTTCTCTAAACCAATCGCCTTGGCAGCATTGCGGGTATAGGCATAGAACATCGTCTCCCTATCGATATCCTCATCCTTGTTGAGTACGCCCTTGGGGCCCTTGCGGCTGATTGCCTGCCCGATGGCTTTCCATGGGTTGGGGGTACTGACCGGCCAGTCGCTGGCACCCGCAATGGTCGCGCCATTTTTCAGTAATGAACGCGCCGGATACATGAACTGGAACTGCATTGCACTGATGTAGGGTTTGAGTAAATCAATGCTCAATTCATCCGCGGAGGCCCAGTACAACTGCATCGAAGCAATGACGTTCAGCGGTTTGAAGCGGGTGAATTCCTTGGGATTGACCATCTGCAAATGGGTTATCGAGTGTGTCACGCCACTCTGTCTGTCATGGCGTGCCTGCTCGATCCCATTGAGAGACTCGCGTACCGCCCGGTCGCCGATTGCATGTACGTGGACGAGCCAGCCACGGGCATCTGCGGCACTGACCAATTCACCGAAATGAGCGGGGTCGATCAACAGCTCACCACCTTTTTTCGAGTTTTTATAGGGGGTCAGCAACGATGCCGTTTGAGCAGGAAACTCGGCGACACCGTCGGCGAATATCTTGATGCCAGGCAGGCTTAGATTATCGACGCCGACAAACTGCTTTCTGACCTCATTCAGCAAGTCCAAATCCGCAGGTTTGCTCTTCGGATTGGCAACCATCAGGGCGGCCACCCGCAACTCCAGCTCACCTTTTTCCGACAGTGCTTTGTAGACAGGCAAAACCCCCAACGTCTGCGCTGTGGGCTTGAAGTCGAATAACCCATCACTTGGCATGGCATTGGCCGCGGGGTCCATCAGGGCCGTAATCCCCAGGCTGTGGTTCAGATCACGCGCGGCACGTCCCGCTGACATCAACTGATCAAAGGTCGGTGAAGGAAGTTGAGACATCACCGCCGCCAAACCCGCATCTGCAACAAAGCCATTGGGGGTGCTGTCCGCATGATGGCCGATGGTCGCCACCGCTTCGCCCTTCAGTGACTTGACCCGTTCGGCATCGATACCGGCGCGCTTGAGCATCGCCGTGTTGGCCCAACCGGTATGGTAATCCCAGCCGATGAAAGCAATCGGTGTATCGGCCCACTCGCCATGATTGAAGCGTTTTTCAAATTGGGCCACTTCACTCCAGTAGGTGGAGGGGAAGCCACCGACACTGAGGACATCTCCGTGTCGCGCCTTGCCGTCATCTCGCCACTCACGCAAGCGCTTCTCCAGTTCGTCGAAGGCCAACATCTGGCCTTCGAGATCCGCCGCCTTAAGCTTCACACCGCCAAAGATCGCGTGGCTGTGGCTGTCAATAAAGCCTGGCATGACGACCTTGCCTTTCAAATCCACCACTTGAGTCATGGCATCTTTGAGCGAAAGAATCTCGATATCACTACCGACCTTGAGAATCCGGCCATCGGCCACCGCTATGGCTTGTTGCAGGGGCTGACCCGGCTCGGCGGTGAACACCTTGCCGTTGTACAAAAGCAGATCGACTGCCGCCATGCTTTCCATAGATGAAAAAGCAATCGCCATGGTTAACGTCGCCCTAAGAATCTTCTTCATAGCCCGAACACCTTTTTTTATTAGAGTATTAGGGAGACTATCCAAAGGAGGCGATGTTAAGAATACTTAAACACCGAAACACATACTTTCCAAAAAGGTAAAAGCGAATGGACCAGCTCGGCGCTATCACTATGTTCGTCGCCACGGCAGATCAAGGCAGTTTTACGCGCGCAGCTTCCTACCTAGGCAAAACCACGTCGGCTCTGACCCGGGCGGTAACCCACCTTGAGACGGAATTGGGCACACGTCTTTTTGAGCGCTCTACCCGCCGAATTGCCCTGACCGAGGCCGGGCAGATCTATCTGGCAAGCGCTCGGCAGGTGCTGATTCAGCTACAGCAAGCTCGGGAAGATCTTGATCAACTCCAGCAGGAGATGTGTGGCACCCTGCGAGTAGCGGCGCCACCGTCCTACGCTCCAGCGTTTCTGAATGCGGTGTGCTTCGCTTTCTTGATCGCTACCCACAGATGCGTCTTGAGGTAGTTCTCACCGAAGAGTTCGTGGACCTGCTTGAGGGCAGCTACGATCTTGCTGTGCGTGACGGACCTGTGGGGCCGGATCTGATCGCCCGACCACTGACCGTCAACCGTATCCGACTGTGCGCTAGCCCACGCTATCTAGAGCGCAAGCCCCTTGAAGTCCTACCGCAAACGTTCGATCAACATGACTGGTTGATCTATCGACACCCTGCTCTAAACCCGCATTACTGGTGGTTGACACATGAAGGCGAGCGCCGGCGCATATTGCAGCCAGTGCCTCGCCTGTCTAGCGATAGCTATGATCTTCTGTTTAGTGCGCTGTTGGATGGGCAGGGATTGCAATTCTGTCCACAGTGGAGTGCTGCTCCCTATCTGCGGCGTGGCGAACTGGTGCAACTGCTCCCCGATATAGACCCGGACCCGGAGCAGTTCGGTTCTACAGTCCATGTGATCTATCCCGCACACAGACGCCACACCCGCAAACTTCTAGCCTTTATTGAATGTCTGAGCAGCTACCTAGAAGAAGAGGCGTTGCATTAAAGGGGACAGCGGGGGGTACTGAACAAACGCGCTCACTCAGAAAGTTTTTTTACGTCTGCCATCAGTGGATAGCATCCCTTCATGACCGGCTGCTATGGGTCGGATAGCGACCATCACCCATTGTGCCTGATCCACCCTTGTCCTCCCTCAACGTGGAGGACGAGCCATGAACACTATTGCTACATACAGCCATCAGCCTTGGAACAAGGGAAGCTTGTCGGGCAGAAAGCCCCGCTCCGAGTCAGAGATATCTGGGCCATCCGCGTAAGATTTCAGCTCGCGGAGAAGACACGGGATTTGGCGCTATTCAACTTGGCCATCGACAGTAAGCTGCGTGCCTGTGACTTAACCAAACTGCGAGTCCGAGACATAGCCCATGGGGAACATGTGTCGTCACGGGCCATCGTGATGCAGCAGAAAACCCAGCATCCAGTGCAATTTGAAATCACTGAGCAAACCCGAATGGTTCTGGAGGCTTGGATGCATCAGGCGCGCCTTCGCAGCGAGGACTTCTTGTTTCCGAGCCGGTTGCACGCCTCAGACCATCTTTCCACCAGGCAATACGCTCGAATAGTCAAAGCGTGGGTGACAGCCATTGGCCTTGACCCAACCATGTACGGTAATCACACGCTACGGAGAACCAAGGCATCGTTGATCTATCGCAGGACGAAGAACCTAAGAGCTGTCCAACTCCTGCTTGGTCATACGAAGCTTGAAAGCACTGTCAGATACCTGGGAATCGAGGTCGATGATGCCCTGGAAATGGCGGAACAGACGGAAGTCTGATCATCCATAGTGACGGTCGATGCTAGACCGTCGCTATCCTATCCTTGGCTGACGTTCGCGCCGCTAAATACCAGACGTTCAAAGCGGCGGCGTTCCGCCGCCGCTGCAACCGATTGTTAGGTCGTAGTGCGAAAAAGCGGCGAGCAAGCTTCAGCGATTTGTTCCACATGGCGGTGGTCTGTGCCACAACAGCCCCCCATCACATTCAGGCGCGCGAGCCGTTCCTTGAGACGGGCGTACTGCGCTCCAAGTTCGACCGGGTTCCCACTATCAAGCTCCGTGGACTCGCTCAACTCTTCGTGACTCTTGTGCGAAGCGTTCGCTCGGAAGCCCCGAATCCGATCCAACCACAACCCGCCCTTAGCCACCACGTGGTCGAAATGCGTGGGGTGGGCGCAGTTGATCATGTAGTAGCAGGGATAGCCTGACGTCGCATCGTCAACTTGCTCGATCGCTGTCTTCAGACTCTGGCCGGTCGGGAGATTGCCGTCGGTCTCGACGGTAAAGGAAATGGCAACGGGCATGTCCACTTGCTGGGCTGCTCGCACAATCCCAAGCGCTTCCGCCACGTAGTTCATGGTCATGGCACACACCATATCCGCAGCGGAACCAGCGAGGGTTTCGACTTGTGCCTGATGATAGGTCTCTGCTTCCTGGTCCGACATGGCCCTCGCGGGGACATAACCGTCCCCGCGAGGGCCGAGACACCCGCTGATGACCACCGGGGTCTGATTGGTTTCGTATTCGTCTCGAATCTCCTCGAGCAGGTGGATCGCTCTACTGTTTGCATCGACCAGCGCTTCGGGCATGTACCCGAGCCGGGTTCCCCAGTCCGCGTTGGCCCGCCAAGTCGCGCTTTCGAGAATAAGTCCGGTGCCAAACCGCTTCGCGATCTCCGCATAGGTGCGAAAGTACTTGCGGAGGGCCGCTTCGCCTTCCGGCGTCTTCAGCAGGTGGAATGCAGCGAAGTCCGGGAGTTCCAATCCTTCATGGAAGATCAGGGTAGTTTCGATCCCACCATCGGCGATATAAAGACCGTCACCGAGTTGTGGCAACTTATTGCGGTATTTCGCCATGATTTTTCACCTGTCACGAATTTTCCTTCGCGACCTGACTTTGTTATCGGGCGACAGTTTTGCTGCGTATCCACCTCGGCAGCCGCCCTAACTCCGATATGTGAAACTGCGTAAGCGCGGCTTGTAGCCTAGGTTTACGGCTCAAACATTGTGCATTCATACAGCATTAAATTTTTGTGAAAAGCAGCAGCTCAAAAAGGTACGGCATGAGCATGCAGCTAAGGCGTCCAACTGACTGCTTTCGAGCAAGTTCGTGACCGACCGGATTTGGCCGTTTTCTGCCTGTCACGAATGACCGGTTTGGGTCGATTGTGTTGAAAAAGTCGGTCCATTCAGACTGCCTGCATACTGACGCAGAAAACGCCTTTTTTGCGCGTTGCTACGCGAAATCTGAGCGCGGAATCCTCTGCTCAAATTAAAGTTTTCAATCTCAAACGCGTACTTTTCTGCCGTAGAAACCATGGCCGACTTTTTCAACAGAATCGGTCGAAAGCTGCTTGCTCCGCTATTGCAGCGGAACATACACATCTGTTTGCCATTGATCCTGTGGTGTCTCAGGATGGACGCTCAGGTAATTGAAGAATAGCGGCTGGTCACGAAGTTCCTCACCACTGGCAGGAAGCCAATCGCGGTAAATCGGATAGATCGTTTCGCCGATGTGATCCGGTGACCCCGCGTGTCGCACCACGACGTAGCGACCGGCAGGAATGACGATCTCGTGCACGCCGAACTCATTCGGCGCCACGGCCTCGTGAATCTCGCCGCAGATTGCGAAGCGGAATGCTTGTGGAGGTGTCGTATCGGGGTTGCTATAGGGAATGCCAAAGGTGCGACTCGATGCCACCGGCGACTGTCCGCTCTGCATACGCCACTCGATGAACGTACGCACGCTCTCATTGACGAGCCCGGCTGGTCCGCAGTGCTCAAGCGCTGCTACCTTGACTTCAGGGAAATCTATGATTCGTACTTGCATGATGATAGTCCTGGAAAAGTGAGGGATTGCGAATACCGCATTCCAGACCTGCCAGTTCGGTTCCTTCCTGAACGCACTCGGCGTCATACCGAACGCCCGCCTGAACGCCCTGCAAAATGCCTCTGGACTTTCAAAGCCGGCACCGAGTGCGGCGTCCAGTACCGAGTGATCAGTGAGGGCGGCTAGTCTATGTGCCGCGCGTCGTAGTCGCATCAGTTGCACATAACGTGAGACAGGCACTCCTACGAACGCGGTGAATTGTCGATGGAAGTGAAACGCCGAAAAGTTCGCCACATGGCTCAACGTCTTCACCGACAGGTCACCTTCAAGATAGGCATCAATGTAGGCGAGTACGGCGTTGAAGCGTTTTGTGTAAGCGAAATTGGTCGGCATGTCAGACACTGGAAAAACTCCTGGAAGTACGGTCGGCAATAGAGTCGACTATAGCGGCGTGAACGCGCCTAGCCGCGTTTGCTCAAGGCGCGTTTTGGGTTAGCCAATACGATCTCTTCCAAGGCGATGTAAAGGTTGGGAGCATTTCAGGTGTCCACTTCTGGCCGTTCTCTGCTGGTCATGGTTACGAAGCGTGCTGGTCAAGTCCGATGCAAATGACTGGTCAGGTCGAATGCAAACGGGTGTCAAGTCAGTGCAATTACCCAGTATTTCAACATCAAAGACAACAAACCCCGAGGAGATCGGATCTCCCCGGGGTTTCTTGTTTCAAGCGGTGCAACGCCGTTGATCAATAACGCTGATACTTCGAACCGAACTCAGGGCGGTTTTCAGCGACGTAGAGTGTGCTCGCCTGGCTGTCTTTGTGATCAACGCCGACGGTGTTCACGTTCAGTGTGGCCGGTTGGCTGACTTTGGCCGCTGCAACGACCTGTGAGGTGGCGTGAGGGGCGGCGATGGCGGAGGTAGCGCCAAGAACCGAAAGGGCGAAACCAAGACCGATAATGCTTTTCATGATAGTGCTCCAGAGCGTGGGGAGAAGATGTGGCCACTGTAGTGCTGGAGCATCGCGATGAAAAAACACCCTGACGCATAGTTGTTATCGAGAGCGTTGATCCGTTGTCAGCGGGGTGTGTTGTCGCTGAGCCAGCGCTGCTTGAGTTGTTCCAGGCGCCCATCGTGGTTCATCTCGTCCAGCGCCTGTTGCCAGCGCGCGACCTGGCGCGCATCGGTTTGCGGGGAAAACGCGATGTAGGTGCCTTGCTTCATCAGCGGCATTTGATAGTGCAACTGGCTCGGCGCCAAGCCTTCTTCCCGGGCCAGGGTGGCGATGGAGAGGGTGTCTGCCACTACAAATTCGATGCGCCCCAGACGTGCCAGACGCATCATTTGCTCGGGGGTTTCCACGCCGTATAGATTGTTCAAACCTTGTTTTTGCAAGTAGCTGTAGACCAGCCATTTGCGCGGGACGGCGATGCGGCCCAGGTTGCCGGCGTCTCGCAAATTGCGCACCGGTTGCTGGGTGCCATTGGCGGAATAGAGCGCCGTTTCCACGTCCATCAACGGGCCGACCCACTGGTACTGGCCATCGCGCTCGGCAGTGCGGAACACGGTAAACACCCCGGTAGCGGGCTCGGTCGTGGCGATGAGCAAAGCGCGCAGCAGGGGGACTTGTTGGAAATGCACCTGGTCGCCGGCACTGTCGGCCAGCGCCTTCACCACATCCACGCCAAACCCCACCAGTTGGTTACCCTGCTGAAAATGCAAGGGCCGATGGTTGTCGGTGAGCAGGTTCAGATCAGCCGCAAGCGCCGTAAAGGTCAGGAAAGACAACAGGCAACCGGCAATGCGCTTCATGAATCGTCCTTGATGAAGTGAAGCGCAAATCTTAGTACGGGTGTGCTGCAAATGTCCCGAGGAATTATCGGACTATTGCGTCAGATCTCAGGACTTAGGGGCTTCTGCATGGGGAGATGCAGATGGGTTTTGTCTGACGGAACACAGTCAAATGTGGGGGTAAGCTCGCTCCCACCTTCGTTCTCTGTCTTGATGTAGATCGCGATCAATACCGCTGATATTTCGAGCCGAACTCGGCGCGGTTTTCCGCGACAACCACACCACCGCGTACCGCATTGCTCAGGCTGACCGAGGCCACACGGTCGGGCGGCTACGACTGGGGCGCGCGCTCGGCGGACATCGTTTCGGCGCTCTGGCCGGAGCGGGTGGAGGCGCTGGTCTCGGTGAGTGGCTACCTCATCGGCAATCAGGCCGCAGGCAAGAATCCGTTGCCGCCCAAGGCCGAGCTGCAATGGTGGTACCAGTTCTACTTCGCTGCCGAACGCGGCCAGGCCGGTTACGAAAAAAACCGCCACGACTTCGCCAAGTTGATCTGGGAGCTGGCCTCCCCGAAATGGACCTTCGACGACGCGACTTTCGATCGCAGCGCGGTGGCCCTGGACAACCCCGATCATGTAGCTATTACGATCTTCAACTATCGCTGGCGGTTGGGCATGATTCAGGGCGAACCTCAATATGAAGCGCTGGAGCAGCGGCTGGCCAAGGCCCCGGTCATTACGGTGCCGACCATCACTATGGAAGGGGATGCCAACGGGGCGCCACATCCGGCTGCCGAGGATTATGCCAAGCGCTTCACCGGCAAA
>NZ_SOPU01000002.1:51736-51863 GCF_004402115.1 Pseudomonas sp. F01002 | reverse complement strand
GCGGCATCGGCCACAACTTGCCGCAGGAAGATCCGCAGGCCTTTGCCAAGGCAGTGATCGACGCGGATCACCTCTGAGATCGCGCACCTGTTGCAAGCCAGGCAGCAATCTATGTGGGAGCGGGCTT
>NZ_SOPU01000002.1:36245-51672 GCF_004402115.1 Pseudomonas sp. F01002 | reverse complement strand
GCTCCCACAGGGGGTATGGCCTGCTACGCAACCACTTGATAACACGGCACATACGCCGCGCCACCTGGCAGTTTCATCCGGTGCTGGGCGACGAAGGCCTTCAGCAGTTGATCCAGCGGTTGCATCACCGCCGCATCGCCACGGATCTGGTAAGGCCCGTGCTCTTCGATCAGGCGGATGCCCTTGTCCTTGACGTTGCCGGCGACGATGCCGGAGAACGCGCGGCGCAGGTTGGCGGCCAGTTCGTGGGCCGGCAGGTTGCGGCTCAGTTTCAGGTTGGCCATGTTTTCGTGGGTTGGATCGAACGGACGCTGGAAGCCTTCGTCGATCTTCAGCAGCCAGTTGAAATGGAACGCGTCATTGCGCTCGCGGCGGAACTGTTTGACTGCCTTTAGACCTTGAGTCATTTGACGCGCGACTTCAGCCGGGTCGTCGATGATGATTTCGTAATGTTGCTTGGCAGCGTCACCCAAGGTGGCGCCGACGAACGCATCCAGTTGCTCCAGATACGGCGCGGCATGTTTCGGTCCGGTGAGGACCACGGGGAAGGGCAGGCCAGCGTTGTCCGGGTGCATCAGGATACCGAGCAGGTACAGGAACTCTTCGGCGGTGCCGGCGCCGCCCGGGAAAATGATGATGCCGTGGCCGACGCGGACGAAGGCTTCCAGACGTTTTTCGATGTCCGGCAGGATCACCAGTTCGTTGACGATCGGGTTCGGCGCTTCGGCAGCGATGATGCCCGGCTCGGTCAAACCGAGGTAGCGGCCGCCGTGGATGCGCTGTTTGGCGTGGGCGATGGTCGCGCCTTTCATCGGGCCTTTCATCACGCCAGGACCGCAACCGGTGCAGATGTCGAGGCTGCGCAGGCCCAGTTCGTGGCCGACTTTCTTGGTGTATTTGTATTCTTCAGTATTGATCGAGTGGCCGCCCCAGCACACCACGATCTTCGGCTCGACGCCGGGGCGCAGGGTGCGGGCGTTGCGCAGCAGGTGGAACACGTAGTCGCTGATGCCCTGGGAGGTGCTCAGGTCGATGCGCTGGGCGTCGAGTTCGTTTTCGGTGTAGACGATGTCGCGCAGGGCGCTGAAGAGCATTTCCCGGGTGCTGGCGATCATTTCGCCATCAACGAAGGCGTCGGCCGGGGCGTTCAGCAGTTCCAGGCGTACGCCACGGTCCTGCTGGTGAATGCGGATTTCGAAGTCCTTGTAGGCCTCGAGGATGGTTTTGGCGTTATCAACATGGGCGCCGGTATTGAGGATGGCCAGGGCGCACTGGCGGAATAAGGTGTAGGTGCTGCCGGATCCGGCTTCGCTCAGTTGCTGTACTTCACGTTGAGAAAGGGTTTCCAGGCTGCCTTTTGGGCTGACCGAGGCGTTGATTACTTGTCGTTGGGTCATTCAATGATCCTTAAAACGATGCCATTCATACAGTCAAATGGCATCCGAATAGTATGTATCCATGAAAGAAGATGGCACGAACTGCGCTGTATCGCCATTTCCCCGTTTGACGATGAAAAGATGAAAAGGAGCCTCAGCATAGCTAAATCCCCTGCAGAGGCGATAATGCCCCGCAGCCTTTTTACCCATGCCCTCAAGGAACCCCGTCGCGATGTTCGAAATCCAGCCGCAGAACCCCGAACGCTATCGAAGCCAGACGCGACGCAGCACGATAATCATAGCCTTGATTTTCCTGGCCCTGGCGATGGTGTTGTCCACCACGGCGGTGGTGTTGTTCGGCGAACCCGGTGGCGACAATCTGCGATTTAACGTCGGCGGCGTGTTTGTGTCGGTGCTGCTGATGGCAGCGCTGATGCGCGGCACGTTCTGGACCCAGCCATGGATGGCCCCGGCGGTTTACGGCTGGCAGCTCAAGCGCAGCTTAATGAGCATCACCAACGTCATGCATCAGGTGACGGCGGCGGTGGAGAAGGAGGATCCGACGGCCATGAAGCTGTTGCGTTTCTACCATCTGGGGTTGAGCCAGATGCACGAGTTGGACGGCAACTCCAGTGATCACAGCCAGTTGACCCGCGAGATGGATCAGCACAAGGCGCGGATGGAGGCGCTGGGTATCGACACCGAACAGATGCAATTGAATCCGGCCTGGATCGAGGCCGTGAAGCAGGCGCGCGCCTGACCGCGGTAACTGCTGACTGGTTTCCAGCTCGCGCAGCGCTTTCGTCACGGCGGCCTGGGAGATGTCCAGTGAACGCGCGGCGGCGCGGATGCGCTGTATCAACCATCTCGAACAACCGTCCGCCGGGCGCATCATCGTGAATGCCGAAGAACTGCTCACCCGCAAGAATTCTCGGGGTGATTTGTGTGCGGGTCCAGCGCTCCGGCGGCCAGCAACAGCGCGTCGCCATCGCTCGGGCGCTGGCGATGGAGCCGCAAGTGATGCTGTTCGACGAACCGACTTCCGCCCTGGACCCCGAACTGGTGGACGAGGTGCTCAAAGGCATGCAGTAGCTGGCCGAAGAGGGCCGGACGATGGTGGTGGTCACCCATGAAATGGCGTTTGCCCGGCAGGTGTCGAACCACGTCATGTTTTTGCATCAGGGACGGGTTGAAGAACAAGGGGCACCGTCTACTGTTCTGGAGAAGCTTGGCAGCGAGCGGTTGCAGCAATTTCTGGCGGGGAACCTCAAGTAACGCAAAACACTGGCCCACCTGTCGAACGTTCATGCGGATACTTCTCGCGTCATTCACCTTTCGGGTGTTTGATGAGGCATAGTCGCCTGGCATCAGGCGGCTCATACCCGTCAGGGGGCATAAAAAGGGCGAACGGGAAGATTCGCCGTGTGATCAGCATTCAGGGATCAGGGATCAGGGATCAGGGAGCGTCATGGGTCATCCGTCCGTCAACAATCGAATTGAACAATCGCGCCATGGCGTACCTTGGGTCGCCGAGCAAGCCGGGGCAACTCTCAAAGTTCGCTCTGCGGTGATTCTGCTGGTCGCGGTGTGCCTGTCCATGACGGCTATCGTGATTTGGGAATCCTGGAACTCGCGCCAGTACCATCTGCACGACAAAGAAGTGGCGATGTCCAACCTTGCGCAGACCCTGGCCTCGCAAGCACAGGCGTCGATCAAGCAAGCCGATACGCTGCTGTTGACCCTGGTGGATCGCCTCGAAAACGACGGCATCGACCAGGCCCGGATGCCCCGGCTGGAGCGTTTACTCAAGGCCCAGCGCAGTGAGTTGAGCCAGCTCCATGGCTTGTTTATCTATGATGAAGAAGGGCGCTGGATTGCCAATTCCAATGGCGCCGTCGTGCCGGATGCCAACAACGCCGATCGTGAGTATTTTATCTTCCATCGCAATCATCCCGACCGCGGTCCCCACATCGGCCCCTCGATCAAGAGTCGTTCGAGCGGTGAATGGATCATGACGGTGTCCCGCCGCGTCAATCATCCGGATGGCCGTTTTGCCGGCGTGGCGTTGGCAACGATTTATCTCAGCCATTTCCTCGGGCTCTACGACAGCATCGACATGGGTCATAACGGCGTGATCAACCTGATCGCCGACGATGCCACCATCGTCGTCCGCCGGCCGTTCAAAGAAGCTGAAATCGGCATCAGCGTCGCCAAGGGACCGTTGTTTACGCAACTGTTGCCCAAGGGCAATTCAGGCACGGCAATGGTCCCGTCCTATGTGGATGGCGTCGAGCGTGTGGTCGGATTTCGCAGGGTCGACGGTTATCCGCTGATCATCTTTGCGGCGCTGAACAAAGATGAAGTCCTGGCCGCCTGGCGTAAGGAGGTACTGCTGAGTGCCGGGATCGTCTCGTTATTCCTGGGGTTTCTGGGCGTCCTCGGTTATCGCCTCATTCGCCTCATGAGGCAGCAGAACCATGTGCAGGGCGTATTGCTGGATACGCAGGAAAAACTGATCGAGGTTAACCGCAGTCTTGAGTTGCTGGCGCTGGAGGACGCGCTGACCGGACTGTCCAACCGGCGTCAGTTCGATCTGTTCATCCTCGCCGAAATGGGCCGCGCCAGGCGCAACCAGACCCACCTCGCGCTGCTGATGATCGATGTCGATCACTTCAAGAGCTTCAATGATCTTTACGGCCATGTGGCCGGCGATGAGTGTTTGCGCAACATCAGCACGATCATCAGGGACAACATCAAGCGCCCCGGTGACCTGTCTGCCCGCTATGGTGGCGAAGAATTTGCGGTGGTACTGCCCGGCACCGACTACGTGGGGGCGTTTCTGGTGGCGGAAAAAATCCGCCGCGCTGTTCAGCAGGCCGGCATCCGACACAGTGAAGGGGCTGAAGGCACGGTGACGGTCAGCCTGGGGGTCGCCGCTTACGATCCGGCGTCACAAGCCCAGCCCAGCGACCTGGTGGGGGCCGCCGACAAGGCGCTTTACGTGGCCAAGGCCAGCGGCCGGAACATGAGCGTCATTGCCAACTGAATTCAAACAAACCGGTCACTGCCCTGAACCAGTTTGGTGGACAGGTACGATTGCTTGAGTTTTTCCAGCCACCAGCCCAAGGCGCGGCCGTCGTGATCGCCACGCCAGCCGGCATACAAGATATTCGGCTCACGCGGGTCGGCCATCTGTTTTTCAACCAGCGTGCCGTTTTTCAGCAACGAGCCGACCCGATGCTTCGGTAACCAACCCACGCCCAACCCGTCGCACTGGGCGAGGATCTTGGCGCGTATGGTCGGCACAGCGAGCACCGGTTGGCCGCCGGAGACGCCGTAAGTGCTGCCCTCGGTAACCCTGGACGAATCGGCCACGACAATCGCCCGATGCTGCGCAACCATGGCGCGTGAAATCGGCTCCTGGGCCCTGGCCAGCGGTGCCTGGGTGACACCGCGAACACCCATTCCATTTCCCCCAGTTGCATCCAGCGCAAGGAGGGGATCGCCGGTGGCTCGTTGGTGGCGCCGATGATCAGGTCCGCGCGGCCTTCACGCAGGGCTTCCCAAACACCTTTGAGGACTTCCTGAGTGATGCGCAACGGCACGCCGGATTCCAGCGCATCGAACTCGTGAATCACCGGGATCAACGCTTCGAATTCGAGCAACTCATCGGTGACGATCCATAGCCGGCTCTCCCAGCCATTGGCCACTTGCTGCACCCGCTGGGTCAGCCGCGAGACGTCTTGCATCAGTCGCGCCGCCTCGTTCACCAGCAACTCACCCGCCGGGGTCAGTTGCAAGCGGTAGCGACGACGGTCGAACAGCAAGGCGTCAAAGCGTTCCTCCAGTTGTCGCGCGGCGTAGGACACCGTCGAGGGCGCCTTGCCCAAGTGGGCCGCGGCCCGGGACAGGCTGCCGGTTTCCCGGATGGCTTCGAGCAGCGTGAGATCTTCAATCGACAACATGGGCAGAGTCCTTGAACGAACAAGATCAAAAGATCGCAGTCTGCGGCAGCTCCTACGCGCCCGTTGGGCGCTGCCACAGCCTGATCAACCGAAGGTAGACCAGCACGTTGATCGCCAGCACCACGCTGCCCAGTCCCAGCTGAATCGCCGGTGTCAGGCCCGCCGGGTAAATGACCGGCCACACGTAATGTTCGATGAAACCGCCGCTATAACCGGTTTGCCCGGCCGCGTCGCGCATGAGGTTTTCCCACTGCGTCAGCGGGCAGGTCAGGTGGAAGACTTCCACCGACACACCCCACACCGCCGCGGGCAGGTGCCACCAGATCAGGGGGCGCCATTTGAGCACCAGCAGCCCGCCGAACAGCACGAACAGAATGAACAACAGATGAAACAGGACCAGCCCGTCGGCGGCGATTCGGTAAAGCATGTCGACTCCATGACGCGTTATGCGAATGGCTCCATGGTACTCGGGCTGGTTGCTGGCGCTCTATCGATTGTTGCTGTTCAACGCCGCCAGTACTTCCTTCAGACGCACCGCCATGGCTACGCTGCTGCGTTGCATCGGCGCGCGCAGTTCGTCGTCGATCAAGCCTTCAAGGGCCAGGGCGGTTTTCACCGGGGCGGGATTGGGCTCGATGAACAGGCTGTGAATCAGCGGCAGCAGTTGGAAGAATGTTGCTCGACCAGCCGCTAACCGGTTGTCGCGGATCTGTTGATACAACACCACGAACAGCTCCGGATGAACATGCGCCGAAGCGGCAATGGCGCCTTTGGCGCCCAGGCACAAGGCGCTGAAGATCTGGTTATCTTCGCCGCACAGCACGTCGACCTTGCCACTGCCTAGCAGTGCCAGGGTGTTGGACTGATTGCCGCCGCAATCCTTGATCGCGACGATTCGCTCATGGGCGACGATGTTGAGCAGGGTTGCCTGCTCGAACGCCACGCCGGTGCGGTAAGGGATGTCGTAAAGAATGAGCGGAACGCTGGAGGCATCGGCGACGGCTTTGAAAAACGCTTCGAGGCCCGCCTGGGAAGGGCGGATGTAATACGGCGGCGGTACCAGCAAACCGGCCAGTGGACGTTTCAGGATTTCGCTCTGAAATTGCAGCAGCTCGGTCATATTGTTGCCGGCCAGGCCCATGACCACCCGTTCCGCCGGCACCTGCGCGAGCACCGCATCGAGCACCGCCAGTTGCTCGTGTTTGCTCAGTGCCGCCGCTTCCGCCGTGGTGCCGCAGACCACAACGCCATCGACACCTTTTTCCAGCAGATGATTGACCAACCGGCGCAAGCCGACGAAATCGATCGCACCGTTGCGAAACGGTGTAACGAGAGGGACCCAGATACCTTGAAACGATGACATGCACTTACTCCTGAAGGTTGACCGATTTCGTCACCGTCAGAAGCGTAGAAGGCAGTAAGCAAGGGAGGGTGTCCGTCGCGCTCAATGTCCTGTCAGCTCATCTGACGGGACAGCGCGCCCCGGTCACATGAGCGACTGTTTCTTCGATTTGAGGGCGTGCGCAACGCAACCTTGCGCCTTGGCATTCAAGCCAATGACGACAGTGTTGAGGTTGAAGGTTGCGGACATACTTGCTTACACCCTGAATGAGGCGCTCAGTTTTAAAAGCCGGCGCGATTTTTGTCAATCGCGAAAATCAGCGAGCTCCGCACGCATTCTGCCGTTGTGCCTGGCCGCGGACCAAGTGCGCAAGATTGTTCAAGCCTTCGGCCATGACTGCTGGCACAGTCTGAAGTCTTTCCCTGGTTGTAGAGCGTTATGTCCAATTCACTCATGCCGCGCAGTGCCTTTCTTCGCGGCGCTGCGGCGATCATGCCGTTGTCCCTGGCCACCGCGCCCTGGGGACTGCTGGCCGGCTCCATGGCCATCGAGGCCAATCTCACGCCCCTGCAAGGCCAGGGGTTGTCGAGCATCGTGTTTGCCGGGGCGGCGCAACTGGTGGCGATCGGCATGCTCAAGGGCGGTGCCGGGATCTTTTCGATTTTGCTGACGACGCTGCTGCTGACCTCCCAGCATTTGCTCTACGGGATGAGCCTGCGTTCGGTGATTTCGCCGTTGCCGGGTCGCTGGCGTGTGGGGTTGGGCTTTTTGCTCACCGATGAGCTGTTCACCCTGACCAGTGCGCATGACAAACAACAGTTCAACCGCTGGTACGCGTTGGGTGTCGGCCTGACGTTTTACATCGCCTGGAACCTCTTCACCCTGGCCGGCATCGTGCTGGGCAGCAGCATTCCGGGGCTGGAACATCTGGGACTGGACTTCTCCATCGCGGCGACTTTTATCGCCCTGATCACCCCCGTGGTGCGGAACGTGCCGACCGTGGTGTGTGTGGCGGTGTCGCTGTTCTGCTCGGTGCTGTTCAGCTACTGGCAATGGGGCTCGGCGCTAGTACTGTCGGGGTTGGCGGGCATGACCGCAGGCTTTATCTGCAACAAATTCTACGGTGGACGCACATGATGGTCTGGGCGGTTATTTTTGGCATGGGGCTATTGGTGTTCCTCAACCGCTATGTGTTTCTGGAGCCGCGGCTGCCCGTGCGCTTGAGCAGTAATGCGCTGCAGTTCCTGGGGTTTGCGGTGCCGGGCATGTTGACGGCGATCTGCGGGCCGATCGTGTTCATGCCGGACAAGCAGCTGAATCTGCAGTGGGACAACCCGTACCTGATCAGTTCGCTGGTGGCGGTGGGGCTGGTGCTTTACACCCGCAATACCTTGCTCAGCATGTTGTTGAGCATGGGATTCTTCTTTTTGCTGCGTTGGTGGCTCTAAGTCGTTCCCGTCGAAACTGTTCTACGCTTAAAGGGGACCCCTACAGGAAGAGAGGTGAGCATGGCTAATGATCCAAAGCGTCCGGACCCGGATGAAGATGTGGATGACGAACCCACGGAAGAGGAAATCGAGCGGCAGAGGCGTTCGACGCCGGACTGGAAGCACCCCGACGACGGTAAAGAACTGTCAGACCGCGACCAGGAACGTCCGCTGAAGCCTTGACCGATCTGCACATACAAAAAAGCCCCGCTATCAAACGGGGCTTTTCATTGGGCGATTATTAAATCAGATCGCTTCATTCCAGCGAATGTGCGTAATACCCAATTGTTGCGCTTTGATGCGCGCGGTTTCGAGGTTGGCGTGTGCGGCGATTTGACGGTCGGAGTCGGGATAAGCATGGGCGGACGCCGAATGTATCGCCTCGACATCGGAAAACTGTTCGACCAGTTTGAAAAAGTGCTGACGAACGCCGTCGAACATATAGTGCACGGCATAGGGGATGAGTTTGCTCATATATTCCTCCTTGGGCCGAAGCTCAGTTTTTGAGAGTGGCTCGATGTCGGGTTCGTTCAGTTCTTTGGCTGAATGAACCCGGTCCATCAACTCAAACCTCTTCCAGCGTCAGAAAATCGGGGTGGGAGGCCCGATAACCCAAGGTCTTGTCGATCCAGGCGTTCAGCTCGTTGACCATGACTGGAGGTTTACCCGGATAGCGTTCGAGGGTTGTACGCAGGAGGTCGCCGATAGTGGCAATTGAATGCAGGTTGCGGGTCTTTATGTATTGCCCGATAAAACAGTCGAGTGGGTAATGTTCTGTCTTCGAAAGATAAACACACGCCAGACCATCGGCTTGATTAATTATGAAATCGTCGCGCAATTTAATTCTCTGCAAGGTTTGTTGTTGTAGGGATCTCCTTGGTTTATTGACTCTTTGGTCAATTGCGGGGTGCCGAGGGAATGCGGCGCGCATGCTATCCATAGTTATTCTGAATGTATCGAAATGTCAGACAGGCGGTTAATAGTTAAATCGCCAAACAAAGGCAAGTGTTTCTTGGATGAGACGACCTGTGTAACGATTAAGTGTTGAATATGTATATATAACTGTTGCTTATTCCTGCATTTATGTCTGTATTGATACGTTCAGGGTGTTTCATCAATCAGTGCAACGCCTTGATTTCTTGAATTGCCCACTGCTCTGTCAACCTTGTACCACTCGAAAACCTCGCTGACTTCACCCTGCAACAGCGCCATCTGCTCTGCGCGTTCTTTGGGGGTGGCCGGGTCAAGCCATTCCCGCGCCAGCGGCGCAGACAACACCACGGGGCGCCGGTCATGAATGTCGAGCATGCCGCCCGCACTGTCGGCGGTGATGATCACAAAACCGTCGTCGGCCCGCGACTCACCCCCCGCGCCGGGAAACTGTCCGATCGCCGCGCATAAAATCGGCGCCCGGTCCCGTCGGCGGATGAGCCACGGTTGCCTCGTCGAATCCCCGGTGTCGACCCATTCGAACCAGTTGTCGATCGGCACGATCGCGCGGTGCGGCCAGATCGCCCGGAAGAAGGCGCCGTGGGCGACTTTTTCGACCCGTGCATTGATCGGTGCCGCCCGATCCTTCGCCCAGTGCGGCCGCCATCCCCAGCGCTGAAAATCGGCGTGCAAGCCGTTGCTCTCCAGATGCAGGAGGGCGAGTTGCGTGGTGGGCGCCGCGTTGTAGCGGGCCAGCGGTTCATCACCGACGTGGTTGATCAACGCGTCGGGGATGCTCAGCACGGCGACAAAATCGTGAATGCCACGGTACTGCGACAGGCGTCCGCACATAGGCCGATGCTCCCATTGAAGAGCTCCGATTGAAGAACTCTGACTGGAGATTTCAGCTTAGTTGCTCAGATCACATGGGCGCGCTGCAACTCGGTCAACGACAAGGCCTTGAGGCGAGCGAGCAGCGGGTCGCGCCGGTCACGAGGATGGGCCAGTTGCACCGCAAGCTCCTGACGAATGCTGCTGGGGCGATTGTCCATCACCAGCACCCGATCACTGAGGTACAGCGCTTCATCCACGTCGTGGGTCACCAGCAGCAGGGCGATGGCGTGACGTTCGCCCAGTTGCAGCAGCAGGTCCTGCAGTTTCATTCGGGTAAAGGCGTCCACCGCGCTGAAGGGTTCGTCGAGCAACAGCACCTGCGGTCGCGAGTAGAGGCCGCGAGCCATCGCCACCCGCTGCGCCATGCCACCCGACAGCGCTTTGGGCAGGGCTTGAGCAAAACCGCCGAGGCCGACTTCGTCGATCAGTTGCGCGACCCAGGCTTTGTCGTATTGGTTGTCGGCGCTGAAACCGATGTTCTGTTCGACTGTCAGCCATGGCATCAGTCGCGGCTCCTGGAACACAAAAGCGACTTCCCCGGCGCTGCTGAACACTTCGCCCTCAAAGTCCTTTTCCAGGCCGGCGATGATCCGCAGCAACGTGCTTTTCCCGCAGCCGCTGGGGCCCAGCAGGCTGACGGCCTCCCGGGGTTGCAATTGCAAATGGATGTTCTTGAGCACGGTGGTAGCGGCGAAGGTTTTGCGCTCGACGCGAATGTCCAACAGGTGGTCGGTCATGGCTCAATCCTCTGCGTTTTGGCCGTTGAAGGTGTCGCGCCAGGCGAGGAAACGTTTCTCCAGGCCGGCGAGGATGCCGTCGCTGAGTTTGCCCAACAGCGCCAGCACGATGATTGCCGCCAGCACGATGTCCGGGCGTGAAGTCTCGCGACCGTCGCTGAGCAGATACCCCAAGCCTTTGGTCGCGGCGATCAGTTCGGCGGCGACCAAAAACATCCAGGCCAGGCTCATGCCGCTGCGCAACCCGGTGAACAGACCGGGCAGGGCGGCGGGCAGCAAAATTCGGCGCACCAGTCGCGGCCGGCTGAAACCGTACATCTGCCCGACTTCCACCAGTTTGCGGTCGATGTCGCGGATCGCCGCGACGCCGTTGAGGTACACCGGGAAGAAGGCACCGATGGCGATCAAGACGATTTTCGAGGTCTCGTCGATGCCCAGCCACAGCAGCAACAGCGGTACCCAGGCCAGACTTGGAATCGAGCGCAGGCCGGCGAACGTCGGCTCCAGCCAGGCTTCGGCTTCGCGGCTCAAACCGACCCACGCAGCAAACACCAGGGCCAGACCGGCGCCGATGGCGAAACCCAACAGCACCCGCAACAGGCTGGCGCTGATGTGCTTCCACAGCGCGCCTTCGGCGAGGTCGCTCAAGGTCAGCGCGATCTCGCTGGGGGCCGGCATTTGGTAGGACGGCAACCAGCCGATACGCACGACGAATTCCAGCACGAGGAGGATCAGCACCGGTAGGGCGAGGGCCTTGAGGCGGAGTTTCCAGGCGTTGTTGAGGCGTCGGAGTGCGGGCAATGCCAGCGGGGCGGACAGGTGTTTGCTTTTGCTGGTCATTGGGTTCTCCGGTCACGACGAATCAAGATCAAGAGATCGCAGCCTCGTTTCACTCGACAGCTCCTACACGAGCCACGGTTTCTTTGAAGCCGATGTCGATCAGTTGGTCGATCACTTGATCGACATTCACCCCACGACGAACCAGTTCTTCGGAAACCAGGATCGGTGCGGCAGCCTTGGAGGCGATCACATCCTTGGCGGTCAGTTGCGGGCTGCTCAGGTCGGTGCGCGACAATTGCAGCTTGGCCACTTCCAGCGGCAGACCGGATTCGCCAGCGAGTAGCTTCGCCAGTTCCTCGGGATTTTTTACCGCCCACTCGCGAGCTTGCTCGTAGGCATTCAGTACGGTGTCGATGGTGTGTGGGTGTTCTTTGGCATAGCTGTCGGTGACGCTGACCACGCCGTAACTGTTGAAATTAGTGTTGCGATAGAGCAACCGGGAGCCGGCCTGAACCTGGCTCGCGGCCATGTGCGGATCGAGTCCGGCCCAGGCGTCGACGTCACCTTTTTCCAGCGCAGTGCGACCGTCCGGGTGCTGCAAATGCACCAGTTCCACATCGTCTTTGCCCAGGCCTGCCTGTTGCGGGCTGCGCAGGGTAAACAGGTACGGATCGGTGCCCTTGGTGGCGGCGATTTTTTTACCTTTCAGATCGGCCACGGTTTTGTAGGGCGAATCCTTGCGCACCACCAACGCCGTCCATTCGGCGCGGCTGTAGACGTAAACCGATTTGATAGGGCTGCCATTGGCGCGGCTCAGCACGGCGGCGAGGCTGGCGGAGGAGGCGAAGTCGACGCCGCCGCTGTTGAGGTATTCCAGCGAGCGGTTGCTGCCCTGGCTCAGCACCCAGCTGACCTTGGTCTGTGGCAGGGCTTTTTCCAGAAAGCCGAAGTGTTTGAGCACCAGGCTCACGGGCGAGTAATAGGCGTAATCCAGATGCACTTCGGCCGGTGGCGCTTCAGCGGCCTGGGCAAGCGGTAGCAGGCTCAGCGCCAGGGCGCAAGCGCTGAGCAGAGACCTGACGTGGGGAAAACGGAAGGTGGTTTTCATGGGACAGCTCCAGGCAAGGCGGCGAGGTTCTTATTTCCAAAAAATCATTTTTTATAAAAGCTTCCTGCATAAAAGGAATATTGCAGGCTCTGTGCCATGTTTTACATGACGAGTGTTTTCAAGGCCTTGGCGCTGAAGCAAGGGAAAACAGACTGTTTAGTCGCTGTTGCTGGGCAAACACTGTTCGCTGCTGGTCATGAGCTTATGCATAAATCGAATTTTAAAAGCCTCTTGTAAGAGCGTTATGGTCTATCGCAATAACCCTCAAGGAGCCCCCGATGAACCTGTCCCGATTCGTGCGCAGTCTGCTGACCAGCGCACTGTTCGCCGCACCACTGGCTTACGCCGCCGAGCCCGTCGTCCTGCACGTCGGTGATCAGAACTACTACAACGTTCGCGCTTCGGTGGAGGCATCGGGCGTACTGAAAGACGCGCCTTATACTGTCGACTGGAAGCACTTCCAGGCCGCCGCGCCGCTGGCCGAAGCGCTGAACACCGGCGCGCTGGATCTGGGTTTTCTCGGCGATTCGGGTTTTCTGTTCCTCGCCGCCAAACAGGCACCGGTGAGACTGATCGGCGTGTCGCGGCAAAACCCCGACACCATCGCCTTGCTGGTGCCCAAGGACTCACCGGTCAAAACCATCGCCGATCTGAAGGGTAAGAAAGTCGCTTATTGGCCCGGTGCCTGGAGCCAGCAACTGACCCTGCGCGCCCTGGAAAAAGCCGACCTGCCGGAAGACTATGTCGACTTCATCAAACTGATGCCGATCGATGCCGCCGCCGCGTTGCCTCAGGGCAGCATCGACGCATTCCCGGTCTGGGAACCCTACATCTCCCAGCAGATTCTGTTCTCCGGCGCCCGGCCGATCCTCACCGCCAAGAACCTGATGCCCGGCCTGAGCGCCATCGCCGCCTCGACGCCGTCGATCGACAGCAAACGCGAAGCCATTGCCGACTTTCTGGTGCGCCTGAAAAAGGCCCGGGCCTGGGTCGACAATCACACCGACGAGTACGCCGATCTCTGGGCGAAGAAAGCCAACCTTGACCAGAACGTCTCGCGCCATTGGTTGCGCCAGGCCCACATGACCGTCGGCCCGGTGGATGCGCAGGCCGCAAAGGATCTGCAAAGCACCGCGGACTTCCTGTTCAAGGTAAAAGCGCTGCCGGCTGCGTTGGCGACTGCACCGATTATCGACAGCTCGTTTCAGCAGGCGTTTGACCAGTAACCCACGATGCCGGGCAGCACTGGAACCAAACACTGTGTACCCTTATCCAACCTCGGCCCGCAGCGACCTGCGGGCCGACGAAGGATGAACGGGCGAAGGATTTTTGCCCTTTGAAGTGTTGATCGTAACGGTCTGGCCCAAGGCAAAACATGAAACAGCTGTTCAAGGTTCTATCTGCATTCATCATCGCCACAGGGCTGGTTGGGTGCATCGCTTCTCCCATCGAAATGACGCCGCAGACCGAACAGCGTCTGAGTGCGCAACCACCGATCCGTTTCCTGCTGACCTTCGACGACGGTCCCAGCGCATCGAGTTTCTGGAATCCGACGATGACGGTGCTCGACAGTCTGGCCACTAACCCGGTGCAACCGAACCTCAAAGCGGTGTTCTTCGTGCAGACCCGTGCCTCACGAGCCGGCGGCAGTGAAATAGGGCGCCAGGTCATGCATCGCGAACAGGCCGAAGGTCAGATCCTGGGCTTTCACACGGCCACGCCCGGGCACACCAATCATCGCTCCCTGGACCCACAGGAACTGGAACAGTCCCTCACCAACGGCAGCGCCGACATCGCTGCGATCACCGGTGCTCCACCGACCCTGGTGCGCCCGCCATTCTGGAACTACGACAAACGCACTTTCGCGGCCTATCAGCAACACGGCATGCATGTGCTGCTGACCGATCTGAGCGCTAATGACGGCAAGATCTGGGGCTTCAACGCCAGCCCCCGGCGGCGGGCCCACTTCTTGCGCACAATTTCCGAAGTGCGCGAGCGCATCGCCCTTGGCGAATTACCGGTGGTGGACGGGGTGATTCCGGTGGTGGTGACCTTCCACGACCTCAATCGCTATACCGCCCGGCATACTCGCGAGTACCTGCAAATCCTGCTCGACAGTGCACAGGCTGCCGGTGTGAAAACCGCCGAAAAGCCGTTTTACGACGACACGGCAGCGCTGCAACGGGCCGCCATGGCGCGTACCGTTCGCGACAGTTCACCGCCGGTTAAATTGCCGGGGCTCTGGAATTGGATCTGGGGTGGGGATTCTCACTGAAAGGTCGCCAAAGTGAGAAACAGCTAACACTTATTTTCAGCATTGGCGAGCGCAGGATGGGAAAAGCCCATCTATGCTGAGCAAGTTGGATCCGATTAATGGCCACGGAGGCGCCTGTCATGGTTTCAGTTCCTGAGCTTTGCCGCATTGTTGAGTCCGGTTTTCAACCGCGTTCCTGTGCCTGCACGGTGAATCCGGACGGAACGTTACGGATCAAAGTCTACGAACCCGCCGCCGGGCGAATTGATCTGTTGATTACTGGAGTATCGCCAGCACGGCTGACNCACCGTTCGCGATATCTCCAATCTGATTGGCGAGTTGCGCATCGAGATGCGCGCCGGTCGTCGGGCGTTTGCCGGCTGAAGTGGATCTATGTAACAGCTGGCGTAGCCTGCGTTCGGTTCGGGCCGCGTTCGGACGAAGCGGTCGTGAAATCAGGCACTGCGGTGTTTCAGGTGAACTGCGGATACCGGTTTTACGACTGCTTCGTCCGAACGCGGCCCGAACCGAACGCAGGCTTCGCCAGCTGCGGA
>NZ_SOPU01000002.1:18393-36238 GCF_004402115.1 Pseudomonas sp. F01002 | reverse complement strand
TCGCGTTACAACTGCAATTACTTCCGCGGCTGCAGTTCATCAATCATCTGCAAGCAATGATTCAACCCCGGCGATACGTCGCCCACGCGCCTGCTGAGAATAATCGGCGAGGTCGCGTTGTCTTCCAGCAGCGGCGTGAAACCAATGTCGTCGCGGTGCAACAATTGCACCGAGGCCGGCACCAGGGTGACGCCGATTCCCGCTCCCACCAGACCGATGGCTGTTTGCAGCTCATTGGTCCATTGCGCCACATGGATGCTCACGCCATAGGATTCGAATAACGCGATGACGTGATCGGCGTAGCTGGGCCGCGGGTTGCCGGGGTACAGCACGAACGGTTCTTTCGCCAGTTCGCTTAGACTGATCGGCCCGGCCAGTAATGGGTGACCGGCGGGCAGGGCGGCGACCAGTCGGTCTTCAGTCAAAACAGTCTGGATGATCGCCGGGTCGTCGATGCGGATGCGGCCGAAACCGATATCGATACGCCCGGCCTTGAGCGCCTGAACTTGCTGCAGCGTGGTCATTTCCGAGAGCCCCAGTTCAAGCTCCAGGGGCTCGCCGCTGCGCAAACGGCGAATCAGTTCCGGCAGCACGCCGTACAGCGTCGACGGGGCAAAACCGATGCCCAGCCAGGTCTTTTCGCCCAGACCGATCCGTCGCGTGTTGTCGCACACCTTGCCCAGTTGCTCGAGCAGGGCGGTGGAGTGTTCATGGAAAAATCGGCCGGCGTCGGTCAGCTTCAGCGGCCGCCCGCGTTCCAGCAACAACACCCCGAGTTCATCCTCCAATTGCTGCATCTGCCGACTCAGGGGTGGTTGGGCAATGTGCAGAAGCTCGGCGGCGCGGGTGAAGTTGAGGGTTTGAGCCAACACCTGAAAATACCGCAGGTGACGCAGTTCCATGGAGCCTCCAGATGCAAGTCGGTTTCATACCTTAAAGGTATCAAGTCAGACCAATTCTATATTGGCTTCCCGAAAAAAGCCGTACCAGAATCGGTTCCAGAACTTTAAGAACCTGACGGGTATCGACATGCTTGCAACAGCCATTGAATCGATCGAGACGATCATCGTCGATCTGCCGACCATCCGCCCGCACAAGCTGGCGATGCACACCATGCAGAACCAGACCCTGGTGATCATTCGCGTGCGCTGCGCCGACGGCATTGAAGGCATTGGCGAATCCACCACCATCGGTGGCCTGGCCTACGGCAACGAAAGCCCTGACAGCATCAAGACCAACATCGACCGACACTTCGCACCGCTGCTGCTGGGCCAGGACAGCGCCAATGTGAATGCCGCGATGTTGCGCCTGGAGCGCAGCATCCGTGGCAACACCTTTGCTAAATCAGGTATCGAAACCGCCTTGCTCGACGCTCAGGGCAAGCGCCTTGGGCTGCCGGTCAGTGAGTTGTTGGGTGGCCGCGTTCGCGATGCCCTGCCAGTGGCGTGGACCCTGGCCAGTGGTGACACCGACAAGGACATCGCCGAAGCGGAAAAAATGCTCGACCTGCGCCGCCACCGGATTTTCAAACTGAAAATCGGCGCGGGTGAGGTCAACCGCGACCTGGCCCACGTCATTGCGATCAAAAAAGCCCTGGGCGACCGCGCCAGCGTGCGGGTCGATGTCAATCAGGCCTGGGATGAAGCGGTCGCACTGCGCGCCTGCCGGATCCTGGGAACCAACGGCATCGACCTGATCGAACAGCCGATCTCGCGCAACAACCGCGCCGGCATGGCGCGCCTGAACGCCGTGAGCCCGGCGCCGATCATGGCCGACGAATCCATCGAGTGCGTGGAAGATGCGTTCAATCTGGCCCGTGAAGGCGCGGCCTCGGTGTTTGCCTTGAAGATCGCCAAGAACGGCGGCCCGCGTGCCGTGCTGCGAACCGCTGCGATTGCCGAAGCGGCCGGTATCGGCCTGTATGGCGGCACCATGCTCGAAGGTGGCATCGGCACCCTGGCCTCGGCCCATGCCTTTGTCACGCTGAACAAACTGGCGTGGGATACCGAGCTGTTCGGCCCGCTGCTGCTGACTGAAGACATTCTCAGCGAGCCGCTTGTCTATCGCGATTTCGAGTTGCACGTGCCGAAAACACCGGGCCTGGGCCTGAGCCTCGATGAAGAACGTCTGGCGTTCTTCCGTCGTGACAAAACGTCTACTGCCATTCATCACGCCTGAGGAGAGCATTATGCTGTTCCACGTAAAAATGACCGTGAACCTGCCGGTCGACATGAATCCGCAAGCAGCCGCCAAATTGAAGGCTGACGAAAAAGCCCTGGCCCAGCGCCTGCAAGAGCAAGGCAAGTGGCGTCACCTGTGGCGCATCGCCGGTCACTATGCCAATTACAGCGTTTTTGACGTCGACAGCGTGCAGGAACTGCACGACCTGCTCATGCAATTGCCGCTGTTTCCGTACATGGCGATCGAGGTCGACGCGATGTGCCGGCATCCTTCTTCCATCCGCGAGGATGACCGCTGAACCCAGCCTGTTCAGTTCGCTACGCTAATAATTACAAGATGAGGAACCCACCAAAATGAACGTCAAGATTTCCCACACTGCCAGTGTCCAGAAGTTTCTCGAAGAGGCCAGCGGCCTGCTCAACGACGCTGGCGACCCGCGGGTCAAGGCGCTGGTCTACCGCATCCTGCGTGATTCGGTGAACATCATCGAAGACCTGGCCGTGACCCCGGAAGAGTTCTGGAAAGTCGTCAACTACCTCAACGTGCTGGGTGCGCGTCAAGAGGCCGGGTTGGTGGTGGCCGGGCTCGGTCTGGAGCATTACCTCGACCTGCTGATGGACGCCGAAGACGAGCAGGCCGGCAAGGCTGGCGGCACACCGCGGACCATCGAAGGGCCGCTGTACGTGGCGGGTGCGCCGCTGTCGGAAGGCGAAGCGCGACTGGATGACGGCGTCGATCCGGGTGTGGTGCTGTTCATGCAGGGCCAGGTCAAAAACACCGCCGGCGAACCGTTGGCCGGCGCGGTGGTGGATGTCTGGCACGCCAACACCGGCGGCACTTATTCCTACTTCGATACCACTCAATCGGAGTTCAACCTGCGTCGTCGTATCGTCACCGATGCCGAAGGTCGTTATCGCTTGCGCAGCATCGTGCCGTCGGGCTATGGCTGCCCGCCGGACGGTCCGACCCAGCAACTGCTCGATCAACTGGGCCGTCATGGTCAACGGCCGGCGCACATTCACTTCTTCATTTCCGCGCCGGATCATCGTCACCTGACCACCCAGATCAACCTCGATGGCGATCAATACCTGCACGACGATTTCGCCTATGCCACCCGTGACGAGCTGATTGCCAAAATCACCTTCAGCGACGATCCACAGCGTGCAGCGGCGCACGGTGTCAGCGGTCGATTTGCCGAAATCGATTTCGATTTCACCTTGCAGACCTCCGCGCAACCCGACGAGCAGCAACGCCACGAACGGGTCCGCGCACTCGAGGACTGATCGCGGGATGTGAGCGAACCCGACCTTGTGGGAGCGGGCTTGCTCGCGAAGGGGCCATCAGCTTCAGCATCAACGCTGACTGACACGCCGCCTTCGCGAGCAAGCCCGCTCCCACACCGGTTTCGGTTAACCGACTGGCAGCACGTCGGCCTACTGACACACCGTTGCGCGCACTGTTCTAGAATGGCCCGACGCAACCTATAACAACAATGAGAGTGACCCGATGATGCAAGCGCAACTGTTGAGTCAGCGCAGCACCGTATTCGACCACGCCGACCCTTACGCGGTGTCTGGCTACGTCAATCAGCATGTCGGTAACCATTGCATTCTGATGCCCCGGGCCGGGCGACCGCTGGCCAGCCTCAATCATCGCAAGTTTGCCAGCCTCGACCTGTGCCGCATCAGCTATGGCGGCAGCGTACGGGTTACTTCCGGTGCGCTGGAAAGCATCTATCACCTGCAAGTTCTGCTGCGCGGCAACTGCCTGTGGCGCGGCCACGGCCAGGAACACTACTTCGCGCCCGGCGAGTTGCTGCTGATCAATCCCGACGATCCGGTGGACCTGACGTATTCCGACGATTGCGAAAAATTCATTCTGAAAGTCCCCACCTCGTTGCTGGAATCCGTGTGCGATGAACAGCGCTGGCGCTATCCGGGGCAGGGCGTGCGGTTTCTGGAGAACCGTTATCAGCTCGATGAACTGGAAGGCTTTGTCGGTCTGCTGGCGATGATTTGCCAGGAAGCTGAGGCCTCCGAGCAGATTCCCAGGGTGCAGGAGCACTACGCACAGATCATCGTCAGCAAGATGCTCAGCCTGATGAAGACCAATGTCAGCCGGATCAGTCTCGGCTCACAGACGGCCACGTTCGAGGTGATTGCCGACTACATCGCGGGCCACCTCAAACAGGACATCGACAGCGAAGAACTGGCGCGCCAGGCGCGGATGAGTCTGCGCTCGTTGTACGGATTGTTTGAACGCAACGCCGGCACCACGCCGAAAAACTACATCCGGCAAAAACGCCTTGAGCGCATCAACGCCTGCCTGAGCGACCCGACCTGCAACGTGCGCAACGTCACGGAAGTGGCCATGGATTACGGCTTCCTGCACCTGGGCCGGTTCTCCGACAGCTACCGCAAACAGTTTGGCGAACTGCCGTCGGACACCCTCAAACGCCGCCACTGAAACACCGGACCCCGTAGGAGCTGCCGCAGGCTGCGATCTTTTGATTTTGCTTTTTAAAGGCAAGATCAAAAGATCGCAGCCTGCGGCAGCTCCTACGGGGTTCTTGCATTTTGCAGTAAACGGATACAGGTCTGCACCCAGCGGATAGTCCGCCACTTCCGCCCGTCCTAGCATGGCCCTGCCTGAATAAAAACAATGGAGGCGGCGGCCATGTCCCTGCGACCCGAATACCTTCACTCCCTGCTCGAAGATGACAAAGAACAGGGCATCTATCGCTGCAAGCGCGAGATGTTCACCGACCCGCGGCTGTTCGATCTCGAGATGCAGCACATCTTCGAAGGCAACTGGCTGTACCTGGCCCACGAAAGCCAGATCCCCAACAAAAACGACTTCTACACCACCACCATGGGGCGCCAGTCGATCTTCATCGCGCGCAACAAGGACGGTGAGCTCAATGCGTTCCTTCAACGCCTGCAGCCATCGTGGCGCGACGCTGTGCCGGCACAAGTCCGGCAACAAAAGTTCGTACACCTGCCCATTCCACGGCTGGACCTTCAACAACTCCGGCAAGCTGCTCAAGGTCAAGGCCCCGGCCGAAGCGGGCTACCCGGCGAGCTTCAACTGCGAAGGCTCCCACGACCTGACCAAGGTTGCGCGTTTCGAGTCCTATCGCGGCTTCCTGTTTGGCAGCCTCAAGGCTGATGTCGTGCCGTTGGTTGAACACCTGGGCGAGTCGGCAAAGATCATCGACATGATCGTCGACCAGTCCTCCGATGGCCTGGAAGTGTTGCGCGGTTCCTCCAGCTACATCTACGAAGGCAACTGGAAACTCACCGCCGAAAACGGCGCCGACGGCTATCACGTCAGCTCCGTGCACTGGAACTACGCGGCCACCCAGAACCAGCGCAAGCAGCGCGAGGCCGGCGATTGCAACCCGACCATGAGTGCCGGCAGTTGGGCCAAGCAGGGCGGTGGTTTCTACTCCTTCGACAAGGGCCACATGTTGCTCTGGACCCGTTGGGCCAACCCTGAAGATCGCCCGTTGTACGAGCGTCGCGACGAACTGGCCCAGGACTTCGGCAAGGCCCGCGCCGACTGGATGATCGAGAACTCGCGCAACCTGTGCCTGTACCCGAACGTGTACCTGATGGACCAGTTCAGCTCGCAGATCCGTATCGCCCGGCCGATCTCGGTCGACCGCACGGAAATCACCATTTACTGCATCGCCCCCAAAGGCGAGAGCGACCACGCCCGTTCGAGCCGGATTCGTCAGTACGAAGACTTTTTCAACGTCAGCGGCATGGCCACCCCGGATGATCTGGAAGAGTTTCGTTCCTGCCAGACCAGTTATCAGGGCAGCGTGACCGCCTGGAACGACATGTCCCGTGGCGCCGAACACTGGATCGAAGGCGCCGATGAGGCGGCCACGGAAATCGACCTGCATCCGCTGCTCAGCGGCGTGCGCACCGAAGACGAAGGCCTGTTCGTGCTGCAACACAAGTATTGGCAGCAGACCATGCTCAAGGCCCTGGCCGCCGAGCAGTCCGAACTGATTCCTGTGGAGGCCGTGCAATGACCATCACCTATGACACCGTGCGCGACTTTCTCTACCGCGAAGCGCGCTACCTCGATGATCGGCAATGGGACGAATGGCTGGAGTTGTACGCCCCGGACGCGACGTTCTGGATGCCGTCCTGGGACGACAACGACGAGTTGACCGAAGACCCGCAGCGGGAAATCTCGCTGATCTGGTACGGCAACCGCACCGGCCTGGAAGACCGCGTCTTCCGCATCAAGACCGAGCGTTCCAGCGCCACCATGCCGGACACCCGCACCTCGCACAACATCAGCAACATCCAGCTGCTCGAACAGGCCGACGGCTTCTGCAAAGTGCGCTTCAACTGGCACACCCTGAGCTTTCGCTACAAGACCGTCGACAGCTATTTCGGCAGCAGTTTCTACACCCTCGATGTGCGCGGTGAAAACCCGCTGATCAAGGCCAAGAAAGTGATCCTGAAGAACGACTACGTTCGCCAGGTCATCGATGTCTACCACCTGTGAGGCCGCGGTCATGACTCATTCCATCGCATTCAATTTCGAAGACGGCGTCACCCGATTCATCGACGCCAATGTCGGCGAAACCGTGGCTGATGCCGCGTATCGCCAAGGCATCAATATTCCACTGGATTGCCGCGACGGCGCCTGCGGTACCTGCAAATGCTTCGCCGAGGCCGGCCGTTATGATTTGGGCGAGGAGTACATCGAAGACGCGCTCAGCGCGGAAGAAGCGGAGCAAGGTTTTGTCCTGACCTGCCAGATGCGCGCCCAGAGCGATTGCGTGGTGCGCGTGCCGACCTCATCCGAGGTGTGCCGCACACGTCAGGCCAGTTATGACGCCACCATCAGTGCCGTGCGCCAGTTGTCCGACAGCACCATCGCGCTGTCGATCAAAGGCGAAGCCCTGAGCAAACTGGCGTTCCTGCCGGGGCAATACGTGAACCTCGGGATTCCCGGCAGCGAGCAGACCCGCGCCTATTCGTTCAGCTCGTTGCAGCGCGACGGCGAGGTCAGTTTCCTGATCCGCAACGTGCCCGGCGGCTTGATGAGCAGCTTCCTCACCGGCATGGCCAAGGCCGGCGACAGCATGAGCCTGGCCGGGCCGTTGGGCAGCTTCTATCTGCGCGACATTCGCCGTCCGTTGTTGCTGCTGGCCGGTGGTACGGGGCTGGCACCGTTCACGGCGATGCTGGAAAAAATCGCCGAGCAGGGCAGTGAGCATCCGCTGCATTTGATCTACGGCGTGACCAACGATTTCGATCTGGTGGAGATGGATCGACTCGAAGCCTTCGCCGCACGAATCCCGAACTTCAGCTTCAGTGCCTGCGTGGCCAACCCGGACAGTCAGCACCCGCTCAAGGGCTACGTGACCCAACACATCGAACCGCAGCATTTGAACGAAGGCGACGTCGATGTTTACCTGTGCGGCCCGCCGCCGATGGTCGAGGCCGTCAGCCAGTTCATTCGTGAAAAAGGCATCGCGCCGACAAACTTTTACTACGAGAAATTTGCCGCCAGCGCGGCGTAAGAATTCTCTGCGGCATTGTCCCTGAGGAGCTGTCGAGTGAAACGAGGCTGCGATTTTTATAAGGGCGACATCAAAAGATCGCAGCCTCGTTTCACTCGACAGCTCCTACGGAGGGGTTGGCGCAAACACGAGGTATGTATGAACAGATTCCACGAAAAAGTCGCGCTGATCACCGGCGCCGCCAAAGGCATCGGTCGGCGCGTTGCCGAGCGCATGGCGGCGGAAGGGGCGCGGTTGATTCTGGTCGATCGCTCCGAGCTGGTGTTCGAGGTTCAGCAGCAATTGGGGCAGGGCAGCCAGGTGCTGGCGCTGACCGCAGATCTTGAGCAATACAGCGAATGCAGCCGCGTGATGCAAACCGCCGTCGAGCGTTTCGGGCGTCTGGATGTGCTGGTCAATAATGTAGGCGGGACGATCTGGACCAAGCCTTTTGAGCATTACGAAGCGTCGCAGATCGAGGCCGAAGTGCGCCGTTCGCTGTTCCCGACGCTGTGGTGCTGTCATGCCGCGCTGCCGTTCATGCTTGAGCAGGGGAGTGGCGCTATCGTCAACGTTTCGTCCATCGCCACGCGCAGTGTCAATCGCGTGCCGTACGGTGCGGCGAAGGGTGGGGTCAACGCGCTGACCGCTTGCCTGGCCTTCGAAACCGCCGGTCGCGGGATTCGGGTCAATGCCACCGCACCCGGTGGCACCGAAGCGCCGCCGCGGGTGATTCCGCGCAACAGCGCCGATCAGAGCGAGCAGGAGAAGGTCTGGTATCAGCAGATTGTCGACCAGACGCTCGACAGCAGTTTGATGAAGCGCTATGGCACGCTGGATGAACAGACAAGCGCTATTCTGTTTCTGGCCAGCGACGAAGCGTCCTATATCACCGGCATGATCATGCCGGTCGGTGGCGGCGACCTGGGCTGACGCGACTGGCCAACAACCCATCCTCAATCGGAGTCATCGTGATGAGCGACAAACCCACGATCGTGCTGGTCCATGGTTTTTGGGGCGGTGCTGCCCACTGGAACAAAGTCATCGCGGGTGATGGGCATCACCTAGAAAGCGCCACTGGCCAGCACCTTCGGCGACACCATTACCACTGTGGCGTGGAAGAAGAAGCCGTCGTGGTATCAGGTTTCCACAGATGACAGGATGATCGCACCACAAAATCAGCAGTGGATGGCGGAGCGGCTGAACGCCAGGGAGATCCTGACCCTGAACGCCAGCCATGCGTCCCTGGCGTCGATGCCGGTCGAGATTGCAGCGTTCATCGATAAGGCCGCGACGGCGTTGGCCGCAGGATAGAGAGCCTTACAGGCGACGCTGAAACGCTTTGATGATTCTGAGCGTGGCGTCGCTTGTGTTCAGGTTCTGTACCGCGTCCAGCGGATACCAGATGCAATCGAAAATTTCGTTTTGCGGGCGGGCCTCGCCCGGGTTCGTCACAAAGGCCTCGTACACATGGTGTCGGGTGCTGGCCGTTTGCATCTCCATCAGGTACAGCATCCCGTCGACCCCAAGCCCTGTCTCTTCCTGAAGCTCTCGCGTGGCGGCGTCGGCAATGGCTTCACCGCGCTCAACCTTTCCGCCGGGTAGCATCCAGCGACTCCTTGGCTTGCGCACCAGGAGAATGTGCCGGTCCTGCTCGCAAATGACGGTCGCGCGTACTTTCATGTGTTACCTGATTGCCGTCTGTCATAAATCAGTCATAAAAATGCAATATTAGAGCCGGGGTGTCTGTCTCAAGGGTTGGAGTGATGGACGAAGTTGAAAGTGCATCCGGATGTCGGAATCCTGGCGCGACGTCTGGTCGGCACTTCATGGAAGGTCGGGTGTAAGGTATTCAAGTGAATCCAGGATCATCACTGCCGAAATGGAGGTGACTATGAGCGTTCCAATGCTGACCAAAATGCACATGAACGGTTATGACGTACTCAGCGTGAACAACGGCCCATGGCGAGTGTGCACCAAAGGTGACCGGCTTGGAGCCTTTGGCAGTAGAGAGGAAGCACTGGCCTTTGCGGCCGCTCTTCCCGGCTACAAGGCCAAAGCAACTCGGCCTGCACGCAGCCAGAAATCAGATAAATAGCGCACTTGCAGCCCGGTTCGCCGGGGCTTTTCTTTGCTGGGCGCTAGGATCCCGGGCTAATAACCGCCGCCGGTGCTGCGGGAAGGCTCTCGGGCTTTTTGTTGCGCGTGGCTCCATTCCGCGCAAGTCAAGAAGCTTGTATGGTCGACCTTGCCCCTGCCATCGAAACTGACGTTGTACGTCTGCTGATGGCCGGCGTGCGTCAGCTTGTAGTCAAAGCAAGTGCCAGGCTCGCCGGTGCGATCCGTTATCGATAAAGGCTGGCCGCCAATCTGCTGGACTTGATCCTTGCTCATGCCGGTCTCGACCTTTGCAACCAACGGCTGATCCCGATAGACACGCGATTCGGTGCTGCAGCCACCCGACGCTGCCAGTACAACGACCAGCGCGCATAGAGGCTTGTGCATGGCAGCGCTCCTGCTAATGAGCTTTCGTTCGAGTGATCACCTTGGCTTTCACTTCCTCGGCATAACCCTTCAGTCGTTCTTCATCTCCCTGAAATAACTCGCACAGTTTTAGGGTTGCTTGCGCATCCACATCATTGCCGGCCAGGCGTAGCTGCTCTGCGATGCGCAAAAGCTCTACCGCTGACCATCTCAAATCCGACGCAACGCTTTGCAGGTTACGCCGAAGTTCGTTTTCAGATTCGTTAAGCCACATGATGACCTCCTGCCAATCCCCGCTACGAAATTTTAGTCCCATTTCACAGGTCAGGGCGTTTTGTTCGTCTGGGCCGTGGGTGCAGCCTTTTGTCGGGAAAATGAACGCGAACCCGCAGTTCTGATGTCGTAGTGAGGTAGTGAATTTTTGCTAGGGCGAGGCAACTTCAAATGACGGCTACCGATGATTTTAGATTTCATGCCCATGAGCTGATGGTTGATCTGGACGCGGCCACCACGGAAATGATGAAACTGATTTCTGCGCATCAGCTGAGCGGCCCGGAATGGGAACGGGTTACTCAATGGCAGCATGAAGCGTATGAAAGATGGATGACTTATCTGAACGAGAGGTCGTATCCGGATCCCGGGGATCACAACGCCCCGTGCTGAGTTCTGTGTAACGGATGGATGTCCGGGCAGCGACGCGCTACATTTCCTTTTTTCGGGATAAGGACGCGTCATGCGCAATTTGATTGGGGGAGTAGGGTTGGCGTTGCTGGCGGGCTGTTCGTTGCCCGCGTCCCTGGTGCCAGGTGAGCCCAATCTCAGCAAGTACAGCAACAAGACGCCAAAAGACTATGCCGCGTGCGTTCTTCCGGCGTGGCAGCGGGAGATACCCAGCACGACCCAATCGGCGATTTCCAATGGCTACAGGGTCACGGCGCCGAGCATCATCACGGCCGACGAGATCGTGGATATCGTGAAATCGAAGGATGGCAGCCACGTATCGCTTTATCAGGGGCCGCCCTGGGCGAAATCCGGGGCGTTGCGTCAGGCAGTGCGTGATTGTCTGTAAGGTCTAGTCGGTGATATCGGTCACCTGGATGATCGGGTCGTCGCTTGCCTGAGCGCTCGCACCGATTTTCTTTTCCCGACGATCGTTCATCCAGTTGTCCACCTCAGCATTGAATTGCGCCGGCGCTTTTCGTCCAACCTTCCTGGCGAGATCAAGAATGGTCTGCTGGGCGAGGGCGTCTTCCATGCGTTTCTGCGCGGTCATCATGGCTGCATGCACCGAGCACTGACCCGCCAGCGCCCACGCCGGCGCGGAACCTTCGAACAAGGCGCAACGCCCCCGAATCTCTCGGCAATCGAAGATGAGCTTCTCGCCGTCGATGGCATTGACGATATCCAGAAGGCTGATTTCGTCAGAAGGCCGGGCCAGCTTGAACCCGCCGCGCACGCCTTCTGTGGCGACCACCAGTTTTGTCTTGGCCAGTTTGGTGAAAATTTTTGCCAGATAGTCCTGTGGTACGCCTTGCAGCTCAGCAAGGTCACGCACGCTCGCTTCACGGGTGTCGCCGCCATTGCCCACCAAAAAAATCAGGCAATGAATGCCGTACTCAACGCCTGCGCTGTAAAGAGACATATCAATCTCCGACTAAAGGTGTCGTAAATGTTAACAGCGGAAAGCGAGCCGAGCAACGCATCCTGTCGCGTATTCACTGCTCGTTGTGCGGCATAGTTGGCTGTTCATATGTCTTTCTGGACAAATCAAACTTTTCGATACTAACCATCAGTAATTTCGTTTTGTGCCAAGTAACTAGGATCAATATAGTCGCCGTTGTCCGGTCGGCAGCGGTAAGCAGCCGCTACCGAAGAGCGCGACCTTTAACGAACTCATCACTTGGCCTTCTCCCCGGAGTTATAAATGAAACAGCACATCTTGGTTATCGGCGCAGGTTTCGGTGGCATGTGGACGGCTTTGAGCGCCACGCGTCTGTTCGACATTCATGGTCACAACGACGTTGAAGTGACCGTTCTGGCCCCTCAGGCCGAGCTGCGAGTCCGTCCGCGCTTCTACGAACCGAATGCTCACCAACTGGCCGCACCGATCGGCGAACTGTTCGATGCGGTCGGCGTCAACTTCATCAAGGGCTCTGCCGAAACCATCGACGTTGAGCAAAAACGTGTCGGCTACCTCGATGCATCCGGCAACCAGCAAGTGTGCAGCTACGACAAACTCGTTCTGGCGACCGGCAGCCGCCTGGCATTGCCGAACACGCCAGGTGTGGCAGAACACGCCTTCGACGTGGACCAGATCGAACAGGCCGTACGCCTGGAAAATCACCTCAAGTCCCTGGTGAACCTGCCAGAAAGCCAAGCTCGCAACACCGTAGTGGTGGCCGGCGGTGGCTTCACCGGGATTGAAACCGCGACTGAAATGCCTGCGCGGCTGCGTGCCATCCTGGGTGATCGCGCCGACATCGAAGTGATCATCGTTGATCGTGGCGAGAAAGTTGGCGGGTCCATGGGCGCCGAGATCGCCAAGTCGATCGCTGAAGCCAGTATTGAAACGGGTGTGAAATGGCGCTTGAAATCGTCGGTCGTCGCCGTCGATGAAAACGGTGTGACGCTGGCCGATGGTCAGCGCATCGATGCCAAAACCGTCGTCTGGACCACCGGTGTACGCGCCAGCTCGCTGACCGAGCAGATTCCGGCCGAACGCGATCACCTGGGCCGTCTGCACGTCGACGCGCACTTGAAAGTCATTGGCCAGGAAGACATCTTCGCCACCGGCGACGTGGCTTACGCCGCCACCGATGACATCGGCAACTTCGCACTGATGACCTGCCAGCACGCTATCGTATTGGGTCGCCATGCCGGCAATAACGTTGCTGCGCAGATTCTGGGTGTGGATCCGACTCCGTATAGCCAGCCTAAATACGTGACCTGTCTGGATTTGGGAGCTTGGGGTGCGGTTTACACTGAAGGTTGGGATCGCCAGGTCAAGCTGGTCAAACAGGAAGGCAAGTCGCTCAAGACGCAAATCAACACCCAGTGGATCTACCCTCCGGTGGCCAATCGCAAAACTGCATGGGCAGCGGCGGATCCGTTGATTCCGATTGCCTAAAAGTCGTTAGTGTTATCTCGATAACGCTGCCAGCTTAGAAAAAATCCCGCCCGGGTTCTCTTGGGCGGGATTTTTTTTGCGCCTTGAACGGTTGCGGTCGTGAAATTTAACGTGTACTTTTTCATGAAAATATAAGTATAAAAATTCACGAGGCCTGCATGTTTCAGCAATCTACCCAGCACGTCGCCAGCTATTACGCCCACACCTGTGCCGATCGTCTGTTCGATCGAGCCGCGTTGGAGGGCGAGCAGGACACTGACGTGTTGATCATCGGGGCCGGCTTCAGTGGATTGCATACGGCGTTGCGTCTGGCACTCGCCGGCAAGCGCGTGACGTTGCTGGAAGCCAGTCGGGTGGCCTGGGCCGCCTCGGGGCGCAATGGCGGTCAGGCCATTCTCGGTTGGTCGTGTGACATGCCGCCGCTGGAGTCGGCGCTGGGTTATGAGCGCGCGCGCCGGTTATGGGACAGCATGCGTTGGGCGGCACGGGAGTTGCGAGACTTGCCCGCGCGCCATGGTTTTGATTGTGACTATCGGCCCGGCCACCTCTGGACGTCGGTGATGCCGCGTCGGGTGAGTCTGCTGACAGAATGGCAACACGAGGCCAGCCACAAGTGGGGCCACGATGGTTTGCAGTTCATCGCGCGCGAGGCGTTGCCTGATTGGGTCGCCAGTGAGCGTTACCAGGCAGGTCTGTTCGATCCTGAAGGCGGGCATTTGAATCCGCTGAAATTGGCGCTCGGCCTGGCCGCTGCGATTGAACAGGCCGGTGGACGTATTCATGAACAGAGCAAGGCGTTGAGTTATCACGAAGAAGGCGATCGTTACGTGGTCACCACTGAGCGCGGTCGCATTCGCGCCGACGTGCTAGTGCTGGCGTGCAACGCCTACCTTGATCGGCTTGATCCGGAGCTTTCGAGTTGCGTGTTACCGGTTGGCACCTATCAGGTGGCCACCGCGCCACTTTCAGAGGAGCAGGCAACAGCGTTGCTACCCAGCAATGTATGCGTCACCGACAACCAGTTTGTTCTCGATTATTTCCGCCGTACGCCGGACAACCGTCTTCTGTTCGGCGGTGGTTGCACCTATTTGGGCGGCATGCCGAAGGACATCGCCGCTGCGACTCGGCCCTATCTGGAACGCGTGTTTCCTCAGCTCAAGGGCGTCGAACTGGACTTTGCCTGGGGAGGACACATCGATCTGACCCTCAAGCGCACGCCTGACATCGGTCGATGTGGCGATCTCTACTGGCTACAGGGTTACTCCGGGCATGGCGTGCTGCCGACTTTGGCCGGGGCGCGTGCCGTGTCCGACGCGATACTTGGCCAGCCGGATGAGCTGGCGTTGTATCAGGGTTTGATCAACGGCAGTTTTCCCGGTGGAAAGTATTTGGCAGCACCGCTGGAAGCCATCGGCAAGGCCTGGTATCGGCTGCGCGACAGTATTTGAAGCATCAATTTCGGGAAGCTTTTAGATGGACATGCAAGAAGAAATCTCGGCGCTGGCGATCCTGATCCAGGACCTGCGCAAACACAAAAAGTACACGCTGAAAGACCTGGCGGACAAAATCGGTCGTTCGGTCGGCTTTCTCTCGCAAGTCGAGCGGGGGTTGTCACGTCCCACGGTGGCGGACTTGACCGCCATCAGCGAAACACTCGGCGTGCCGACTACCTATTTCTACAGCTTACCCAAGCCCATGGCATTGCCTTGGGTGACCCGCCCGGATGAGCGACGCACGCTGTATTACGCCGACGGGATTACCGACATCCTCGTCTCTCCGAAGATGAGGGCGTCCTTTTCAATGCTTGAAAGCCAACTGGAGCCCGGCGCCAGCAGTGGTGATCGGCACATGAACGACAGCTCGGAGCAGGGTGGCTATGTCCTCGAGGGTGAGCTGACGCTGTGGCTGGATGACGATAAACCGGTGACATTGCGCACCGGCGACAGTTTTCAGCTGGCCAGTCATACGCATTGTCGCTACGGCAACCTCTCGGATCAGCTCGCCCGGGTGCTTTGGGTTTACACCTGATAAAAACAACAAGGAACACTAACGATGGATGCTGTCTGCTCTGATCTGGTTGCTGAGGTTCGCGCGTTTCGTCAGCGCTTCCCGCAGGTGCGTTACGTTGACCTGATTTCCCTGGATATCCCCGGGCATTTTTACGGTAAGCGCTACCCGATAGAAATGCTCGAGAAGGTCGCCGCAGGCACCGCGCTCAAGCTGCCGCAAAACTGTGTGTTGCTGGGCACGCAGGGGGGGCTGTTCAAAATCGGCGACTACTGTTTCAACGACGGCGACCCGGATGCTCTCCGCCGCCTGGTGCCCGGTACGCTCAAGCCCGTGAGCTGGGAAAAACAACTGCTGGGGCAAATGCTGATTACCTCAAGCGGTACTGAAAAGCCTATCGTCTTCGAGCCGCGCGAAGTGTTGGCGCAGGTGCTCGAGCGCCTCGGCCGAAAAGGGATTTTCCCTGTGGTCGCGTTCGAATTGGAGTTCTATCTGTTCGATCGCCAATTACGTGACGGCTTGCCACAGTTCCCTCGCGATCAGCTGACGGACGATGCCGATGATCAGCCGAACATGCACATCGAACGGCTGTCGAGATTTTCACCGGTACTCGATGACATGGTCGAGACGGCACGGGCGCAAGGCATCGATGCCACGGTGATCACTGCGGAGCTGGGCCCGGGCCAGTTCGAGATCAATTTCGGTCACCTTGACGACGGCCTGCGTGCGGCCGACTGGGCGGCCCTGTTCTGCCGCAGCACACGGGGGGTGGCCCTCAAGCACAACCACCGCGCCAGCTTCATGGCAAAACCCTACTTGCAGCACCCCGGTAGCGGCATGCATGTGCATGTGAGCCTTTACGACGAGGCGGGAACCAACCTGTTGGCGGCTAACGATCAGCAGGCGCTGCGCCATGCGGTGGCCGGTTGCCTTGAAGTGTTGCCGCATTGCATGCCGATCTTTGCACCGAATCACAACGCAATGCGTCGCTTGAGCGGCACGGTGAATGTCGCGACGCGCGCCAGTTGGGGCTTTGAAGATCGTGACGCCTGTCTGCGGGTGCCTGAGTCGGACGCTAAAAATCTGCGCATTGAACATCGCCTGGCGGGCGCGGATGCCAATCCTTATCTTGTGTTGGCGGCGATTCTGGTCGGGCTGGAGCAAGGGCTGGAAGTGGGTCGTGAACCGATTGCATCTCTCAACGAAGATCGTGGCAGCGGAATCGACTTCCCGTTGGAGATGTTGGAGGCCGTGCGTTCGATGCAAAACAACGCGCAGATGCGCGAGGGTTTGGGGGCGGAGTTTGTAGATGTCTACTGCGAAAACAAGCGCCAGGACCATTTGGCATTCCTGCAGGACATCAGTGCGCGGGAGTATCGCTGGTACCTCTAAATCAGTCCTTGTCGACGCTCGACCATAAAAAATGTGTGGATATTTAATGAGTTAGACGTTTTAGTAACTGGATGGTGAATCAAAATATCTTGTTACAGGCAGAAATATTAAGTAATATTCGCCCCGCGTTCACCACCACGGTTTATGCATTTTGAGTCCCAGGCGTCCATCAGCTGCCTGGGATTTTTTTTGCCTGAAATTCGGCATTTGCTCAATTTCAGTGGGCCGCTGAGGATCTCGGAACAGGCATGAGCTCAAACCTGGAAACCGCTTTGATCCAGAAACGCCGATAAGCTGTTTTGTCCGGGGCCAACGGTTTGTGGCTGGACCATACATGCTCGGCTTTCAAGCTGGCGCGATACGCCTCCCACTCCTTCTCCTCGGCGACTTCCTTAGCCCTGCGTTCATCATCGAAATAGCCCAGTACATACACTTCGCCCTGATCGATGCCGTGCTCGATCAGTAGATAGATATCTTTCATCAGCTTTAACCCGCTGCTACACATTCCAGGATCCCCAGACGATGGGGCATTGTCCTGACTATCGGCAAGCATTTTCGATAGTTGAGTTTTATCGATGAATGGCAAGGCACAGCACCGGCCTTGACCGGCGCTGTGTCTTTGAGTGATCTACGGCAGCGCTTGACCCACCATCGGCGCACGCTTGGCGAATCTCATCAGCCAGTAGTAACTCAGGGCGGGCACCAGCAGCCCGACGATCCAGGCCAGGTCTACGCCATCCAGGGCATTGGCCACCGGACCGAACCAACGTGGTGTTCATGAAGGGGATTTCCAGGGCGATCGCCAGCACGAAACTGCCGCAAGCGATCCAGTTGATACGCCCGTTCATGTTGGCACCGAACCAGATGAAAAACAGCGAGCCGGGTTGGCCATGGCGTTCGGTCTCAGGGATGAAATCGATGTGGTGGTGCAGGCGTCGCTGACCAGCCGAATGTGATAACCCAGGGCGAAGGCATCGAACACCGTGCTGAGCACACAGACATCGGTCAACACGCCGCAGACGATCAGGGTATCGACCCCGAGCACCTTGAGTCGGGCGTCCAGGTCGGTTCGGTGGAAGGCGCTATAACGGCCCTTGTCGATAATGAGTTCATCAGGCTGCGGC
>NZ_SOPU01000002.1:14362-18353 GCF_004402115.1 Pseudomonas sp. F01002 | reverse complement strand
ATAGATAACAGGCACCCGCTGACGGCGGGCGGTCTCGAGCAGGGCGGCGGTGTTGGCCGCCACAGTGTCGAAGTGTTCCAGGACGAAACCGTCCTCCTGTTGCATGTCGATGATCAACAGCGCGTTTTTATTGTTCATAGAGCAAACCTGATCATGGGCGAAGCACAATGCACCGGACACGCTTCGCGATAACGAGACGTGGGGTGCGTGAATTCCAGTTCGGGTGGGCTCAGGGAACGAGTTGCCAGAAGCCGTTCTGCTTGGCAGTAACGCTGGCGCGCAGGCGTTTGAAATGGAGATGCGAAGCGGTCCATTCGCCGCGCAGGTAAGCCTGCTCGGCGCCGGAGGGAAGGGCGAGTGATGGGCGGCGATCATTGATCATTGGAATCGACCCTACACGTCAGTCAGCCCCCCCGGCTTCGCGTCCGAGGGGCAGGGTAGTGGACTCAGCGAAACGCTGGCACCACGTGTTTGATAAACAGCTCCAGGGATTTTTTCTTCTCCGCGTGGGGCAGGCTGTTATCGCACCAGAAGCTGAACTCGTCGACCCCCAGTTCCTGGTAATACTTGATGCGCGGGATGATTTCTTCCGGGGTGCCGATCATGGCGGTCTTGTGCAGACTCTCCAGTTTGAACTCCGGGCGCTCGGCGAACTTCTCTTCCGGGCTCGGCGCCAGGAAGCCGTTGACCGGCACTTCCTTGTTGCCGAACCAGGCATCGAACGTGCGATAGAACTTCGAGATCGCCTTGGCCCCGACTTTCCAGCCTTCCGGGTCATCCGCCGCGTGGACGTGGGTGTGGCGCAGCACCATCAGTTGCGGGCGTGGCACGTCCGGGTTGTTATCCAGCGCGGCCTGAAACTTGTTCTTCAGGTCGAGGACTTCTTCGTCGCCTTTCATCAGCGGCGTGACCATGACGTTGCAGCCGTTGGCCACGGCGAAGTTGTGTGAGTCCGGGTCGCGAGCGGCGATCCACATTGGCGGATTAGGCTTCTGGATTGGCTTCGGTACGCTGGTGGACTTCGGGAATTTCCAGATATCGCCATCGTGAGCGTAATCGCCTTGCCACAGGGCGCGCACCACCGGAACCATCTCGCGCAGCGCTTGACCGCCGGAGGAGGCGGGCATGCCGCCGGCCATGCGGTCGAACTCCACCTGATAGGCGCCACGGGCCAGACCGACTTCCATGCGACCGTTACTGATCACGTCCAGCAGTGCGCATTCGCCAGCGACCCGCAACGGGTGCCAGAACGGCGCAATGATGGTGCCAGCGCCGAGGTGAATGGTGGTGGTCTTGGCGGCCAGGTAGGCCAACAGCGGCATCGGGCTCGGCGAGATGGTGTATTCCATGGCGTGGTGTTCGCCGATCCAGACGGTGCTGAAACCACCGGCTTCGGCCATCAGGGTCAGTTCGGTCAAGTCTTCGAACAGCTGACGGTGGCTGACGCTTTCGTCCCAACGTTCCATGTGCACGAACAGGGAAAACTTCATGACGCTTACCTCGGATCTTTTATTGTTGGCCTGTCGATCGGGAGTCGGCTGGCTGATTATTGGAGTATCGAAATTCGCAATATGCGCAAAATATTTTCTGGATCAGGCGAGCACGGGCAGGGCGCCCATCTTGCCGTGGCAATACACCAGTGGTCCGGCGTTCTGCTGGGGCACGATCAGGTTCTTCACCGCGCCGACCATGATCGCGTGGTCGCCCCCTTCATATTCGCGCCACAACTCGCATTCGATGACCGCTGTGGCATTGGCCAGAATCGGGTTGCCCAGCTCGCTCAAGGTCCACTCGATGCCTTGCGCCTTGTCCTTGCCTTTGCGCGCGAAGGCATAGGCTTCGCTCTGCTGGCCGCCGGACAGGACGTGAATGGCAAAGCGTTTGTTCTTGATCAGTACCGGATAGGAATCGGAGCTGTAGTTGGGGCAGAACAGCACCAGGGCTGGGTCCATGGACAGCGAGCTGAAGGCGCTGGCGGTCAGGCCGACGATGTGGCCATCGTCATCCAGCGTGGTGATCACAGTCACCCCGGAAGGAAACGAACCCATCACTTGTTTGTAGATGGCGGCATCGATCATGGGACGGTCCTCTGGCGGTGTAATGCGGGTTTTTATGTGTTTATAGGTCTGATGGTATACCGTAATACATAGTTTGCAAGGGCTTTTTTTTTGGCCCGATAAACGTACATTTTTGGTTTTGTAGCCAATGTTTACGGGGCTTTCAGCCCGTTTAAGCGGGCGCTGATGCCTGAGGATTGCGGCTCAGATGGGCGCTAAAAGACCGGATCAGTCTTGTTAAAAAGATGGAATACCATAATATGACCGGCATCTGAGGGGCAGCCAAAGAGTTCCCCCGGTTTGGCTTCGTACAACTATAAGATCAGACAAACTAGAGTTCATGCACATGTCCCAGATGTCCCGGCAAGACCCCCTGATCGAGAATCACACGGTCGATTACGTCCCGCTCGCGGAACGCCACGGGAAGGCCCGCGACCTTTTCACTTTATGGTTCAGTACCAACATTGCACCGCTGCCCATCGTGACAGGCGCCATGGTGGTTCAAGTGTTCCACCTCGACCTGTTCTGGGGCCTGCTGGCAATTGCGCTCGGGCATATGGTCGGCGGTCTGGTGATTGCCCTCGCGTCGGCTCAAGGACCGCGCATGGGGATTCCGCAGATGGTGCAGAGCCGCGGCCAGTTCGGCCGTTATGGTGCGCTGCTGATCGTGTTCTTTGCGGCGATGATCTACATCGGCTTTTTCATCTCCAACATCGTCTTGGCCGGCAAGTCCATTGTCGGCATCGCGCCTTCGGTTCCGGTGTCGGCGAGCATCCTCATCGGCGCCCTCAGTGCCACCGCGATCGGGGTGATCGGCTACCGCTTCATTCACACCCTCAATCGCATCGGGACCTGGGTCATGGGCAGTGCCTTGCTTGCCGGTTTTCTTTACATTTTCGCCCATGACCTGCCGGCGGACTTCTTCACCCGCGGCGGTTTTAACCTGTCGGGCTGGCTGGCAACGGTGTCGTTGGGGATCATCTGGCAGATCAGCTTCTCGCCTTATGTGTCGGACTACTCGCGTTACCTGCCGGCGGATATCGGGATTGCCCGTCCGTTTTTTGCCACGTATCTGGGGGCTACCCTGGGCACCATTCTGTCGTTCACTTTCGGCGCGGTGGCGGTGTTGGCCACTCCAGAAGGCACCGAAGCGATGGCGGCGGTGAAGCAGTCCACCGGCTGGTTGGGGCCGATCCTGATGGTCCTGTTTTTGCTCAACATCATCAGTCACAACGCCTTGAATCTGTATGGCGCGGTGCTGTCGATCATCACCTCGATCCAGACCTTCGCCAGTCAGTGGACGCCGAGCATCAAAGTGCGCGTGGTGTTGTCGAGTGTTGTGCTGGCGGGTTGCTGTTTTGTCGCATTGGGCGCTTCGGCGGATTTCATCTCGCAGTTCATCGGGTTGATTCTGGCGCTGTTGCTGGTGCTGGTGCCTTGGGCGTCGATCAACCTGATTGATTTCTATCTGATCAAGCGTGGCAACTATGACATTGCCTCAATCTTCCGTGCTGATGGCGGGATTTACGGGCGGTTCAATCTGCATGCGATTGTTGCGTATTTCATCGGGATTATCGTGCAGCTGCCGTTTGCCAATACGTCGTTGTATGTCGGGCTTTATGCCAATCTGGTGGACGGGGCTGATTTGTCGTGGCTGGTGGGGTTGGTGGTGACTTGTCCGTTGTATTACTGCCTGGCTACGCGTGGGCAGGGGCAAGAGAGCAAGGCAGCGAAACTGGGTTACACACACTAGCGCCCGACTTGAGTTCGCGTCTGGAATGCCCGGCCTCTGCCGGGCATTTTTTTTTGCGCTAGGGTGTGTGTATATCCGTTTCTTCGGTAACGGCTGCTTAGGGGTCCGCCCTTACGGCGGGTCACTTGGAAAAGCCCCAAGTAACCAAGGGCTCTTGCCCCTTTCGTTCGGTGCCTCGCCT
>NZ_SOPU01000002.1:0-14354 GCF_004402115.1 Pseudomonas sp. F01002 | reverse complement strand
GTGGGCCCGCCGCCATCGGCCATCCATGGCCGGGGGCGGCTAACCCGGCATCCATGCCGGGTTGCCCACTGCGCAGAACCTGCGCTCGGCCTCTCGAGGGGGCGTGCACCGCAAACGCCAAAGCGAGGCGGCCTACCGGCCGGCCTGACTTCAAGCGAACGCATTTCCCTGTAGGAGCTGTCGAGCGAAGCGAGGCTGCGATCTTTTGATCTTGCTGTTGCCGTTGCCGTTGCTGTTGCTTTGCTTTGGCTTCAGATCTGCCGCCCCTTTTCCAGAGGCCGAGCGCAGGTGTTGCGCAGGGGGCACCGCGGCAAGGATGCCGCGGTAGCCGCCCCCGGCCATGGATGGCCGATGGCGGCGGGCCCCCGGAGCAATGCCGGAGTGAGGGCATGCCGAGCCTAAGCGAGGCACCGAATGGCGGGGCAAGAGCCCTTGGTTACTTGGGGTTGGGCGGCATTCCGTATTTCCAAGTGACTCGCTGTAAAAGCGAAACCGCCAGCCGCCGTTACCAAAACAATGGATATGCCCCCAACCCAAAAAGCAAAAAAAAGGCCGCCACAACCCGACGTTGCGGCGACCCGAGGGTGACAGATAAATCACAGCCCACTGGCATGGGCCGGCGCCAAATCAATGAGCCCCAGCAGCCTTGTTCAAATCACTCTCAGCCCATTCGGTATAAACGCAAGCATCCGCAGTAGCCCAGCGCACGCGCACCGGATCGCCAGTCTTCAGCGGCATGCCGGCAGCGGAGAGCGCCTTGACAGTCATCGAGGTGCCGCCCGAAGTCATGACCGTGCAGGTCTGGCTTTCACCCAGGAACAGCACTTCACCGACAATCGCCGAGACTTCATTCCAACCTGCCGCCAGCGGTTCCCGAGCCGCTTGCTCAACGCTCAATGCCAAGGCTTTTTCCGGACGAACCATCAGCAGCACATCCTGATTGGTTTGCAATCCTGCGGTCAGTCGAATCGACAATGATTGCCCTTCAAACGTAGCGACCGCATTGCCCTGAGCCTTGAATTTGAGGAAGTTCGAGTTACCAAGGAACGAAGCCACAAACGCATTCGGCGGATTCTGGTACAGGTCGTAGCCGCTGCCCAAACCGACAATTTTGCCGTGGCTGAAGATCGCGATGCGCTGGGACAGACGCATGGCTTCTTCCTGGTCGTGGGTCACGTAAACAATGGTGATGCCCAGGCGCCGATGCAGCTGGCGCAGTTCATCCTGCAAGTCTTCGCGCAGTTTCTTGTCCAGCGCACCGAGCGGTTCGTCCATCAGCAGGATGCGTGGTTCATAAACCAGCGCCCGAGCAATCGCCACACGTTGCTGTTGGCCGCCGGACAGTTGCGAAGGGCGGCGATGGGCGAACTGTTCCAGTTGCACCAGCTTAAGCATCGCATCGACCCGGCGCTCGCGTTCGGCGCTGGCCAGTTTGCGAATGGCCAATGGGAACGCGATGTTGTCGCGTACCGACAGGTGCGGGAACAGCGAATAACGCTGGAACACCATGCCGATGTCGCGCTTGTGCGGCGGTACGTTGACCAGCGACTGGCCATTGACCAGGATCTCGCCGCTGCTCGGGGTTTCGAAGCCGGCGAGCATCGACAGCGTTGTACTTTTACCAGAGCCGCTGGAGCCGAGGAACGTGAGGAATTCACCGTCCTTGATGTCCAGCGAGATGTCGTCCACGGCGGCAAAATCGCCGTAGTACTTGTTCAGGTTGCGCAGGCTTACTAACGGTTGGTCGCTTTGTTGGGCTTTGATCACTGCACTCATTTCGTACTCCTGGCGCTCAGGCGCTGATTGGATTGCGCCGGCGAAGGGCGGCGGCGATCACCATGACCAGTACCGAGAGGCCGATCAGCAGCGTCGAGGCGACGGCGATCACGGGCGTCAGGTCCTGGCGCAGGGTGGTCCACATTTTCACGGGAAGGGTTTGCAGGGTCGGGCTGGCCATCATCACGCTCAACACCACTTCATCCCAGGAAACCAGAAACGCAAACAGCGCGCCGGCCACCATGCCCGGACGAATCGCCGGAAAGGTCACCTTGAACACCGCTTGCAGGCGTGAGGCGCCGCAGATCACCGCGGCATCCTCAATCGACTGATCGAACAGCTTCAGCGAGTTGATGATCGAGATGATGGTGAACGGCAACGCAACAATCACGTGGCTGACCACGAAGGCGAACATCGTCCCGGTGTAGCCCAGTTTCAGGAACAGTGCGTACACCGCCACCGCGATGATCACCAGCGGCACGATCATCGGCAGGGTGAACAGGCCGTAGAGCATTTCGCGGCCCGGGAAGCGCCCGCGCACCAGTGCAAAAGCGGTCGGCAGGCCCAGCGCCACGGCGAAGACCGTGGTCAGTACCGCGACTTTGAGGCTGGCCACGGCCGCGTTCATCCAGTCGGCGTTGGAGAAGAACTGGCCGTACCATTTCAGCGTCCAGCCCGGCGGCGGGAACACCAGCCACTGGGAGGAACCGAAGGACAGCAGCACGATGAATACGATCGGCAGCAACAGGAACAACGCGATCAATCCGGTCGTGAAGTACAGGCCGAAGCGCATGCGCCGGCTCATGGCATTGGGGGTCAGGAGCATGACGGCTTACCTCGCGTTGCTGGCGCCAACCGGGGATTCCGGCTGAAGCTTCAGGTAGAAGTAGAACAACACCAGCGTAATGACGATCAGCAACGCGGCACCGGCGCTGGCCAGGCCCCAGTTGAGGAACGACTGCACCTGCTGAATGATGAACTCGGGCAGCATCATGTTCTGCGCACCACCCAGCAGCGCCGGGGTGACGTAGTACCCCAGCGACATCACGAACACCATCAGGCCACCGGAGAACAACCCCGGCCGGCACAGCGGCAGGAACACCCGGAAGAAGTTGGTCCAGGGGCTCGCGCCGCAGATCGAGCCGGCTTGCAGGATCATCGGGTCGATGGCCTGCATGGTCGCCTGCAGCGGCAGCACGATGAACGGGATCATGATGTAGCTCATGCCGATCACCACGCCGGTGAGGTTATGCACCATTTCCAGCGGTTGATCGATGATGCCCATCGCCATCAGCGCCTTGTTGATCACCCCGGAGGCTTGCAGCAACACCAGCCAGGAATAGGTCCGGGCGAGGAGGCTGGTCCACATCGACAGCAACACGATGTTGAGGATCCAACGACCCCAGCCACGGGGCACCAGGGTGATGGCCCAGGCCAATGGAAAGCCGAGCAGCAGGCTGAACAGGGTCACGAGTCCGGCCACCGAGAAGGTGTTGAGCAAGACCCGTGCATAAGCCGAGTTGGCGAACAACTGCTCGTAATTGCCCAGCCCCGGTACCGGCTCCAGCACGCCACGCAGCAACAGCCCGATCAGCGGCGCCAGAAAAAACAGGCCGAGGAACAGCAGGGCGGGGATCAGGTTGCTTGCGCCACGCCAGCGCTGTGCCATGGAAGGGGATTGGTTCATCGCAGCCGCCTTGCCGAGTGCCGAGCCGGCAGCGCCAGTGGCACTCCCGATCTGCGTGGGTTGGCGGGACGCGGTTGCCGTCATTTTCATTTGACCAGCCATTCGTTCCACCGTGTCGCGATGGCCGGACCGTTTTTGGCCCAGTACGCGAAATCAAGAGTGATCTGATCCTTAGCGTAGGCAGTCGGCAGGTTAGGGGCCAGCACCGAATCCAGGCGCGCCACGCTGTCAACGTTGACCGGCGCATAGGCGGTCAGGTTGGAGAAGTCAGCTTGTCCTTTGGCACTGCTGGCGTTGGCCAGGAATTTCATGGCCGCGGCCTTGTTTTTTGTCCCTTTGGGCACGACCAGAATGTCGGCCATGACCAGGTTCTGTTTCCAGCTCACGCCCACCGGTGCGCCGTCTTCTTGCAGGGCGTGGATCCGGCCGTTCCAGAACTGCCCCATGCTGGCTTCGCCCGAGGCGAGCAACTGTTGCGACTGGGCACCGCCGCCCCACCAGACGATGTCTTTCTTGATGGTGTCGAGTTTCTTGAAGGCGCGATCCAGGTCCAGCGGGTAGAGCTTGTCGGCGGCTACGCCATCGGCCAGCAGCGCCAGTTCAAGCACGCCCGGGCTTGGCCATTTGTAGAGGGCGCGTTTGCCGGGATAGGTCTTGGTGTCGAACAGTGCGGACCAGTCCTGGGGTTTGCTGGCGCCGAGCTTGCCTTCGTTGTAGCCGAGGACGAAGGAGAAGAAGAACGAACCAACGCCGTGGTCGGAGACAAACCGCGGGTCGATTTTATCGCGCTGGATGACTGAGAAATCGAGGGGTTCGAGCAAGCCTTCGGCGGCGGCGCGCAGGGCGAAGTCCGCTTCGACGTCGACCACGTCCCACTGCACATTGCCGCTTTCGACCATGGCTTTGAGTTTGCCGTAGTCGGTCGGTCCATCCTGGACCACGGTGATGCCGCTGGCTTTGCTGAACGGATCGGCCCAGGCCTGCTTTTGCGCATCCTGGGTGCTACCGCCCCAGCTGACGAAGTTGACGCTTTCGGCCGCCATTGCCACGTGACTGGCCGTGGCCAGTAAACCCGCGAACAGTACTGCGGTTGCACGTTTGTTCAACACCATTTTCACGCCCTCATTTGTTGTGTTTTTGAGCGGGCTTGGTAATGCCCGCCTATCGGGAGCAGTAGGTCCATCTGGTCTCTAAAGGCGACCGTGCCAAGGGCTGTTATTAGTGCTTTCCCTGGCGGGGGCACTTGGCTGAGTCGTTCGGTCTATGGAATATCATATTATGGTATTCCAAACTTTGTGCAAGCACTTTGCCTTACCGGCTATCAGCCAAAAAAGGTTTTTTTTAACGTCAGGCCACGGGTAGTGGCCTTCACGTTTATAGAAAGAAGCCAGGAATCATTCGGTGAAAGGGATACTTTCCACGACTTCCAGGTTGTAACCGGTCAAGCCGGCATATTTCAACGGCGGGCCAAGATGACGCAGCTTGCCCACGCCAAGATCCTGCAGAATCTGCGCCCCGGTACCCACTTCAGAATAGATGCGCGACTGCGAACGGCTGAACTGCCGTGGCGGCTGGGTCAGTTGCGGCACACGCTCCAGTAGCGCCTGTGACGGCTCATGATTGGCGAGCACCACCACCACGCCACGACCTTCCTCGGCCACTCGCTGCAACGCCGCCCACAACGTCCAGTTGGACGGACCGCTGTATTCGGCGCCTACCAGATCGCGCAGCGGATCGATCACATGCACGCGCACCAGCGTCGGTTCGTCCCGGTGCAACTTGCCCATGACCATTGCCATGTGGACGCCGCCTTCGATGCGGTCTTCAAAAGTGATCAGCCGGAAAGTGCCATGCACTGTGGGCAGTTCACGTTCACCGATACGCACCACAGTGCTTTCGGTGCTGAGGCGATAGTGGATCAGGTCGGCGATGGTGCCGATCTTGATCCCGTGCTTGCGCGCGAACACTTCCAGGTCCGGGCGGCGGGCCATGGTGCCGTCATCGTTCATCACTTCGACGATCACCGAGGCCGGGGTGAAGCCTGCCAGGCGTGCCAGGTCGCATCCGGCTTCGGTGTGACCGGCGCGAGTCAGCACGCCGCCTTCCTTGGCGCGTAGCGGGAAAATATGACCGGGTTGCACCAGGTCGGCGGGCCCGGCATTAACGGCGACCGCAGCTGCCACGGTACGCGCCCGGTCGGCGGCGGAGATGCCGGTGGTCACGCCCACGGCGGCCTCGATGGACACGGTGAAAGCGGTGCTGAACACGCTGCCGTTGCTCGGCACCATCTGCTCCAGCCCGAGGCGTTGGCAGTGGTCGTCGGTCAAGGTCAGGCAGATCAGGCCGCGAGCTTCCCGGGCCATGAAGCTGATCGCCTCGGCCGTGCAGCAATCGGCGGCCAGCAGCAGGTCACCTTCGTTTTCCCGATCCTCGTCATCGACCAGGAGCACCATCTTGCCTTGTCGATAGTCTTCGATAATTTCTTCGATGCTGTTGAAGGCCATGCTGGGATTCTCAGTGTTTGATGGAAATATTTTGTGGTATACCATAATACAAAATAAACCGAGAGGTCACTATGAAGGCGTACTGGATTGCTCATGTAGATGTCACCGACCCCGATCAATACAGCCAATACACCCAGCGGGCGCCGGCAGCCTTCGCGTTGTATGGCGGGCGGATGTTGGCCCGGGGCGGGCGCAGCGAAGCGCTGGAAGGCGGGCCCACGCCGCAACGCAACGTGGTGATTGAGTTCGACTCGTACGAACAGGCGCTGGCCTGCTACCAGTCGGAGGAATATCAGCAGGCGAAACGGCACCGCGAGGGCGTGGCTCGGGCCGAGATCATCATTGTCGAGGGCGTGGCGCCGATGTGATGCCACCTGTAGCTGGCGAAGCCTGCGATCTTTTGGCGGCTCGCAAACGAGCTAAGATCAAAAGATCGCAGCCTTCGGCAGCTCCTACCGAATGAAGTGGATCTTGCCGGTATCGTCGTTGCCGATGTAGATGCCGTAAACCCCGGCCTGGCGTTCCTCGATATAGCGTTCGAGGATCTGCCGGATTGCCGGGTAGTAGATGCTGTCCCAGGGAATGTCCTCGGGCGCGAAGAATTTGTAGTCGAGGGTTTCCGGCCCGTACTGGCCGGTGATCTCCAGGGCGATGGCGCGGAAGACGATGTACACCTCGCTGATCTTCGGCACGCTGAAGATCGAGTAGGGCGAGAGAATTTCCGCGCGCACGCCGCTCTCTTCCCAGACTTCGCGCAGCGCTGCCTGTTCGGTGGTCTCGCCGCCTTCCATGAAGCCGGCCGGCAGCGTCCAGGTACCAGGGCGCGGCGGGATGGCGCGCTGACACAGCAAATACTTGCCGTCCTGCTCGATGATGCAGCCGGCAATGATTTTCGGATTGATGTAATGGATGTAGCCGCAACCGCGGCACATCAGGCGCTCGTGCGTATCGCCCGGCGGCAGCTGGTGACCGAGGTCACTGCCGCCGCACTTTGGGCAAAAGCTCGGGCTGAACATCTTTAGCGACCTATGCGCGGTTCTTTAAGCGCGATCGGCAGGGTGATTTGCGGGATCGCCCCGGTTTCTTCCTGCTTGCGCTTGAGGTATTCCAGAGCGACCGCTGCGGCGGCGCGTACGTGGTTGACGCAGGCTTGGTGGGCCGCGAGGGGATCGCCGCTCTTGATCGCTTCGACAATCAGCTCCATTTCCTGGTTGCTGGCACCACGACGGTTTTCCTGGGACACCGATGTCGCGCGCAAGTAGCTGATTCGCGCCTGCAACTGGCGCAATTGCAACGCCGCGACATGGTTGCCGGAGCCTTCGAGCAGTACATCGTAGAAACCCTGAACCGAATCGATGACCTGTTGCAGCTCGCCGTCCTTGAGGGCCTTGCGGTTTTCCTCGAGGGCTTTTTCCAGGGCCTTGATGTCCTTGGCCTTGGCGCGCAGGGTGAACAGCTGGACGATCAGGCCTTCGAGCACGCAACGCAGCTCGTAGATATCACCGGCATCGGAGAGGGTAATGATGGCGACCCGTGGGCCCTTGGCATCGGCGAATTCCACCAGGCCTTCGGATTCCAGGTGACGCAAGGCTTCGCGTACGGACGTGCGGCTGACGCCCAGGCGATCGCACAGATCGCGCTCGACCAGACGGTCTCCCGGCAGGAGCTGGAAGTTCATGATGGCGCTTCGCAGTTTATCCAGCACGATTTCGCGCAGGGTAACGGGGTTGCGATTGACCTTGAAGCTGTCGTCGAGTGGCAGGCGTTTCATGGGGTCCGCTCTGAGTGTGGCTGTCCATGCAAAAAGAGCACTTCGATCGCAAGAATCTCCGTGCTCGGTCAGATCAAACAGCCAAGGGTTAACTGGAGGCCTCGGCATCGGCTTCGGCGAACGCTTCACGGGCGAGCCGGAAACTGTCTACGGCAGCGGGGACACCGCAATAAATACCGACCTGAAGCAGAATTTCGCGTATTTGTTCACGAGTCAGTCCGTTACGCAAGGCGCCACGTACATGCAGCTTGAGTTCGTGAGGCCGATTGAGGGCCGAAATCATGGCCAAGTTTATCATGCTGCGCTCTTTAAGCGACAAACCCTCACGGCCCCAGACGTGGCCCCAGCAGTACTCGGTGACCATTTCCTGCAGTGGCCGGGTGAAGTCGTCGGCGTTTTCGATGGAGCGTTTCACGTAGGCTTCGCCCAGTACCTGGGTGCGGATTTTCAGGCCTTTTTCGTACTTTTCATTGTTCATCATCATCCTCTCACCGCAGATCCCTTGTGGGAGCGGGCTTGCTCGCGAAAGCGGTGTGTCAGTCAACATCAATGTTGAATGTGCGACCGAATTCGCGAGCAAGCCCGCTCCCACAGGGTTTTGAGTAAACCCGTCAGGCCAAAGCGGGCAGGGGACCCAGCTTGCCTTTGTGATAGATCATCGGCGTCACCGGTTGCTCGGGCAGAATCAGGTTCTTCACCGCGCCGACGATGATCGCGTGATCACCGCCGTCGTATTCGCGCCACAGTTCGCACTCGATGATCGCCGTGGCGTTGCCCAGCAACGGATTGCCCAGCGCGCTCAAGTGCCAGTCGATGCCATTGGCCTTGTCTTTGCCTTTACCGGCAAACGCATAGGCTTCGGCGGTCTGGTCGGCGGACAGCAAGTGAATCGCGAACTGCTTGCTGTCGCGCAGGATCGGGTACGTGTCAGAGGCATAGTTGGGGCAGAACAGCACCAGTGCCGGATCGATCGACAGCGCACTGAAAGCGCTGGCGGTAATGCCGACGATGCCGCCGTCCGGGGCCAGGGTGGTGACCACCGTGACCCCGGATGGGAACGAGCTCATGACGTCTTTGTAAATGCCGGGTTCGATCATTTCGTCAATCTCCTAGCGCATCACAAACGGATCAGGCATTGGCGCCTGGGAGAGGTTGATCCACACCGTTTTCAGCTCGGTGTAGGCCAGTACCGAATCGATACCGCTCTCGCGTCCATAGCCGCTGTTCTTGAAGCCGCCGATCGGCGCCATGGCCGACACGGCGCGGTAGGTGTTGACCCAGATGATCCCGGAGCGCACGTCCCGGGCCAGGCGATGAGCCCTGCCCAAATCGCGAGTCCAGATGCCGGCGGCGAGGCCGAACTGCGAGTCGTTGGCAATCGCCAAAGCTTCGGCTTCATCTTTGAAACGGATGACCGAGGCCACCGGACCAAAGACTTCTTCCTGCATGATCTTCATCGAGTTGCGGTCGCATTCGAACAGGGTCGGCTCGTAGAACCAGCCATCGCCCAGATTCTGCGGACGCTTGCCGCCCAGGCGCAGGCGCGCACCTTCGGCGATGGCATCGGCGACCAGGCCTTCGACCACGGCCAGTTGCTGTGCGGTGGCCATCGGGCCCATTTCGCTGCTGTCTTCCTGCGGGTTACCGATGCGGATGCGTTTGGCGCGTTCGACCAAACGATCGACGAACTCATCGTAGATTTCGTCCTGCACCAACAATCGCGAGCCGGAGACGCAACTCTGACCGGAGGCCGCGTAGATCCCGGCAATCGCGCCGTTGATTGCGCTGTCGAGGTCGGCGTCGGCGAAGATAATGTTCGGCGATTTGCCGCCCAGTTCCAGCGACAGCTTGGCGAAGTTCTCGGCACTGCTGCGCACCACGTGCCGCGCCGTCGCGGCACCACCGGTGAAGGCGATTTTGCGGATCAGCGGATGGCGAGTCAGGGCCGCGCCGGTGCTTGGGCCATAGCCGGTGACGACGTTGACCACGCCCGGCGGGATGCCGGCTTCCAGCGCCAGACGCGCCAGTTCGAGAATGGTTGCCGAAGCGTGTTCCGACGGTTTGATCACGATGGTGTTGCCCGCCGCCAGGGCCGGGGCGAGTTTGATCGCGGTCAGATAAAGAGGGCTGTTCCACGGAATGATCGCGGCGACCACGCCCATGGCTTCGTGCACCGTGTAGGCAAACAGGTCCGGCTTGTCGAGGGGCAGGGTGCCGCCTTCGAGTTTGTCGGCCAGGCCCGCGGTGTAGTGGAAGAACTCCGGCAAATAGCTGACCTGACCACGGGTTTCGCGGATCAGCTTGCCGTTGTCACGGCTTTCCAGCTGCGCCAGGTGTTCCTTGTTTTCAGCGATCAGATCGCCCAGGCGCCGCAGCAGTTTACCGCGGGCGGTGGCGGTCAGACCGCGCCAGGCCGGGCTGTCGAAAGCCGTCTGCGCAGCCTGTACGGCGCGCTCGACGTCGGCTTCGTCGGCATCGGGCAGTTCGGCCCAGGCTTGGGCCAGCGCCGGGTTCAGGCTTTCAAAAGTCTTGCCGGACAGGGCATCGACCCATTCACCGCCGATGCACATCTGGAAGCGTGCGAGTGTCATGCAACGATCCCCTTTATTTGGTTTTGTCGGGAGTGCGCCGTGTCGAGAAACTCCAGCAGCAGCTGGTTGACCAGGCGCGGTGATTCTACGGGCATCATATGCCGCTGCTCGGCGAGCACGGCAACTGTCGCGCCGGGAATGCGTGCGGCCAATTGCTCGGCCATTACCGGTGTGGAACCCGGGTCCAGCTCACCGGTGGCGATCAGAGTCGGCACCTGAATGCTGCCCAGATCGTCAGCGCGGTACATGTCCTGGGTCGCGAACAGCTCATAGGTGGTCAGGTAACCCTGCGGGTCATTGTCTGCCAGGGTTTGGCGCAAGGCCGCGATCTGCGCCGGATTGGCCGCTTGATATTCGCGGCTGAACCAGCGCGACAGGGCAGCTTCGGCGTTGGCATCCGGTCCGTGCTCGGCCGCTTGAGCGGTACGGGCGATGACGCCGGCACGCTGTTCGGGGCTGCGATTGAACACGCTATTAAGTATCACCAGGCCTTGCAGGCGTTGCGGGTAATGCAAGGCAAATGCCCGGGCCACCAGGCCGCCCATGGAAAAGCCAATCACCGTCGCCTGGGGCAATTGCAGGTGATCGAGCAGCTCCAGCAACTGGTCGGCGTAGCCGAGCAGGGGAGTGCCGCTTTCCGGGCGCGGGCTGGCGCCATGGCCGAGCATGTCGTAGGCAATCACGCGGTACTTCGTGGCCAGGCCAACGACCTGGCCGCCCCACATTTCTTTGTTCAGGCCCACGCCGTGGATCAAAACCACGGGCTGGCCTTGGCCGGTCGCCAGGTAACTGGTGCCAGCCGGGGTGAGTTCAGCGGTGAGCCGAATCATGGAGCGCTCCTGCATGCCTTTTTGTTGTTGTTACCGACCTTGCTTACTGGGCGTTTTCAGCGGCCAGCTCTTCCAGATCGATGTAACGGTTGCCGATGCGTGGGTGCAGGCGGCCGCCATCGGCGCAACCCAGTACCACCACGATTTCGTCGGCACGCGGTGCATCTTCGATTTGCATTTCCAGGGTGATGTAGTGCGAACGCAGGCCTTCGTCGTCCTTGTGCATCATCGGAATCTGGATCGAAGTGCCCGGGCCGCCGCGCTTGTTGGTGAAGCTCAGGTAGCTCTTGGCTTTCACCGCTTCGCGGTAATGGTTGCCGAAGCGCAGGGTGTGGATGACGGCGGAGGCGTGTTCGATTTCACCGTCGGCGCCCACGACAGCAGCCTTGCCGTAAGCCTCGATCTTCTCGGCACCGCCGATGATGCCGACCAGACGCTCGACCATCAGCGCACCGAGGTCGGAGCAATTGGCGCGAATTTCCGGTTTCAGGTCTTCGACAAAGCCGCGACCCAGCCAAGGGTTTTTCATCACGACGGCCAGCCCGACCATGGTCACTGGCTTATCGGTGGCCTTGCCGCCTTCGATAAAGGTTTCTTCGACATAGCTGACGATCTTGCGGATTTCGAAACTCATGAGCTGCTCCGTATAAGGTGAGAGTATCTGTGCGTCTGATGGTATACCATAATACCGGCAGCGCAAGTCCCTGAAATGAGTTTCTGGTCGGACGGTGGTTAAAAGGGCGCAGGGGATGGCTGTTGCCAATACAAAACCAAAAAAAAACCCGGCTGATAAGGCCGGGTTTTCCATTGAGTATTAATGCCTGCTACCGCGAGATGATCCCGTGATCGATCGCGTATTTGACCAGGGCCGCCGGTTTGTCGATGTTGAGTTTGCGACGGATGCTCAAGCGATGGGTTTCTACAGTGCGAACGCTGATGTCCAGTTCGCGGGCCATCTCCTTGTTGTTCAGCCCCTGAGCCATCTTGTACAGCACCTGGCTCTCGCGCGGTGTCAGCTCGTTGTCGGTACTTTTATCGGCGATGAGCCGCTGGGCGATCTCGGCACTGTAGAACGTGCCGCCACTGGCGATGGCTTCGATCGCTGCAATGATTTCCCGCGACGGTGAGTTCTTCAGTACATAGCCGCTGGCCCCCGCGCGAACGGACTCACTCACGTATTCATTATTGTCGTACATGCTGAGCACCAGCACCTTGAGCGACGGGTACTGCTTGCGTAACACCCGGGTCAGCTCAAGCCCGTTCATGTCCTTAAGGCTGATGTCGACCAGCAACAGGTCCGGCTGGCAGCGTCCGACCATTTCAATGGCATCCGCGCCATTCTCGGCTTCGCCCACCACTTCCAGGGGGGCCATGACCGCCAGCAGCGCTTTGATCCCGTCGCGGACCAGGGCGTGATCGTCGACCAGGGCGACGCGGATCGGGTAGGGCAGGTTCATCGCGGGTATTCACTCTTGTTGTCAGGGGGCGAGTCAGCGTGTTGTACCGGGCATTTTCATTGGCAGCCAAACGTCCAGCTCACTTCGTCCCGGCATCGAGATCAGGTCGAATCGTCCACCAAAATGCTCGACACGCTCACGGATATTACGCAGGCCAATGCCCGCGTGACGACGTTCGACCTGGGCGACGTTGAAACCGATACCGTCATCGACCACCGTCAACCGTATGGAATCTTCGGCCCCGTGCAGGGTAATGGAGACGTTTTTAGCCTGGGCATGTCGTTCAATATTAGTCAGGCCTTCTTGCACGATGCGAAACAGCGAGACCGCTGCCCCATCAACCAGGTGACAGTCGAATTCGTTGTCGTTGTAAGTCACCACCAGGCCGCTGCGTTGCTCGAATTCTGCGGCGAGTTGACCGATCGCTGCCGGCAGGCCCAGGGTGTCGAGCAGCGAGGAACGCAAGTCATGGGAGAGGCTGCGCACCTCGCCAATCGCTTCTCCCAGGCGTTCCGTGGCGTCTCTCAGCGTACTCAAACCCTTGTCGTGTGCTTGCCCATTCTCGAGCAGATGGCTGGCCAGCTCGAACTGAAACTTGATGGAGACCAGTAGCTGGCTGATGCCGTCGTGCAGTTCACGGGAAACCCGTGAGCGCTCTTCTTCTTGCAAGCTGACGATACGCTGAGTCAGGCGCTGAAGTTTTTTGTCGGCCAGACGATGCTCGCTGACGTTCAGCGTCATGCCGCTGGCGAAGACAAACAGCACCGCCACAAGGGCCACTGCGGCAATCGCCAGCATGGTTTTACGAATGCCCTGGGCCACTTCGTCACGCGCCTGCTGGGTCGCGCGCTCAACGTCTTCAAGGTAAATGCCGGTGCCGAGCATCCAGCCCCAACGATCCAGCATCACCACATAGGCGAGCTTGTCGGTCACCTGGCCGGAAGAGGGTTTGTTCCAGGCGTAGCGCTGAAAGCCTTCGCCCGATTGCGCACTTTTGAGCAACGCCTGAATCACGGGCAAACCGTGAGGGTCCTTCATGTCCCACAGGTATTTGCCCACCAGCTCGGACTGGCGGGCGTGCATCAGGCTGCGTCCTTCGTGGTCGTAGACGAAGAAGTAGCCATTGATGCCAAAGCTGAGCTTGCGCAGTTCTTCCAGCACTTGTTGCTGTGCGTGTTCGTCACCGTGGCCGTCGTCGTACAGCGGTTCGATCAGGCTTTGCGCCATTTCGACGTAGTTCTTAAGTTCTGCGCGCTTGCTCGCCAGAATGCTGTCTTCGATCAGTTGCGCCTGTTGTTCACCCAGTTGCCGGTTCATGGAAATCACCAGCGCGCAGATGACGGCGATGGCCAACACCAGCGGCAGAATCCCGAGCGCGACGATTTTGTGTTTGAGCTGCATCTCTGCTCCTGTCCGGACCGAGGGAAGGCGAAGGCCCGGCATCATATGCCAAAGATACGCGCGTCCAGTAGCGGTGCTGGACGGAATGACCTGTGGCTGGCTTGTCGGGTCGCCGCATCGGTGCGATGGCGGCCTTTGGGCCGACCATGCTGTTGTTGACTGAGTACATATCCATTTCTGCGGTAACGGCCACCTATGGTTCCGCCCTTACGGCGTGTCACTTGTGCGCCCAGCATGGGCGCCATCCTAGAGGTGAAAGTCCTCTCTTGAGCTGGCCACAGCGAATGAAGCGAAGCGCAACTGCATGAGGGCGACCGAGTGTGGGAAGGAAGCGTGG
>NZ_SOPU01000019.1:345-30901 GCF_004402115.1 Pseudomonas sp. F01002 | reverse complement strand
GTTCCACGCTTCCTTCCCACACTCGGTCGCCCTCATGCAGTTGCGCTTCGCTTCATTCGCTGTGGCCAGCTCAAGAGAGGACTTTCACCTCTAGGATGGCGCCCATGCTGGGCGCACAAGTATCCGGCCACCACCTGCGCCGAATTCCTGCTCTCGCGCTTCGCCGAGACCTACGCCTATCGACGGGAACAGAAAGCACTGTGATGAACCGGCTGGTCAGGTTTTGCTAATTGTTTCCACGGGCATCTGTAGAATGCTCGCCATCTGCACCTGATGAGAAAAGACTATGTACGACTGGCTGAACGCCCTGCCCAAGGCAGAACTGCACCTGCACCTTGAGGGTTCGCTGGAGCCTGAGCTGCTGTTCGCCCTGGCCGAACGCAACAAGATCGCCCTGCCGTGGAGCGACGTCGAGACCCTGCGCAAGGCCTACGCCTTCAACAACCTGCAAGAATTTCTCGACCTGTATTACCAAGGCGCCGACGTGTTGCGCACCTCTCAGGATTTCTACGACCTGACCTGGGCCTACCTGTTGCGCTGCAAGGCGCAGAACGTGATTCACACCGAACCGTTCTTCGACCCGCAGACCCACACCGACCGTGGCGTGCCGTTCGAAGTGGTGCTCAACGGCATCGCCGCCGCGTTGAAGGATGGCGAGCAGCAACTGGGCATCACCAGCGGTTTGATCCTGAGCTTCCTGCGCCACTTGAGCGAAGAAGAAGCTGAGAAAACCCTTACCCAGGCGCTGCCGTTCCATGATGCGTTTGTCGCCGTCGGTCTGGACAGTTCGGAAATGGGTCATCCGCCGAGCAAGTTCCAGCGCGTGTTCGATCGTGCCCGTCACGAAGGCTTCCTGACCGTCGCCCACGCCGGTGAAGAAGGCCCGCCCGAGTACATCTGGGAAGCCCTCGACTTGCTGAAAGTCCAGCGCATCGACCATGGCGTGCGCGCCATCGAAGACGAGCGTTTGATGCAGCGGATTATCGACGAGCAAATCCCGCTGACCGTGTGCCCGTTGTCGAACACCAAACTCTGCGTGTTCGATCACATGTCTCAGCACAACATTCTCGACATGCTCGAGCGTGGCGTGAAAGTGACCGTGAACTCGGATGACCCGGCGTACTTCGGCGGTTATGTCACCGAGAACTTCGACGCGCTGTACACCCATTTGGGTATGACTCAGGATCAGGCCAAGCGTTTGGCGCAGAACAGCCTGGATGCCAGATTGGTCAAACCTTAAAGTCAAAAGATCGCAGCCTTCGGCAGCTCCTACAGGGTGTACACATAACCTTGTAGGAGCTGCCGAAGGCTGCGATCTTTTTTGCATCTACCCCGCGGTGGCTTCGCTTAATTCTTCCAATGTCTTGCCCCGGGTCTCCATCCCGAACACCCACACCACCCCTGCCGCAATCGCAAAACACATCGCCCCCAGCGCAAACACCCCGCCCTGCCCGGTCATCGGGAACACCAGCCCGGTCACCATTGGCCCGAGCAACGAACCCACGCGGCCAATCGCCGAAGCGAAACCCGAACCCGTGGCCCGCGCCGATGTCGGGTACAACTCCGGTGTGTAGGTGTAAAGCACCGCCCACATGCCGAACAGGAAAAACTGCATCAGCAGCCCCGATGCAATCAACAGGCTGACGTTGCCGCCAAACACCGCGCTCTGACCATAGAGAAACGCCATCACCCCACCGCCAAGCAACGTCACCACGCACACCGGTTTACACCCCCAACGCTCCACCAGCCAGGCGGCCATCAGGAAACCGGGAATCCCGCCAAGGGAGATCAGCACCGTGTAATACACCGACTGAGTCACGGCAAAACCCGACTGCTGCAGCAAGGCGCTGAGCCAGGACGTCAGGCCATAGAAACCCAGCAAGGCGAAGAACCAGACACTCCAGATCATCATCGTGCGCTGGCGATACAGCGGCGACCAGATCTGCCGCAACGCGGAAAAGAAGTTGCCCGGCGTACTCGCCACTCGCGGCAAGCGAATCGGCGCGGGCAACTCCGAACGCCCCAGAGATGCCCGGACTCGATCTTCGATGCGCAGCAAGACCTTGTCTGCCACGTCATGGTGCCCGGCCTGTTCCAGCCAACGCGGTGATTCGGGAATGAAAAAGCGAATCGCCAGGACAAACACCGCCGGCACCGCCAACACCAGGAAGATGTCTCGCCAGCCAATCACCGGCAGCAGGAAGTACGACAGTACGCCGGCGGCGACGAAACCCAGCGGCCAGAAACCATCCATCAGCGCAATGTAACGCCCGCGACCTTTGGCTGGAATCAGCTCCGAGAGCATCGACTGAGCGATGGGAAACTCCATGCCCATGCCGATCCCCAACAGGATTCTGAACAACGTCAGCGTTTCGACGTTCTGCGCCGTGGAGCATAGATAACTGGCGATCCCCCACAACACGATGCTCCACTGGAACACCGGTTTGCGGCCGAAGCGGTCGGCCACCATGCCGGACAGCGAAGCCCCCACGACCATGCCGAAAAAGCTCGAACTGGCCAGCAACCCGGCCTGTGCCGTGCTCAGGCCGAACTCGGTTTTGATCGAGCCGAGCAGGAAGGTCAGTCGATCTCGATGCGTCTACAACGCCATTTCCAGCTCGGTTTCTTTGGCGAATCGATGGATTTCACGCTGCCCCGCGGCGGTGATCTGCAAGGCTCGCGAATCGTTGGGCAAGCTCAACCAACCTGACTGCATGAACAATTGCAGCAACGCCGCACCCAGCGATCCGCCCATGTGCGGGCGTCTTTCGCTCCAGTCCGGACAAGCGCAGGCGACTCGGCTGTTGCGATGAGCCAGCGCCTGGATGAACACACCCCGTGTCGCCAATTGCGTGGCGCCCTTGTGAGTGATCATGACCCGCTGATCGAACTGTTCGATCCAGCCCGCATCCAGCAGGCGCTGGTAAAGATCGGCGGCAAGGGTGCCGCCCAAATGGTCGTCGCAAAGCCTGGCGCGCAATAACGACGAAGGCGCCGCCTGAGGTTTGGCGAGGGGGGGCGTGCGCTTGAAAACGTCCGGGATTTCCCGAGGCGTGCTGGCCAGGGTGGCGCTGGCCAGTGCCTCTATCGCGGCACCCACTTCAGGCGCGGCAAGACGGAAGAACCGCTTGCGGCCGCGGAATTCGACTTTCAACAGACCTCCGGCGGACAAACGCCCCAGATGCGCACTGGCCGAAGACGGTGACAGGCCGGCCAACAAGGCCAGCTCTTCGGTTTGCCGTGCCGAGCCGTCCATCAAGGCCCACATCATTGCGCTGCGCTTTGGGTCAGCCAGCAACGTGGCGATCTGGCTGATGCAAGGTGCATGTTCCATGTATTCACTCCCTGTTGAATCGTTTCGTCTACTGCTCAGAGACATCTTGACCAGTAATGTGTCGTCGGCCAAGGCGTGGAAACCGCCATAAACCGGGCAAAGCCGCCCAATCGCACAGGCCATTGCTTCGCAGGTTTCGCAAAGCCGCGGCGATTGACCATGGGGCCTGGCTGACTCGGACGTGGACTCGCCATGGCGAGATCGACGGTGCGTACATGAGGCGAGCGCTAGTATAGGCGGGTTAACCGCCGGTTCCTGCCCTTGGGAAACCATTGGTGGTGATAGTTCCTGAGTGAAATTTCGCTATTTGCCTGCGACTAATGATCGGGGCCCGATAACGTCGGAAATTGGCTACTCAATCGAGCGCAACGGCTGGCGAGCATTTCCCGCAAAAGGTTCACCGGCTTACTCAATTGTGCGCGATGGGCGCACAGCAAATTCAGCGGTGCGCGCTCACAGAGCAGTTCCGGCATGAGCACTTTCAATCGACCGGCCAGCACATCGGCCGCGACATCGAGCCAGGACTTGTAGGCGATCCCGGCACCTGCCACGGCCCACAGACGGACGACATCGGCATCATCGCTGAAACGATCACCGCTGACGGTCAGGCTGACCTCGCGTTTGCCGTCGTGGAAACTCCAATGATCGTGGACCCGGCTGCCGAGCATGAACAGCAGGCAGTTGTGCTGAGCCAGTTGCTCCAGTTGCCGTGGCTCGCCATGCCGGGCCAGGTAACTCGGGGCGGCACAGAGGACGCGGCGGTTCTGCGGGGCGATGGGCAGCGCCACCAGGCTTGAGTCTTCCGGCTCGCCGTAACGCAGGGCGATGTCCACCGGTTGGCGGAACAGGTCGGCGATGCGGTCGCCCAGCAGCAAACGCACCGTGAGTTTCGGATGCTCACGCTGAAACTCGTCCAGCCAGGGCAGCAGCAGATTGCGGCCAAAGTCCGAAGGCGCCGACAGCTGCAAAATCCCGCTGACCTGGTCCTGACCGCTGGCCAATAAACGACGGCCTTCATCGAGATTGCTCAAGGCGGCCCGAGCGTATTCGAGAAATCCCTCGCCTTCAGCGGTCAGCCGCAGGCTACGGGTAGAACGGGCGAGCAACCGGGCGCCGAGCTGCTGTTCGATGCGCTTCAACGCTGCACTGGCCACCGCGGCCGACATGTCCATCCCGCGTGCCGCCGCTGACAGACTGCCCAGGTCCGCCGCCCGGACAAACAACTGCAAGTCATCGAAACGCAGCATTGTTCAGCCTCGATTATCAAAAAAATATTGAAAGAGACTGCTCTTTTAGCGGGTTTTATCTTGCAGAGAAATAGCCAATCATCCGTCCCATCGAATTCATCCCGTTCCCGGAGCCGAACATGTCCCAGCCTTTCACCGCTATCGCCACCCTCATCGCCAAAGCCGGCCAGCAGGACGCCCTCGAACAGCACCTGCGTGCGCTGCTGGAACCGACCCGCGCCGAGGCCGGTTGCGGTCAATACGACTTGCACCAGGACCTCGCCAATCCTCACGCCTTCTACATGATCGAAAAATGGAGCAGTGACGAAGCCCTGCAGGCCCATGACGCCAGCGCGCATATCCAGAACTTCCGCGCCAAGGCTGGCGACTTTCTCGAACACTTCGACCTCAAGCGCCTGCGCTCCATCGTCTGATCTGCCTTCTTTATTACTTCTCAGGAGCCCGTATGAAAGCCATTGCTTACTACGCCTCGTTGCCAATCAGCGACGAAAAATCTCTGCAAGACATCGAACTGCCAGAACCGGTTGCCGGCCCGCGCGACCTGTTGGTGGAAGTCAAAGCCATCTCGGTCAACCCGGTGGACACCAAAGTGCGCCAAAACGTCCAGCCTGAAGCGGGCGCGCCGAAAGTGCTGGGCTGGGACGTGGCCGGTGTGGTCAAGGCCGTTGGCAGTGAAGTCACGCTGTTCAAGGCCGGCGACAAAGTGTTCTACGCCGGGTCCATCGCCCGCGCGGGCGGCAACAGCGAGCGGCACGTGGTAGACGAGCGGATCGTCGGCCATATGCCGAAAACCCTCGGCTTCGCCGAAGCCGCCGCGCTGCCGCTGACCGCTATCACCGCCTGGGAATTGCTCTTCGAACGTCTGCAAGTGCGTGAAGGCAAGACCGATGAGGGCCAGAGCCTTTTGATCGTCGGTGCCGCTGGCGGTGTGGGGTCGATCCTCACGCAATTGGCCAGCCAGCTCACTGGACTGAAAGTCATCGGCACGGCTTCCCGCCCGCAAACCCAGAGCTGGGTTCGTGAGCTGGGTGCCGACCTGGTGATCGATCACAGCCAACCGTTGAGCGAAGAGCTCAAACGCGCGGGTGTCGATCAGGTGACCCACGTCGCCAGCCTGACCCAAACCGATCACCACCTGGATCAATTGGTCGAGGCACTGGCGCCGCAAGGCAAACTGGCCCTGATCGATGATCCGAAGGCGCTGGACGTGACCAAGCTCAAGCGCAAGAGCCTGTCGCTGCACTGGGAGTTCATGTACACCCGCTCGCTGTTTGAAACCGCAGACATGATCGAGCAGCACACATTGCTCAACCGCGTGGCTGAGCTGATCGACGCCGGGACGCTGAAGACCACGGTCGGCGAGCACTTCGGGACCATCAACGCGGCGAACCTGCGCCGTGCCCATGAGCTGCTCGAAAGTGGTAAGTCCAAAGGCAAGATTGTGCTTGAAGGGTTCTAAAGATCAAAAGATCGCAGGCTGCGCCAGCTCCTACAGGGATTTGTGTACGACCTAAACCTGCGGACTGTACGCAGATCCCTGTAGGAGCTGGCGCAGCCTGCGATCTTTTGCCGTCAGTCCGAGAGTTGACCCTTGTCACAATTGCGATCGTATTCGGGTCTACAATCGAGGCTCTGCGGCACAATCGTTTACGTGACATCTTTTACGAGAGGAGAGATCAGCAATGAAGATCCTGATAAAAGAATTGGCAAAATCCCAGTGGCAAGTCCGTCTGGACCAACACGCCGTGACGTTCCGCAGCGAAGCCGAGGCCCGCGCCTTCACCCGCACCCTCGAAGCGCGACTACAAGCACCTCATCAAATTATTGACCGCCAGCAGCGTGCCGCTGGCTGAGTCCGCCCTCAGACCTGGGCTTGCGCCAGCGCCCGGGCATTTTGCAAGCGCCGGGTGAGCATCGCCACGCTCACCACCAGAACTCCGCACAGGCTGATGACCATGGCCATCGGCATGGCGCTGCCGTCGTGTAAAACACCCACCAATGCTGCTGCCCCGGCGGCGACGCTGAATTGCAGGCAACCGAGCATCGCCGATGCACTGCCGGCCCGCGCGCCCTGCCCGTTCATGGCGCAGGCCGAGGCGTTAGGCAGGATGCAACCGAGGCTGGCGATACAGACAAACAGCGGAATCAGCAACGGCCATAGCTGCGCGGTGTGCAACGAACTGACGGCCAGCAGCGCCAGACCGGCGCCGACGTAGATCCACACGGTGCGCACCAGCAGAAACGCCGGACCACGCTTGGCCAGCAATCGCGCGTTGAGCTGCGCCACCAGAATGAAACCCGCCGCGTTGGTACCGAACAGCCAGCCGAAATGCTCGGGCGGCACGCCATACAGCTTGATGAAAACGAACGGTGAACCGGCGATGTAGGCAAACATCCCGGCGATGGCGATGCCACCGGTCAGGGCGTGGCCGAGGTAGACCGGGTCCGACAACAGTCGACCGTACTGACGTAACGCCCCCGACAACGGTTGACGCGGCACATGGGCCGGCAGACTTTCCGGCAGCCCGAGCGCCACGGCCAACCCTGCCAGCGCACTGAAACCGGTCAACACGAGAAAGATCGACTGCCAGCCCGTGGTGTTGACCAACAGCCCACCCAGCATGGGCGCAAGAATCGGCGCCAGGCCCATCACCAGCATCAGCTGCGAAAAGACCTTCGCCGAACCCACCGCATCGCATTTATCGCTGACAATCGCCCGCGCGATCACCATCCCCGCGCACCCGCCCAACGCCTGAACGAAACGTGCGCCGATCAGCCATTCGAGGTTCGGCGCATAAGCACTGGCCAGAGAGGCCGCAGTGAACAGCCCGACACCGGTCAGCAAGGGAATGCGGCGCCCAAAACGATCTGCCACCGGGCCGTAAGCCAGTTGACCGATGGACAAGCCAAGGAAATACGCCGCCAGGGTCAGCTGAACGTGTTTTTCATCGGTGCCGAAGGCGAGCGCCATCGCCGGGAAGGCCGGCAGATAGAAATCGATCGCCAGCGGACCGAAGGCGCTCAAGGCGCCAAGAATCAAAATGGAACGGAAATTCATCAGGCATCCAGTTGGACAGGGTCGGCAGCCCCACAGTCTAGCCGCGCATGGACGCCTTGAACATTCCGTTAGGTCGCTAACTATTAAAAACCACTGAATGAATGCAAAACCTGTGGGAGCGGCGGTGCGACGATTCGACTTGCTCGCGAAGACGGTGTGTCAGACAACGTTGATGGCGACTGACACACCGTCTTCGCGAGCAAGCCCGCTCCCACATGGAATTGTGTTTGGACTCAGGCGACTTTCGCCTCGTAGCCTTCTTCGGTGATCACCGCGATTACCTGATCCGCCGACAAAGCGCTCTCGACGCCGACTTCTTTCGCGGCCAGATCGATACGCACGCTGGCCGCCGGATCCTTGGCTTGCAGCGCCTGGGTGATGGCTTTGACGCAGTGACCACAGGACATGCCTTGAACGTTGAACACTTGCATGGGATGACTCCTTTCGTGAAGTTGTGTGCAGTCTCGAGCTTGCCATCATGGCAAGGTCAAGTTCTGAAGTGAGCTGCCGGGCTGGCAATCGGCGTCGTGCTCGGCCAAGCTGCGTCCATCAATGACTCGACATCAGGAGATTCAGCCATGCGCTGGTCAGCTCTCAGCCTGTTTGGCTTTCTCAGCCTATTTGCCGCGACACCTTCAGTTCAAGCCGCCGGGGAGGACTATGGCGTACTGATCATTTCCCGCGAGCGCCTGGAAGTCGCGACCTCCTGCGAGATCGGCGTGTACATTCACGATCAGCTGTCGGCGCGGTTATTCCAGGAACAAAGCACCTCGTTCAACCTGCCGCCGGGCAATGTGTCCTTGCGCCTTAAGTTGCTGCCGGGCCAGGCGCCGGGCTGCAACCCGGGCATGCTCGCACCGGGTTCACAGAACATCACGCTCAAGGCCGGTGACGTGTTGAAGTTCCGGATTGCGATGACGCAGGAAGGGATGTACCTCAAACCCGCCGCCCTCGAATATTGAGTCGCCGGTAAAAAAAGATCAAAAGATCGCAGCCTCGTTGCACTCGACAGCTCCTACAAGGTTTCGTATCCCCTGTAGGAGCTGTCGAGTGCAACGAGGCTGCGATCTTTTGATCTGAGACATGGCGCTTGACCTTGCCAGCATGGCAAGGTTGATCCTGTAGTCATCTTCTACAGGGAGCGTGACCGATGTCCGAATCCACCACTTTCGATCTGCCGATTGCCGGCATGACCTGCGCCAGTTGCGCCGGGCGTGTCGAGCGCGCCTTGAGCAAAGTCATCGGCGCCTCTGCCGTCAGCGTCAACCTGGCCACCGAACAGGCCCGGGTTCAAGCACCCAGCGACAGCCTGCCGGCCTTGATGGATGCGGTGCAGCAGGCGGGTTACAGCGTGCCGCAGCAGAGTCTGGAATTGAGCATCGACGGCATGACCTGCGCCTCCTGCGTCGGCCGGGTCGAGCGAGCGCTGGCCAAGGTGCCGGGAGTCAAAAGTGTCAGCGTCAACCTGGCCAACGAACGCGCCCATCTTGAGCTGCTCGGCCAGATCGATCCGCAAACCCTGATCGGTGCAGTGACTAAGGCAGGCTATAACGCCAGTGTCTGGGAAGTCGAACACCCGCAAGCCGATAATCAGCAACAACGCCTGCACCGCGAGCGTTGGGCCTTGATCATGGCGATCGTCCTCGCCTCGCCGCTGGTGCTGCCAATGCTGCTGCAACCGTTCGGCGTGCACTGGATGCTCCCGGCCTGGGTGCAATTCGCGTTGGCCACGCCAGTGCAATTCATCTTCGGTGCACGCTTTTACGTCGCTGCCTGGAAAGCCGTGCGCGCCGGTGCGGGCAACATGGATTTGCTGGTCGCGCTGGGCACCAGCGCCGGTTATGGCTTGAGTCTCTATGAATGGGCCACCGCCTCCGGGCGCATGCCGCACCTGTATTTCGAAGCCTCGGCGGTGGTGATTGCCTTGGTGTTGCTGGGCAAATACCTGGAAAGCCGCGCCAAGCGCCAGACCGCCAGTGCCATTCGCGCGCTCGAAGCCTTGCGCCCGGAGCGGGCGATTCAGGTGATCGACGGCCGCGAGCAAGATGTCGCCATCAGCGCCTTGCGTCTGAATGATCTGGTCATGGTCAAGCCCGGCGAACGCTTCCCGGTGGACGGTGAAGTGGTCGAAGGCCAGAGCCACGCCGACGAAGCGCTGATCAGCGGTGAAAGCCTGCCGGTGCCCAAACAACCCGGCGACAAGGTCACCGGCGGCGCGATCAATGGCGAAGGCCGGTTGCTCGTTCGCACCCTGGCCTTGGGCGCAGAAACCGTGCTCGCCCGCATCATCCGCCTCGTCGAAGACGCTCAAGCCGCAAAGGCGCCGATCCAGAAACTGGTGGATAAAGTCAGCCAGGTGTTCGTGCCCACGGTCCTGTTGATCGCGTTGGCGACCTTGATCGGTTGGTGGTTGTACGGCGCGCCGATGGAAACGGCGCTGATCAATGCTGTGGCGGTATTGGTGATCGCTTGCCCGTGCGCCCTGGGGTTGGCCACGCCAACAGCGATCATGGCCGGGACTGGCGTGGCGGCACGCTACGGGATTCTGATCAAGGACGCCGAAGCGCTGGAGCGTGCCCATGAAGTCAGTGCTGTGGTATTCGATAAGACCGGCACGCTGACTTCGGGTACTCCGCGCATCGCTCATTTGAGCGCAATCAACCATGACGAAGCTGCGCTGCTGCAAATGGCCGGCGCCCTGCAACGCGGCAGCGAGCATCCGCTGGCCAAGGCTGTTCTGGATGCCTGCGCCGAGCGTGGATTGGACGTGGCCGATGTCACCGACAGTCAGTCGCTGACCGGGCGCGGCATCGCGGGCACTCTCGACGGTCGTCGATTGGCGCTGGGCAATCGTCGTCTGTTGGAAGAGAGCCGCTTGAGCGCCGGTGAATGGGCGGACTCCGCCACCGCGTGGGAAACCGAAGGCCGGACCCTGTCCTGGCTGATCGAGCAAAGTCCCGAACTTCGGGTGCTGGGCCTGTTCGCTTTCGGTGACACCCTCAAACCCGGCGCGCTGCAAGCCGTGCAACAACTCAACGCACGCAACATCAGCAGCCACCTGCTGACCGGCGATAATCGCGGCAGTGCCAAAGTGGTTGCCGAGGCGCTGGGCATCAAGGATGTCCACGCCGAAGTACTGCCGGCGGACAAAGCCGCCACCGTCGCGGAACTGAAAAAAACCGGCGTGGTAGCGATGGTCGGTGACGGCATCAATGACGCACCCGCCTTGGCCGCCGCCGACATCGGTATCGCCATGGGCGGTGGCACCGACGTTGCGATGCACGCGGCCGGGATCACCCTGATGCGCGGCGACCCACGGCTGGTGCCAGCGGCGCTGGAGATCAGCCGCAAGACCTACGCGAAGATTCGTCAGAACCTGTTCTGGGCCTTCGTCTACAACCTGATCGGCATTCCGCTGGCAGCGTTCGGCTTCCTCAACCCGGTGCTGGCAGGTGCGGCCATGGCGTTGTCGAGCGTCAGTGTGGTGAGCAATGCGCTACTGTTGAAAACCTGGAAACCCAAGGATCTGGAGGACAACCGATGAACATCGGCCAAGCGGCCCGCCAAAGCGGCCTGAGCGCGAAGATGATCCGTTATTACGAATCCATCGGCTTGCTCAAGGCCGCCCATCGTACCGACAGCGGCTATCGGGTTTACGGCGACGACGACCTGCACACCCTGGCGTTCATCAAGCGCTCCCGGGACCTGGGGTTCTCACTGGAAGAGGTCGGCAAACTGCTGACCCTCTGGCAGGACCGCCAACGAGCCAGCGCCGACGTGAAGGCCCTGGCCCGTCAGCACATTGATGAACTGAACCAGAAAATCCGCGAACTCGGTCAGTTGCGCGACACGCTGCAGGACCTGGTCGAACACTGCCACGGTGATCACCGTCCCGACTGCCCGATCCTCAAGAACCTGGAGTCGGGCTGTTGCGCACAACCCGCTCGCCCCTGATTGCCAGCCCCTTCACCACCAACAAGGTGGTGAGCGGAATCCCGTGGAACAACAGCACCACGGCACCCGGCGTCCACCACGAATAGAACGGCGCGGCGATCAGCATGCCGATGCCGAACCCGGTCATTTGCAGCAGCGTCAGGAAGCTGAAAATCGGCAGGCGCAGGCTGTCCGGTTCACGCTGCAGGCGTGACATCAGGCCGACTTCCGAGAAGCCGTCGCCGAGACCCGCCGGCAGCGCGAACAGCAGTAGCCCGTAAAGGGTCTGTTGCTGAAACATCAGGATGAAGCCGCAGGACATCAGCAACACACCAAAGAAAAATCGCCGCTCCAGGTTCACGTTATCCGAGCCTTTCAGCCGGCTGGCGATGCGCGCGCCGATCAGTTTGCCGCTGGCCCAGACCGCCAACATCAGGCCCAGCGCGGTGCTGGCCGACTCGGGCGTCAGCAGTCTGGAAATGATCGGAAACCCCACGTTGTGCGCGGCACTGCCCAGGGTGTCAGCCATGGCCACCGCGAGCATCGCCGCCACCACCGGTGTGCTGCGCAGGCCCTGGAGCAGGGCCGCCCATTCACCACGTTCGTGGGTGGGTTCATCACTGGGTGCAGGTTGTGAAAAGCGCAGCGGCAAGATGAACAACGCGGCCAGCAGATAAGTGACCACGTTCAATGCAAACACTGTTTCAAAGCCGAATGCTGCCACTAAAAGCCCAGACACCAGACTCCCACCGACCATGGCTGCCGATGACGCCGAGGTAATCCAGGCGTTGGTCTTGAGCAGGTGTTCGCTTTCGATCAAGTGCGGCAACTGACTGTTGAGGCCGATGGCGAACATCGAGTTGCCGAATCCCAGACCGAAAGCGATCACCGGTAACAGCAGCATCTGCTGGGCGACAGGTAGCACCAGCAGCAGGCCCAGCAGCCCGGCGCGCAACAGGTCGAAGGCAATCAGCGGTAAGCGCCCAGCCCAACGGCGATAAAACGTCGTGCCGATGAGACTGGCGAATATTCCACCCGCCACACGGCTGGCGAGAAAGATCCCGACGCTCATGGCGCTGTTGCTGAGCAGGTAGACGTAGGTGGCCAGGGCGACCATGTTGAGGAAGGCACCGAAGTCCGAGACCAGACGGGCGGTGATGATGAGTTGGGCGTTGCGAGGGGATGCGGTGTTCACATTCAATCCTTGAGTGTGGGGAGCAGCAGGGAGAACACAAAATTCTGTTACACCAAAAATCTACTGTGGGAGCGGGCTTGCTCGCGAATGCGGTAGATCAGTCGACATTGATGTTGAATGACACACCGCATTCGCGAGCAAGCCCGCTCCCACACTGGTTCTTCGGTGTTTGGAGGATTCGGGGCAGGCATCTAAAAAAACCCGGCCGAAGCCGGGTTTTTCGTTAACCAATCACTGCATCCAGGGCGGAGGCGGCTCTTCGGTTTTGCCCGGTGGCGCGTCATCTGCCGCGCGCACCGCTTGCTTGCGCTCTTCATCAAGGCGTGCCGCCTCGATCTCGCGCATGATCCCGCCAACATCGGCCAACTCTTCCGGCTCATCGAACTCGCCGGTCAAGATACTGGCCGGGTGCAAGGTGCCGGCTTCGAACAGGGCCCACATTTCCTTGGCGTACTTGGTCTTTTTCAACTCCGGCGCAAACCGCCCGAAGTAGGACGCCATGTTGCCGACATCCCGCTCTAGCATGCTGAACGCGTGGTTGTTGCCCGCCGCGTCGACCGCTTGCGGCAGATCGATGATCACCGGGCCGGTCGGGGTCAGCAGTACGTTGAACTCCGACAGGTCACCGTGCACCAGACCGGTACACAACATCAGCACGATCTGCGAAATCAGGAACGCGTGATACTCGCGCGCCTGATCCGGTTCCAGCACCACGTCGTTCAGACGCGGCGCGGCATCACCGTACTCATCGGCCACCAGTTCCATCAGCAGCACGCCTTCAAGGAAGTCGTAAGGCTGAGGAACCCGCACGCCAGCACCGGCCAGACGGAACAACGCCGCCACTTCGGCATTCTGCCAGGCGTCTTCGGTTTCTTTCTTGCCGAACTTGGAGCCCTTGGCCATCGCTCGAGCCTGACGGCTGTTGCGCACCTTGCGGCCTTCCTGATACTCGGCCGCCTGACGGAAACTGCGTTTATTCGCCTCCTTGTAGACCTTCGCGCAACGTAACTCGTTGCCGCAGCGCACCACATAAACAGCTGCTTCTTTACCACTCATGAGTGGGCGCAGCACCTCGTCGACCAGACCGTCCTCGATCAGGGGTTCAATGCGTTTTGGAGTCTTCATCAGCTTTTATTGGGGGTCCTTTATTACCAAACACGCGAAAGTCATTCGTTATACGGCAATCCACTCATTCGGGGGAGGGGTTGCCGACCTATGAACGTTCCAGTGACGGTCAAGAAGCACACAATGTGCCGGTTTAATCGGTCAACAACCGCAGGTCGTCATCGGCCGTCACAGATCATAGCTGACCCTGCGTCACTTGTTGCTGAAGGGCTAAGCGGGTATTTGCGACAGAAGCTGACATCTCGATTCATCCCCTTCGTAGGATTTTTCTTAATAGGCCTCAATTTCCGCCTCGGCCAGCCGAAGTCATCAGAGACAAAGTGATTTGTCCGACAATCGTTCTGCCAATAATCCGCGAGTCATCTGCACTGCGTGGGCCTACAAGAAAAATCTGGAGCGCGGATGAACATCAAACAGAAGTTGACCTGGGCGTTTGCAATCATCGCCTGCTTGCCGGTGGTGCTGGTCGCTACCCTGGTTGTGCTGAACTTGCGCAGTGATGCCAAGGACAGTTTCGTCGACGGCAGTGGACGCGAGATTCGTCAGGTCAGCAACGCCATGCAACTGTTCTTTGACGACATCAGCCAGAACGTGGATTACCTGGCGACCCAACCGCTGATCAAGAATTCCGATGACAGCCTCAAGACGTACATGAGCGCCAACGCCGAGAGCATTCCCCAAGGCGAGATGGACAAGAAGGTCTTCGGCCTCCTTCAGGACCTGGGTAACAGTCACCCGTCCTACGCCTATGCCATCCTCGGCACCGCGGCGGGCGGTTATGTGTCCTGGCCGGACGATGCCAAGCTGAGCAATTACGACCCGCGCCAGCGCCCCTGGTACAAGGCTGCCCAGGCCAAACCGGGCAAACCGTTGCGCACTGAGGCCTATTACTGGGCCCAGGACGACGCGACGTACGTCAGTACCGTGCGCACCATCGACAACAAATTGGGCACCAATGGCGGCGTAGTCAGCATCGACGTGACGCTTAAACAGCTCACCGAAATCGTCAAACAGATCAAGCTCGGTGAAACCGGCTACCTGATGCTGCTGGAAAACACCGGCACTGTGCTGGTGGATCCGAAGCAACCGGAACACAACTTTAAAGCGCTGAGCAGCCTCGGCGAGGGCTACGCGCAACTGGCCAAGGCCGGCAAAGGGCTGGTGGAAGTCGAGCTGAACGGCGAACGCTACATGGCCAACGTCTGGCCGTCGGAGCAGTTGGGCTGGACCTTCATCGGCCTGATCAAGCAGACCGACGTGATGAGTTCGGCAACCCAGTTGACCTGGCTGATCGCGATCATCGCCGCCGTGCTGGCCGTGTTCTTCGCCATCGTCGGCGCCAGTTTCGCCAGCCTCATCGTGCGGCCGATCCGCAGCGTGGCCAGCGGTCTGGAAGGCATCGCCCAAGGCGAAGGCGACCTGACCAAGAACCTGCAAATCCGTGGCAGCGACGAAACCGCGCAACTGGCCAACTGGTTCAACCAGTTTTTGGCGGCAATTCGCAACCTGATTCAGAGCATCGGCGGCGCCGCGACCAAGATCCTCGCCACCTCCAAGAGTTCGACCCAGGTCTCCAGCGACATGGCCGAAGCCGCCGGGCGTCAGCGCGAAGCGGTGGACATGGTTTCCACCGCGTTCCACGAAATGGTCGCCACCGCCAACGAAGTCGCGCGCTCTTGCAGCCAGGCGGCGGAATCGGCCGACAGCGGCCAGCGCCAGGCGCGTGAAGGTCAGCAACAGATTGATGCGGCCGTGACCAGCGTTGATCGCTTGAGCCAGGAAATCGAACAGTCGGCCCAGTCGATGCAACAGCTTGAGCGCGACAGCAACGACATTCAGTCAATCCTCGGGACCATTCGCTCGATTGCCGAACAGACCAACCTGCTGGCGCTGAACGCGGCCATTGAAGCGGCGCGGGCCGGTGAACAGGGTCGTGGGTTTGCGGTGGTGGCCGATGAAGTTCGGGCGCTAGCCAAACGCACGGCGGATTCCACGGCGGAAATCGACGGTTTGCTGGGCAACCTCGCCAAACGTACGAGCCAGGTAACCCAGCAGATGCATGCGAGCCTGGAAGTGTCCCAGCAGTCGGTGAGCCGCATCGGTGAAGCGCGCAGCAGTTTTGGGCTGATTCGTGAGTCGGTGGACGTGATCCGCGACATGAACACCCAGATCGCTACCGCGGCGGAAGAACAGCATCAGGTGGCTGAAGACATCAATCGGCACATCAGCCAGATACATGGTGATGCGCAGTTGGTGGCAGAACTGGCGAACTCGGCGCGGCTGGATTCGCAGAGTCTGGCGGGGTTGTCGAACGAGTTGGATGTGTTGGTTCGGCGGTTCAGAACCTAAAGATCAAGAGAGAAGATCAAAAGATCGCAGCCTTCGGCAGCTCCTACAGGGGATCGGCGTACATCCTGTAGGAGCTGCCGCAGGCTGCGATCTTTTAGCGTCGTCACTGCTTGAATAGCTCGCCGGGGGTAAACCCGAACAGGCTTTTGAACGCCGCAATAAACGCCGAAGTCGAGTCATACCCGCAAGACAGCGCAGCATTCGTCACGCTGTCCCCCTCCTCCAGCAAACTCAACGACGACAGCAACCGCATCCGCTGGCGCCACCCTCGAAAGCTCAACCCGGTTTCCCGCTGAAAGAGCCGCATCAAGGTCTTCTCCGACGTCCCCAATCGCTCGGCCCACTCCTGCAACGTCACATTGCGCTCAGGGCTTTCGATCAGCTCGTTGCACAACCCCAGCAACCGTTCATGACGCGGCAACGGCAGCGAGAAGCCGACCTCGGGTAGATGCGCCAACTGATCCAGCAGCACACTCACCAGCCGTGACTCCTGGTTGTCGCCCTGCGGATATTCAACCGGCAGTAAACAAAAACTCTTGATCAGCTCCCGGGCCAACGGCGTCACTTCCAGCACCCGGCAACGCCCGTCCGCCCATTCACAATCCTCGCGACGCACATAGAGGCTGCGCATCTCGGCGCGCATCGAAGTCACCACCTGGTGTTCGAGATCTGCCGGAATCCAGATTCCCCACTGCGGCGGCGCAAAGAAACTGCCTTCGGCGGTGTGCACGCCGAGAACGCCGCTGATCGCGTAGGAAAACTGCACCCAATCGTGCCGATGCGGCGGCGTCCATGAACCGGCGTTGAGACTTTCCGCGCGGGCATACAGCGGACGCGGCAGCGCTGTCAGCGTCGGAATCGTCCGTTCGAGGGAAAGTTGTCCGTTAGTCGGCATTGATTGGCCTTATGTCGCAAGACGGCTGATGGAGCCGACGTTAGGCTAAGTCACCAATTCTTACAAATGTATTCGGTGCCTGTTATGCATGCCTTCAAACACCTCAAACGCGTGGTCACCGACTGGTTCTTGTGCGGCATGTTGATCGCCACGCTGCTGGCGTATTTCTTCCCGACCTTCGGCGCCTCCGGTGGGGGAATGCATGCCGAGTACGTGATTAACATCGGTGTGTTCCTGGTGTTCTTCCTGCATGGGGTCAACCTGTCCAGCGAGCAGATCACTCACGGTCTGAAAAATTGGAAGCTGCACGTGATGGTCCAGGGTTTCACCTTCGCGGTGTTTCCGCTGATCTGGCTGCTGAGCGACAAGCTGTTGGGTTCGCACATTCCGTCTCTGCTGATGCTGGGTTTCCTGTACCTCTGTGCCCTGCCCTCGACCATTTCCTCGTCCGTGGCCCTGACCGGCAGCGCGGGCGGCAACGTACCGGCGGCGATTCTCAATGCGAGCCTGTCCAGCGTGCTGGGGATTTTCCTGACGCCGTTGCTGGTGAGTTTCGTGGTCGGCAGCGGTGCTGACGGTATCGATCTGGGCTCAACCCTGCTCGACCTCTGCGCCATGTTGCTGTTGCCACTGGTACTCGGCCAATGGGTTCGGCCGTTCCTCGGCAAGTTCTTCGCCCGCCACAAGCGCTACACCAACATCGTCGACAAGCTGGTGATTCTGTTGCTGGTCTACGCGGCGTTCTGCAATTCGATGGTGTCGGGGATGTGGCAAAAACAGGGCAACAGCGTAATCCTCACAGCACTAATCGGCAGTGCGATCCTGCTGGCGATCATCCTGTGGATGACCACCCGCACCGCTCGCGCATTGAAATTCAGCCCGGCCGATGAAATCGCTGCGGTATTTTGCGCCAGCAAGAAATCCCTGGCCGCCGGTGCGCCGATGGCAGCGCTGATCTTCGGCGCCAACCCAGGGCTTGGGCTGATCCTTCTGCCGATCATGATCTACCACCCGTTGCAGCTGATCGTCTGCTCGGTCATGGCCGAGAGTTACGCCAACCGCAACCGGCAGCTGGCCCAACAGCAAAGCGCCGCAGTCCTCAGCGCTCAATAATCACTGTCACCCCCTGGCCTCCGGCGGCGCAGATCGAGATCAACCCTCGGCCCTGCCCCGCCGCATCCAGCAACTTCGCCAGGCTCGCGACGATGCGTGCGCCAGTCGCGGCAAACGGATGCCCCGCCGCCAGTGAACTGCCTTTGACGTTGAGGCGGCTGCGGTCGATGGAGCCCAGTGGCGCATCGAGACCGAGGCGGGTTTTGCAATATTCCGCATCCTCCCAAGCCTTCAGCGTGCAGAGCACCTGCGCGGCGAAGGCTTCGTGGATTTCGTAGTAATCGAAGTCCTGCAAGGTCAGGCCGTTGCGCGCCAGCAAACGCGGCACTGCATACACCGGCGCCATCAACAACCCTTCCGCACCGTTGACGAAATCCACCGCCGCCACCTCGCCATCGCGCAAATAGGCAAGGACCGGCAAGCCGCGCTCCTTGGCCCATTCTTCACTGCCCAGCAGCACCAGCGACGCGCCATCGGTGAGCGGCGTCGAGTTGCCCGCCGTCAGGGTGCCTTTGGCGCTTTTCTCGAACACCGGTTTGAGTGACGCGAGTTTTTCCAGGGTCAGTTCCGGGCGCAGGTTGTCGTCGCGGGTCAGACCGAGGAACGGCGTCATCAAGTCGTTGTGCCAGCCTTCGGTGTAGGACGCGGCCATTTTCTGGTGACTTTCCAAGGCCAGTTGGTCCTGTTCGTCGCGCGGAATATTCCAGGCCTGGGCCATCAATTCGCAGTGCTCACCCATCGACAGGCCAGTGCGTGGCTCGTTGATGCGTGGCAGATCCGGGATCAGGTGACGGGGGCGCAGTTGCAGGAAGGATTTCAGTTTGTCGGCGGTGGTTTTGGCGCGGTTGGCTTGCAGGAGGATTTTGCGCAGGCCTTCGTTGACCCCAATCGGCGCGTCGGAGGTGGTGTCGACGCCGCCGGCGATTGCGCATTCGATCTGGCCCAGCGCGATTTTATTCGCCACCAGCAACGTCGCTTCCAGACCGGTGCCGCACGCCTGCTGAATGTCGTAGGCCGGGGTGGTTGGCGACAGCCGCGAGCCGAGCACACACTCGCGGATCAGGCTCATATCCCGGGAGTGCTTGAGCACCGCCCCCGCCGCCACTTCGCCCAGGCGCAAACCGTGCAGGTTGTAGCGTTCGATCAGGCCTTCGAGCGCGGCGGTGAGCATCGCCTGGTTACTGGCGGTGGTGTACGGCCCGTTGGAACGGGCGAAGGGGATACGGTTACCACCAATAATCGCAACGCGGCGCAGTTGAGTCATGAAAAGCTCCTGATGAAATATCCAAATTGAGAGCACCGCCCCCTGTAGGAGCTGCCGAAGGCTGCGATCTTTTGACTCTGTTTTTTGGGATCAAGATCAAAAGATCGCAGCCTTCGGCAGCTCCTACAATGATCAAGCGTAGGCCTTATCTCGTGGATCGAACGACTGATCGCCATTTTTGGTCCACACTTTGAACCCCAGCTGCTGGAGCGCGTTCCATGTCTGACCGTTATATCGACTTCGCCAATTCGTCCATCGGCCATCGTGTGGTCGGGGCCCTGGGTCTGCCGTCGCCGGTTCGGCTGGAGCGCTGGCAAGCAGGCCGGCTGCGGCCTGTCGAGGGGGCGCTGTTGTTAGGCGGTGGCCCGTTGACGGAAAAAATCGGCACCTTCGCCAACCGTCTGACCGACGCGATTTACAGCTACGGCACCGACCCTGCCCTGGCCACCGCGTGGATTCCCGGCCACGGCCCCAAACTCAAAGCCGTGGTATTCGACGCCAGCGACCTGGTGCAAACCGATCAACTCAAACAGCTGCGCGAGTTCTTCCAGCCGTTGATTAAAAACCTCGACCACAGCGCGCACCTGGTGATTCTGGGGCGCGCGCCGGAGACCTTGAGCGATCCGTTCGCCGCCAGCGCCCAGCGAGCGTTGGAAGGTTTCAGCCGTTCGTTGGCCAAGGAGCTGCGCAGCGGCGGCACCTTGCAGCTGATCTATGTCGGCGAAGGTGCGGAGGATCAACTGGAAGGCCCGCTGAGGTTTTTCCTCTCGCCCAAAAGTGCGTTCGTTTCCGGGCAAGTGATTCGCTTGAATGCCTGCGATACGCAGGTCACGGACTGGACTCGTCCATTGTCCGGCCGCAAGGCGCTGGTCACGGGTGCTGCACGCGGCATCGGCGCCTCCATCGCCGAAACCCTGGCCCGTGACGGGGCCGACGTGATCCTGCTCGACGTAGCACCGGCCAAGACTGATCTCGAAGCCCTCGCCGCACGCCTCGGCGGGCGCAGCATCACCCTGGATATTTGCGCCGAAGATGCCGCCGCGCAGTTGATCGAGCAACTGCCCGACGGCATCGACATCGTGGTGCACAACGCCGGCATCACCCGGGATAAAACCCTGGCCAACATGACCCCGGAATTCTGGGACGCGGTGCTGGCGGTCAACCTCAATGCGCCGCAAGTGCTGACCAAGGCACTGCTCGACAGCGGCACCCTGCACGACAACGGCCGAGTGATCCTGCTGGCGTCCATCAGCGGCATCGCCGGCAATCGCGGGCAAACCAATTACGCAGCGAGCAAGGCCGGGCTGATCGGTCTGGCCGAGGCCTGGGCGCCGTTGTTGAATGAGCGCGGTATCAGCATCAATGCGGTAGCACCCGGTTTCATCGAAACCCAGATGACCGCGCACCTGCCGTTCGGCGTGCGTGAGGCCGGGCGGCGCATGAGTTCGCTGGGCCAGGGCGGCCTGCCGCAAGACGTCGCCGAAGCGGTGGCGTGGCTGGCACAACCGGGCACCGGCGCGTTCACCGGCCAAGCGTTGCGAGTGTGCGGACAAAGTGTTTTGGGGGCTTAGGCATGATCATCGATTGGCACATACTCAACCGCGAACCAAGCCTGTCGGGACTGTACGTGCGGGCTGCGACGCGGCGCAAAATCACCGGCACCACCCTGCCCGATTCGGGGTTGCGCTGTTGGATCAATGTCGATACGGAGCGCTTGGCGGCCTATCGCAAGGTCTGCGGTTTTGCCGACAACGGCCTGCTGCCGCCGACCTATCCACACATCCTCGCGTTCGCCTTGCAGATGCAATTGCTGACGGCCAAGGAGTTTCCATTTCCGCTGCTGGGATTGATTCACCTGAGCAACCGCATTCGCATCTTTCGCCCAATGGGCGGCGTGAATCGTGTGCGGGTCAGCGTTCAGGTGCAAAACCTTCAGCCCCATGAAAAGGGCGCGACGTTCGACCTGGTGACCACGCTCGACGATCAGTTGGGGACGTTGTGGGAAGCTGAAAGCCAGATGCTGTGCCGCGGGGTCAAACTCGCAGGCGAGCCCGTCGAGGACGTGTTGGCATCGACGCTGGAAATGTCGGAAGTGGCCCGCTGGAAAGCGCCGTCGGACATTGGGCGGCAGTACGCCAAAGTGTCCGGCGACTACAACCCGATTCACCTGAGTGCCGTCAGCGCCAAACTCTTCGGTTTCCCGACGGCCATCGCCCATGGGTTGTGGAACAAGGCGCGTACGCTGGCGGCGTTAAGTGAGCATTTGCCGGCGGCGAATGTCGAGATTGCGGTGCAATTCCGCAAACCGGTGCGGTTGCCCAGCGAGGTGACATTGCTGGCCAGTGCGGCGGGATCAAGTGGGGATTTAAGGTTGGTGGGTGCAGGTGATTTGGAGCATATGGTGGGCCATTGGCGACCGGTTGCCTGACCCGACCGTTCCCGGGCTCTGCGTTCGGCTCTCTGGGACGCAGAGCGTCCCAGTCTGCATTCCCACGCAGCGTGGGAACGATCAATCAGCTAGCGCCGTCTTCACGGACTCACTAAACCCATGCAAGGCTGCGGAAACAAATTATTCAACGTCTCCAACAACCGCACGTGATAAATCGGCTTGCGAAACAGGTCGAGCACCTGCAACCGCAACATGTCACTGACATCCTCCATGTCCGCATGCCCCGACGTCACAATCACCGGCAAATGCTGGCGGGACGTATGTTCACGCAACCGCTTGATCAACGACATGCCACTCTCCTCCGGCATCCGCAAATCAGTAATCACCAACGCAATATCAGGATGGCGCGTCAGATGATTCAGCGCGAGCTTGACTGAGGTGGCGGTAAAGCAATTGAAGCCCTCGCCCTCCAGCAATTCCGCCAATTCCAGTAGCGCATCTTCCTCATCATCGACCAGAAGAAGCTGTTGGCGTGGAAGTGAGGGAGCGTTCATGGGCAACACCTGCAATGGACTAAGCGCTGACGTTAGAAGCCCTTTGGAACATTAGCAAGTTGCCTCTGCTCTCGTCATGAGAGTGCAGTCTTGATACTTGTAAAAAGAGTTGTAACCGCGGTTTCAATGCCCGAGCTCAGTCCAGCAATCACCAGCGCAACCATCGCGGCAACAACCGCGTACTCAATACCTGAAGCACCTTCGGTATCTTTGGCCAGGCCTTTGTAAAAAGCGATTTCGGATTTGATCTTCTGAGCAATCTTGGTAAAGGACATGGCAGTTCTCCTGAAAGACGACGGGTGTTGCTCGGTCGCAACATGATTCCCCTTTGCCAGCATCAGCATTGTCCGCATTCCCCGTACCCACAACTGTAAGAACGAATTATCACTAAAGTATTAGTCGCTTCGTTGACGTCAAAAAGGCCACGTTTTCGCCCTGGCGACTTACTTTCGTGAGTTATTTTCAGGCCCGTAATGGCTTTTTGCTCTAGCTGAGCTACCTTCAAATAGCGAAATAGTTCCATGTTCATAGCTGCCTGATTGCGAAGTTGTCTCGTTGGATGCGACGAGGTCTCAAGCAGCAGGAAAGGGAGAGCCGTCATGAACAGTCGTATCACTCTGGGCCTGGCCGGTTTGTTTCTGGTGGGCGCCATTATTGCCGGTTACTGGGGCCTCACGCTGAGCCGCCAACCCGTTCCCGAGCCTGTCGTGCAACCCGGGATCGTCTCGCCTGCGCCCATTGCCCAGACGCCTGTCCCCGTGGACGACTCCACCCGCCAACCGGTGGTGGTGTTGCTGCATGATGTGCCACCGTTCATGCCGATCAGCGCCACCGACGTGACCCTGGAAAAACTCCGTACCGTCCCGGCCGGCAGCCTGAGCCGCCTCGATCAAGCAATTGGCCGAACACCCTGGCGCGCCCTCAGTGCCGGCACCTGGCTCAATGATGAAAGCTTTGAAGCCGGCGGCAGACTGGCGCGGATGATTCGTCCCGATGAGCGCGCCCTCGCCGTCGCGGTGGACGAAGTGATCAATGCCGGTGGGCAACTGACACCGGGGGACTATGTCGATGTGCTGCTGTTTCTGCGCATGGACAACAACAACCTGCAGCCGTCGGCGCAACTGGTGGTACCGGCCTTGCGGGTGCTCGGGGTGGGCGAACAGATGGGGTTGACCAACGACGGTCAACCCGCAAGCCCGGCCCGCAGCTTCGAAGAAAAACTCAGGCAGGAACAATTGCGCGCCAGCGCCCGCAGCGTCTTGCTTGCCGTCCCCGAACAACTATTGAGTCGCCTGATGTTGGCGACCCAGGCCGGCGTGTTGCGCCTGGCCGTACGCAGCGCCGATGAAAAACGTCTGGCTCGTTACTGGGCCGGCGAAAGCGATTCATCGGCCAACCTTGCCAGTGCCAACCGCGAGTTGATCCAGTTCAGCCAACTGGCCATGACGCCCCCTCCCAAACCTGTCGTCACCCACGGCGGCACAGCACCGCGCAAGTTGAGCGTGGAAGTCATCCGCGGCAACGAAATTACCCAACAAACCCCCTGAATAGAGCAAGGACGCATCTGAATGCGCAGTCGTACCATGCCGCTGTTTCAAGGCCTGCTCTGGGTCTCTTTACTGAGCGGTGTGCCGCTTGGCGTAACGTTCGCAGCCGCCGGCAATTGCGCCGCGCTGGGTTCGTTGCCTGCGGTGCTGGAAGTCAGTGAAGGGCTGCAACAGGAGGTGCAATCACCGGTGGCGATCACTCGGGTGGCGGTGGGCGACCCGAAAATCGCCGACGTGCGAGTCAACGCTAATCAAGCATTTTTGCTAACCGGGATGGCCCCCGGCGCGACCAGCCTGATGGTCTGGACCGCCTGCGCCAGTGCTCCGCGCCAGAGCATGGTGTTCGTTCAGGGCAAGGCCACCGCAGCGATGACCACCGCTACACGGTTACCCTCTGATGACCCACTGCTACCGTCGCAAGTACAGACCGACATTCGTTTCGTCGAAGTCAGCCGGACCAAACTGAAAGAGGCCGGCACGTCGATTTTCGGCAAGGGCTCGAACAACTTCCTCTTCGGCGCACCCGGTACGGTGCCCAACACGGCCGTGACGCCGGGCGTGGTGCCGCTGTTCAACCTAGATCCCCGAATCGCGGTGCCCAGCATTCCGTTGCTCAACGACAGTTTCAACATTGTCTGGGGCGGGGGCAGCAGCAAAGTCCTCGGTATCGTCAACGCCCTGGAAGGCAGCGGCTTCGCCTACACCCTCGCACGGCCAAGCCTGGTAGCCCTCAGCGGGCAGAGCGCGAGCTTCCTGGCCGGGGGTGAAATCCCGATCCCGGTGCCCAGCGCCAACAGCAACAGCTACTCCATCGAATACAAGGAATTCGGCATCCGCCTGACGCTCACACCGACCGTGGTCAGCCACGACCGCATCACCCTCAAAGTGGCGCCGGAGGTCAGCGAACTCGACTACACCAATGGCGTGACCATCGGCGGCACCACCGTCCCGGCGTTCACCATTCGCCGCACCGACACCAGCATCTCGCTGGCCGATGGCGAGAGTTTCGTCATCAGCGGTTTGATCAGTACGCATAACATTTCGCAAGTCAGCAAGTTTCCAGGCCTGGGCGACATCCCTATTCTCGGTGCGTTTTTTCGCAACTCATCGGTCAACCGTGAAGAGCGTGAGCTGCTGATGATCGTCACGCCGCACCTGGTCCAACCGTTGGCTGCCAACGCACAACTGCCGTCGTTGCCGGGTGAAAAGCTGCGCAACTATGACCCGAACTGGTATCGCCTGTACTTCCTCGAAAACGGCAACTTCGATAAACGAAGCGGATTATCGCAATGAGCCAGAGCCAGAACCTGAGCCAGACCTTCCTCGCGATCACGCGCAACAGCACCGACCTTGAGTGGCTGCAAGGCGCCCTCGCCCCGTTGGGCCAAGTGGTCAGCGCCGGCGGTGGCAGCCTCGACGAATTGCTGGCGCTGGTGGACGTGACCTTCGCCAGCCTGGTGTTCGTCGGCCTGGACCGCGAACACGTTGTGGCCCAAAGCGCACTGATCGAAGGTGCCCTGGAAGCCAAACCGATGCTGGCGATCGTCGCGCTGGGCGATGGCATGGACAACCAACTCGTGCTCAATGCCATGCGCGCCGGAGCACGGGATTTCGTGGCCTATGGTTCGCGTTCCAGTGAAGTCTCGGGATTGGTGCGACGGCTGAGCAAACGCCTGCCGCCCGTGGCCCCGAACACTCAACTGGGTAGCCTGACGGTGCTCTACGGTGTGCAGATCAACGCCGACGGCGCGCTGCTCGCCACGCACATGGCGCAAGTGGTGCACAAGAGCGGACAGCAAACGCTGTTGCTGGATCTGGGCCTGCCGCGCGGTGACAGCCTGGCCTTGCTCGGGCTGGAGAGTTCGTTCCACTTCGGCGATGCACTCCGGCACTTGCGGCGCCTCGACGCGACGCTGATCGACAGCGCGTTCACCAACTGCGCCGCCGGGTTGCGGATCCTCGCCTACGCCAGCCACGATGAGCCGCTGGAACACACCAGCACCGCCGAGTTGTACATGCTGCTCAGCGCCCTGCGCCAACACTTCCAGCACATCGTGGTGAACCTGACAGGCCAGCCGGACAGCGAAGCGCTACGCACCTTCGTCACCCATTGCGACAAGTTGCTGTGGTACACCGATCAGAACGTTCTCGATTGCCGTCGCAACCTGGCGGTACTCAACCTGTGGCGTGAAAAAGGCATGAAGCTCGATCACGCCAGACTGCTGGTGGACCGCTACCTGCGCAACGTCGCACCGGACGCCGACACCCTGAGCAAAAGCTTCGGCATGGAGATCATCGCGACCCTCGTCTACAGCCCGGAAGTGCGGCTTAACGCCAAGAACCAAGGTATGACTCTGTTTGAACTGGCCCCGCGCGAAGGCCTGACTCAAAGCCTGCGCGCCCTCGGCGATCGGTTGGCCAAGCGCTCCGAGGGCCTGGCCAAGCCCAAGTCTGGCTGGTTCAACCGGTTGAGGGGTGCGCAATGAGCGGTGAAAAACTCTTCGGCGCCCCTGTACGCACAACCAGCGGCAACACCGATAACGAAGGTCTGAAACTGGTGCTGCACCGCTACATCATCGACGCCATCGAGGAATCCGGCAAAAACCTGCTGGAGGGTTCGCGGCAGGTACTCTCGCAGTTCGTCATCGACAAGGTTGCCGAGTACGTCGCCCGGCTGCACCTGGCGATTTCCCGCTATGAAATGGAGCGTCTGGCCGAAGAAATCGTCGACGAACTCACCGGTTTCGGCCCCTTGGAAGTGCTGCTGCGGGACCCGGCGGTGACGGAGATTCTGGTCAACGGCCCGCACCGGGTGTTCATTGAACGCGACGGCGTACTGCATCAAAGCGACCTGCGCTTCATCGATGCACATCACGTCGAACGGGTCATGCAACGGATCCTCGCGCCCCTCGGCCGACGGCTCGATGAGTCGTCGCCGATGGTCGACGCACGACTGCCCGACGGTAGCCGGGTCAACGCGATCATTCCACCAATTGCGCTCGATGGCCCCTGCCTGTCGATACGTAAATTTCGCAAGGACATGCTCAAAAGCTCGGACCTGATGGCGATGCAAACCATCGACCAGGCGATCTTCGACTTCATTCAGGAGGCCGTGGGCAAGCGCTGCAACATCCTGATCAGCGGCGGCACCGGCACCGGCAAGACCACGCTGCTGAACATTCTCAGCCAGCTGATCAACCCTCACGAGCGAATCGTCACCATCGAAGACGTCGCCGAACTGCAACTGGGCCACCCTCACGTGGTGCGTCTGGAAACCCGACCGCCGAATGCCGAAGGCCACGGCGAAGTGAAGGCCAGTGACCTGATTCGCAACGCCTTGCGGATGCGCCCGGACAGAATCATCCTCGGCGAGATTCGTGGCGTCGAAGTGGTGGACGTACTCACCGCAATGAACACCGGCCACGACGGTTCCATGAGTACCGTGCACGCCAACAACGCCCAGGATGCGCTGTTGCGCCTGGAGACATTGGTGGGCCTGACGGGCCGCACCATCGCCGAACGTACCTTGCGGCAAATGATCTGCGCCGCACTGGATGTAGTGATCCAGCTGACGCGCATGCCCGACGGCCGCCGCTGCGTCAGTGAAGTGGTGGAGGTGATCGGCTTGCGTGATGACGTGTATGTCACCAACACGTTGTTCCGGCTCGACCGGCGCAGCGGTTTCGGATTCATGCGCGAGGCGGTCAACCCCGCCGGCGACAAACTGCGCCGTGAGTTGGCGCTCTCTCCCTCTGCGTACTGAAGGCCACGGCATGCTCAAACCCGTGCTGCTCATCCTCGTTTGCCTGGCCTTGCTCGGACTGTCGATCCGCCTGTTTTATCGCGGTTTGCGCCAGACCGGCACCGAGCGGGTGCTGGGACGCCTTACCCAGGGGCAGCCGCAGCCGGTGCTGACGAAAACCTCCTGGGTCGGTCTGGATCGGGCCTTTCTGCGGGCTGGCCTTGGGCGTCCCTCCAAGCATCTGGGGGTGTGGCTGCTGCTCTGGGCCTTTGGCATCGTGCTCGGATTGGCTACCGGTGGCTGGGTCGGCTTGCTGGTTCTGTTACTGCTGCCGCCACTAATTCTGCGTCTGTATGTCAATTGGCGTTATCAGCGCCGACTCCAGCGCATGATCGAACAACTGCCACAAATGCTCGATCACACCGTGCGCAGTCTGAAGTCCGGGCGCACCCTGGCCGATGCGGTGCTGGGCGCCATCGATGCCGCCGAAGATCCGCTGAAAAATGCCATGGGCCGGGTTCAGCGCAACGTGCAGCTGGGGGTCAGCCTGCCGGATGCCGCGGCTGACCTGGCCGAGCTGTACGAGAAAGACGAACTTCGCCTGTTCGCGCTCGGTTTGAAGGTCAATCACCGCTATGGCGGCAATGCCAGCGAATTACTGGAAAACCTGATCAAGATGATCCGCGAGCGCGAGCAGGCCGCGCGCCAGCTCAGGGCCATGACCGGCGAAACCCGGGTGACCGCGTGGGTCCTGGGCTGTCTGCCGATTAGCCTGGCCGGCTATTTCCTCGCGACCAACCCTCATTACTTGCTCGCCATGTGGCACGACCCTTCGGGGCAAATCATGCTCGCGTCCGCGTTCGGCTTGCAGGTGGTCGGCAGCCTGGCGCTCTGGCACATGTTGCGCAGCGTATGAAAGTGCCATTGCTGATCTGCGCATTGCTGTTTCTGGGGGCAACCTTGTTGCTGCTCAGCGGTTTGCTGGAACAGCATCGGCGGGTTCGCCAGGTGGCGCAACGACTCGACGGCAAACTGGCGAGCGACAACCGGGTAAATCAGTGGCTACAGCTGCTGGGCAGCAGCCGGATCGGTCAGCGCTCGGTCAACCTGGATAACGAAACCCAGGCATTGCTTAACCGTCTCGGCTGGCGCAGCGCCCGGCGACGCTCACTGTTCGCGGCGTTCCAGGTAGGCGCCCCGGTGCTGGCGCTGGCCCTGACCTTGCTGATCCAGGGCGTGTTCTTCCCTCACACAGACAACCACTGGATGGCCCCGCTGTTCGCCACCGGCATCGGCTATCTGTTGCCCAAACGGTTGCTGGCCGCTGCCGCGCAGCGTCGGCAGAAACACCTGGCGACCGAGATTTCCACCTTCATTCCGCTGCTGCGCATCCTGTTCGAATCGGGCATGGCGGTGGAGCAGTCGCTGCGAGTGTTGAGCAATGAAGGCAAACAATTATTGCCGGCCCTGACCCATGAATTGCGGCTGGTATTGGCCCGGGTCGATTCCGGCCTGGAACTGGGCGAAGAACTGAACAAAGCCACCCGATTGCTGGCCGTCGACGAGTTCACCGATACCTGCGTCATCCTTGAGCAGTTGATCCATCAGGGGGGCGGTGCGATGAAATCCCTGCTGACCCTCAAGCAATTGCTCGATGACCGGCGCCTGACGCACTTGCAGGAATACATCTCCAAACTGTCCGCCAAAATGTCCGTCGTGATGATGCTGTTTCTCTTCCCGGCGTTATTGATCGTACTGGCTGGCCCGGGCTTCACCGCCCTGTCCCATGCCTTTGGTTCTTAGAGGGATAGTGATGAAAGTAATAATTGCCGGTTTGACGCTGCTGTTGTTAGGCGGTTGCGCGAGCAACGGCGCGACGCCCTGGAGCGCCCTGACCAACACGGCCAGTTGCGGCAAGCTGACCTCCGAGGAACAGCTGTCGCTGAACCTCGCCGATGACATGGCCAATGACGGCAAACTGCACGCCAGCCTCGCCAACCTGCAAAGCCTGCCCGACAACCTGGCCGACGTGCGCCTGCGCAAGGCCAAGGTCTATCGACTGCTGGGCCGCAGCGAAGCCGAGCCGTTGTACCGCAGCCTGCTCGGCAGTTGCCTGGCCGCCGAAGCCGAACACGGCCTGGGCCAACTCGCCGCCGCCAAGGGCGACAACGGCCTGGCACAAGCCCACTTGCAACGGGCCGCACGGCTAGCACCGACCGACGAGAAAATCCGCAACGACCTGGGCGTGGTGTACCTCAATCAATTACGCGTCGAGGATGCGCGCTTTGAATTCCTGACGGCCATGGAACTCAAGCAAAGCGATCAACTGGCAGCGTTGAATCTGGTAACGCTGCTGATCTACCAGGACGACTGGAGCCGCGCGGCCGAGCTCGTCAGCAGTCTTGGCCTGAGCCCCGCCCAAGTCACCGAAGCCCAGGCCCGCGCGCAAAGACTCAAGACACCGAGCAAGTCCGGCCCGACCGCCGTAAACCAGGTCGCCGTCGCCACACCGACGCTTCAATAAGGAGAGGCTTTTGATGAAACCAACCATCCTCTGCTGCATCGGCCTGCTGGCCCTGCCCCTCACCACTCACGCCATCGACCCCGGCCCCGCTTCGGCCCAACAACAGGAAACCGAAGGCTGGCTGCAACTGCAACGCAGCAACAAAGCGGCTTCCCAGAAACCGCAAACCTCAACCGCGACCGAGCGCGAGCTGAGCATGCAGCGTTGGTTGAAAAGCTATCAGCATGAGATCCCAGAGTACTTTGATCAGTATGAAAGCGGGCAGGTGGACGGTGGGAAGGGGGGGT
>NZ_SOPU01000019.1:0-330 GCF_004402115.1 Pseudomonas sp. F01002 | reverse complement strand
ACGCTTGGGGCTAGCGTTTTTTGGCTGACTTTTTTCGGGCCGGCATTCCGGGTAATGCCAGTCAGTTAAGCAATTCCAGCCGCGACACTCTTTGTAGCAGCTGCCGAGCCCGCGAGGCTGCGTTCGGCTGCGTAGCAGTCGTGAGTCCGGCTGACGCGGTATGCCTGACGCACCAAATGACTGATTTTACGACTGCTACGCAGCCGAACGCAGCCTCGCGGGCTCGGCAGCTGCTACAGATCGCGTTACGGCTTAACTGAGTGGCATTAGGCATTCCGGGCGCTTGTAAAAAATCGGCATAGGGGACGGCCATCTGGCCGTGCCCCTGCC
>NZ_SOPU01000018.1:719073-770206 GCF_004402115.1 Pseudomonas sp. F01002 | reverse complement strand
ACCACTTGCGCTTCCGATCTCTCGTTAGCGGGAGGCGAATTCTACAGCGTTACTCGCTGCTGTCAACACCTCTTTTACACCGCTGTCGACCGAGAAGATCGAACCGTTAAAAGAGCCAAACCACCCTGCTCTTTCAACTCCTTCTGGGCTTCGATGACCTGAAGCAACTCGCTGTCGAAAACTGCGTAACTCATTGTTTACCAAGGAGTTTCCCGTTTCGACTGCGCCGGAAGTGGGGCGAATTATAGACTTCCAGAATCTGCCGTCAACCCTTAATTGAGCTTTTCTATCAAACACTTGAAGAACGCCGGAAGACAGCCAGTTTCCTCTCTATATAGGAGAGTAAAAACACTCCCCCTATATAGAAGAAATCCTCAGAGCACCCCGGCTTCTTTGAATGCCGACACAGCACCAGCATCCAGACCCAACACCCGCTGCAGAACCTCCAGCGTATGCTCCCCTAATAGAGGAGGCGCATTGCGATACTCCACAGGCGTTTCGGACAGACGAATCGGACTCGCCACTTGCGGCACCATCCCGGCCAGTACATGGGGCAGCTCGATCGCCAACCCGCGCGCCTTAACCTGAGGATCCGCAAACATCTCAGCCAGATCATTGATCGGCCCGCACGGCACACCTGCTTGCTCCAGCTGCAGCACCCACTCAGCAGTCGTCTTGAACACAGTCGCCTGGCGAATAAGCGGAATCAACACCGCACGATTCGCCACCCGCAACTTGTTGGTCGCAAAGCGTGGATCATCTGCCCACTGCGGCTGACCAGCCACTTCAGCAAACTTGCGAAACTGCCCGTCATTACCCACGGTGAGGATGAAGTCTCCATCTGCCGTAGGAAAGTCCTGATAGGGCACGATATTCGGATGAGCATTACCCAGGCGCTTCGGTGCATTGCCCGTGGTCAGGTAATTCATTGCCTGGTTAGCCAGACAAGCCACCTGAACATCCAACAGCGCCATATCAATATGCTGACCGCCGCCGTCATGATCCCGATGAGCCAGTGCCGCCAGAATCGCCACCGTCGAGTAGAGCCCGGTCAAGATGTCCGTCAGCGCCACGCCGACTTTCACCGGCCCGGCACCCTCATCCCCTTCGGGTCGCCCCGTCAGACTCATCAGACCGCCCAGTCCCTGGATCATGAAGTCATAACCCGCGCGCTTGGCATAAGGGCCTGTCTGGCCAAACCCGGTAATCGAGCAATAGATCAGATTAGGATTGATCGCCTTTAGAGACTCATAGTCCAAACCATATGCCGCCAGCCCACCGACCTTGAAATTCTCGATCAGGATGTCCGACTTCGCCGCCAGATCACGCACCAGCTTCTGCCCTTCAGGCCGAGTGAAGTCGATGGTCACCGATTGCTTGTTACGATTGGCCGACAAGTAATAGGCGGCCTCGCTGGTGTTCTCGCCATAAGCATCTTTAAGAAAAGGAGGCCCCCAGGCGCGCGTGTCATCGCCATTGCCCGGACGCTCAACCTTGATCACCTCAGCGCCGAGGTCAGCAAGGATCTGTCCGGCCCACGGCCCGGCCAGAACCCGCGATAAATCCAGTACCCGTAGATGCGAAAGCGCGCCCATGGCCGTTCTCCTATTAATAGAACGCCTGGATGCCAGTCTGAGCACGACCGAGGATCAGCGCGTGGACGTCATGCGTACCTTCGTAGGTATTCACCACTTCCAGGTTGACCAGATGGCGAGCAACACCGAACTCATCGGAAATACCGTTACCACCCAGCATGTCGCGCGCCATGCGAGCAATGTCCAGGGACTTGCCGCAGGAGTTGCGCTTCATCATCGAAGTGATCTCGACCGCCGCAGTACCTTCATCTTTCATACGACCCAGACGCAGACAGCCTTGCAGCGCCAGAGTGATTTCGGTCTGCATGTCGGCCAGCTTCTTCTGGATCAACTGAGTTGCAGCCAAAGGACGACCAAACTGCTGACGATCCAGGGTGTATTGGCGAGCGGTGTGCCAGCAGAACTCGGCAGCGCCCAGTGCGCCCCAGGAAATACCGTAACGTGCCGAGTTAAGGCAAGTAAAAGGGCCTTTCAAGCCACGGACATCCGGGAAGATGTTCTCTTCAGGGACAAACACGTTGTCCATGACGATTTCGCCGGTGATGGATGCACGCAGGCCAACCTTGCCGTGAATCGCAGGAGCACTCAGGCCTTTCCAGCCCTTCTCCAGAACGAAGCCACGGATGTCGCCGGCATCGTCCTTGCCCCAGACCACGAACACATCGGCGATCGGGCTGTTGGTGATCCACATTTTGTTGCCGGTCAGGCTGTAGCCGCCTTCCACTTTGCGCGCACGAGTAATCATCGCGCCTGGGTCGGAACCGTGGTTAGGTTCGGTCAGACCGAAGCAACCAATCCATTCACCTGAAGCCAGTTTCGGCAGGTACTTCTGTTTCTGGGCTTCGGTACCAAATTCATTGATCGGCACCATGACCAGCGAGGACTGCACACTCATCATCGAGCGGTAGCCGGAGTCGACGCGCTCGACTTCACGGGCAATCAGACCGTAGCTGACGTAGTTCAGGCCGCTGCCACCATACTGCTCAGGGATAGTCGCGCCCAACAGACCTATTTCGCCCATCTCGCGGAAGATTGCCGGGTCGGTCTTTTCATGGCGGAAAGCTTCGAGAACACGCGGCGCGAGCTTCTGCTGAGCGAATTGCTCAGCGGTGTCGCGAATCATGCGTTCTTCTTCGGTGAGCTGTTGATCCAGCAGCAGGGGATCGATCCAGTTGAAGCTAGCTTTACCGCCCATGAGTGTGTCCTCTCGAATCGGGTCAAATAACGTGGGCTGATCCTAGGCCGGGTTCGGCGTTACGGCAAACGAGGATTTTGCATACTGTTGTGCTACTTTCTCACTCCGAAACATCGCAAAGTAGCTTTTATGCAATGTATTAGTGAGGTTGACGTACATGCGCAGGAAAATCCCCAGCACAACGGCCCTGATCAGCTTTGAAGCCGCGGCTCGCCACGAAAGTTTTACCAAGGCGGCTCAGGAGCTTTCGCTCACTCAGGGCGCCATTTGCCGACAGATCGCCAGCCTTGAGGAGTTCCTCAGCGTAGAACTGTTCCGACGCTCGCGACGCGGGGTCAAGCTGACAGAGGCCGGTCTTTCCTACAGCCGCCGGGTGGCCACCCAACTCGATGCCGTTGAACGGGACACCTTGTCAGTAATGGGCCAGCAAGGTGCCAACGTGATCGAGCTGGCGGTGGTTCCAACCTTCGGCACTCAATGGCTGCTGCCACGACTCAAGGATTTCCAGCAAAAACACCCGGAAGTGACGGTCAACCTCACCAACCGAACGCGCCCCTTCCTGTTTGCCGACACCGACTTCGATGCCGCGATCTATTTTGGCGACGCGGACTGGTCGGGTACCGAATCCCACAGACTGATGGGCGAAAATCCGATGCCGGTGTGCAGCCCCAACCTCCTGGGAAAAAAGACAAACCTGTCTCCCGGCGACATCGCTGAATTGCCCCTGCTGCAGCAGACCACTCGCCCTTATGCCTGGCGTCAATGGTTCAACTCCCAAAACCTAAATGTCCCTCGAGACATGACAGGGCCGCGCTACGAGCTATTCTCCATGCTTGCTCAAGCCGCCATGCACGATATGGGAATAGCGCTGATTCCACCGTTCCTGATTCAACGCGAACTGGCCGAGAAGCGCCTGGTCATTGCCAACGCCCAAGCGCTATCAAGCATCAAGGCGTATTACTTGATGATTCCCGAGCGAAAGGTCGAATCGGCCTCTTTAAGGGCATTTCGCGATTGGCTGGTCAATCAGGCACAGAGCTACAGCCTAGAAGGATAAAGGCTTTGCGCCATTAGTTGACCTCGTAGTCAGCAAAATCAAAGCACTACAGATGTAAGTATTTGTCGCATATTCGAAGACTGTACCGACAAGCAGTACAAACGTCCCACAAGGGCCTTAAAACGTGGCCTTGAGCCTCTATTGCGGAGCAATAACGACTCATTCACCTGACCGATGTGAAAATTCTTCAATTTTTACAAGAATCCTTACAAGTCACGGCCTGCAAGGGATTGAACCGGTCAGTTGCGACATTCGGTCACGGGGTGACTTGTAGTTAATTTTCCGTCACCCGTCATAAACCCTTGAAGGGCATTAAGTTCGCCTGCAAAATGCCGCGCCCCGCCCTGATTTGGCGGGATCGTGCTGATCGGCCGCCCCCAGCCGCACCATCCGAAGTGCCTGGGTTTACTCAATAAGATCACGCAGGAGATTTGACGTGCACATTGGTGTTCCTCTCGAAACCCAGACCGGTGAAACACGGGTTGCTGCAACCCCGGAAACCATCAAGAAGCTGATCGGCCAGGGTCATAAGGTCACTGTGCAAAGCGGCGCCGGCAATAATGCCAGCGTTGTCGACAGTGCCTATGAAGCGGCAGGCGCAATTATTGGCAGCGCCAACGATGCGTTTGGTGCCGAGCTGATTCTCAAGGTGGTCGCCCCCAGCGACAGCGAACTGACGCTGATTAAAAGCGGCACCGTTGTGGTGGGCATGCTCAACCCGTTCAGCAATGAAATCATTGCCAAGCTGGCTGAGTGCGGCATTACCGCTTTCGCACTGGAGGCCGCGCCGCGCACCTCCCGCGCTCAGAGCCTGGATGTGCTGTCCTCCCAAGCCAATATCGCCGGCTATAAATCCGTGTTGCTGGCCGCTCACCACTACCCTCGCTTCATGCCGATGCTGATGACTGCTGCCGGTACCGTGAAAGCGGCGCGCGTGCTGATTCTCGGCGCTGGCGTGGCTGGTTTGCAGGCGATCGCTACGGCGAAACGTCTGGGTGCAGTGATCGAAGCGTCTGACGTACGTCCTGCGGTAAAAGAGCAGATCGAATCCCTCGGCGCCAAGTTCGTCGACGTGCCTTATGAGACCGATGAAGAGCGCGAATGCGCCGTCGGTGTCGGCGGTTACGCACGACCAATGCCCGCCAGCTGGATGCAACGTCAGGCCCTGGCCGTGCACGAACGCGCCAAACAGGCTGACATTGTCATCACCACCGCACTGATCCCGGGCCGCAAGGCACCAACACTGTTGAGCGCGGAAACCGTGGCGCAGATGAAGCCAGGCTCGGTGGTCATCGACCTCGCTGCAGCCCAGGGCGGTAACTGCCCTCTGACCGTGGCCGATCAGGTCGTCGTCGAGAATGGCGTGATCATTTGCGGCCCGACCAACCTGGCCGGCGCAGTTGCGGCAGACGCTTCGGCACTGTACGCGCGCAACCTGCTGGACTTCCTGAAGCTGGTCTTCAACAAAGAAGGCCAGTTCGAGATCAACCTCGAAGACGACATCGTCGCCGCGTGCCTGATGTGCCGCGACGGCCAAGTCATCCGCAAAAACGCCTAAGCAGGGATTCAGACGATGGAAGAGCTTATCTCCCCCGGTATCTACAACCTGATCATCTTCGTGCTAGCGATTTATGTCGGTTATCACGTGGTCTGGAACGTTACACCTGCACTTCACACGCCTTTGATGGCGGTAACCAACGCGATCTCGGCGATCGTGATCGTCGGCGCCATGCTGGCCGCGGCGTTGACCGTGACGCCACTGGGCAAAACCATGGGCACCCTGGCGGTGGCTCTGGCGGCGGTGAACGTGTTTGGTGGCTTCCTGGTTACCCGCAGGATGCTTGAGATGTTCAAGAAAAAAGCCCCGAAAGCAGTAAAAGAAGAGGCGTCCAAGTAATGAGCATGAATCTCGTCACGACGCTCTACTTGATCGCGTCGATCTGCTTCATCCAGGCCCTGAAAGGCCTGTCGCACCCGACCACGTCGCGGCGCGGCAATGTGTACGGTATGCTCGGCATGGCGCTGGCGATCATCACCACCGTCGGCCTCATCTATAAGTTGGGTGCTGAGCTCGCGACTGCCGGCATCGGATACGTCATCGTAGGTCTGTTGGTCGGCGGTACCGCCGGGTCGATCATGGCCAAGCGCGTTGAAATGACAAAAATGCCGGAACTGGTCGCCTTCATGCACAGCATGATCGGTATGGCCGCGGTGTTCATTGCCATCGCTGCTGTCGTTGAACCGCAATCGCTGGGCATCGTCAAGCAACTGGGTGACTCCATTCCTGCCGGTAACCGCCTGGAGCTGTTCCTCGGCGCGGCCATCGGTGCAATCACCTTCTCCGGCTCGGTAATCGCGTTCGGCAAGCTGTCGGGCAAGTACAAGTTCCGCCTGTTCCAGGGCGCACCCGTACAGTTCGGCGGCCAGCACAAGCTGAACCTGCTGCTGGGTCTGGCGACGCTGGCACTGGGTATCACCTTCATGCTGACCGGCAACCTCGGTGCTTTCGCCCTCATGCTGGCCCTGGCCTTCGTGATGGGTGTGCTGATCATCATCCCGATCGGCGGCGCCGATATGCCGGTGGTGGTGTCGATGCTCAACAGCTACTCCGGCTGGGCAGCGGCAGGTATCGGCTTCTCGCTGAACAACTCGATGCTGATCATTGCCGGCTCCCTGGTGGGTTCATCCGGTGCGATCCTCTCGTACATCATGTGCAAGGCGATGAACCGTTCGTTCTTCAACGTATTGCTCGGCGGTTTCGGCAACACGGCAGATGCAGCTGGCCCGGCAGGTTCGAAAGAGGCCCGTCCGGTGAAATCCGGTTCGGCTGACGATGCGACCTTCCTGCTGACCAACGCCGACACTGTGATCATCGTTCCGGGTTATGGCCTGGCGGTGGCACGCGCCCAACACTCACTGATGGAACTGGCGGAGAAGCTGACTCACCGGGGAGTCACCGTGAAGTTTGCGATCCACCCGGTGGCTGGTCGGATGCCAGGGCACATGAACGTCCTGCTGGCCGAGGCCGAAGTGCCTTACGAGCAAGTGTTCGAGATGGATGACATTAACTCCGAGTTCGGTCAGACCGACGTGGTGCTGGTGCTCGGCGCCAACGACGTGGTCAACCCAGCCGCGAAGAACGACCCGAAATCGCCAATTGCCGGCATGCCGATACTCGAGGCCTATAAAGCCAAGACCGTGATCGTCAACAAGCGCTCGATGGCCAGCGGCTATGCCGGTCTGGACAACGAACTGTTCTACCTCGACAAAACCATGATGGTCTTCGGCGACGCCAAGAAAGTCATCGAAGACATGGTTAAAGCCGTCGAGTAAAACCTGCGGAAGCAGCAATACCCAAAACCTCAGCCTTTAGTAGGCTGGGGTTTTTTATTGCCCGCTAAAAACCGACCAAAGCTCTAAATCAGGACTCTGCATTCGACCATGGTAGCGGGAGGAATTTTTTTGAAATCACTAAACTGCACACCTTGCTTTCGTTGCCCGAGATAACAATCCATGTACCGTGATCGTATTCGCTTGCCTTCGTTGTTGGATAAGGTGATGAGCGCCGCTGACGCTGCCGCTCTGATTCAGGACGGCATGACCGTCGGCATGAGTGGTTTCACTCGCGCCGGTGAAGCCAAGGCCGTGCCCCACGCATTGGCCGAACGCGCCAAAATCACCCCGCTGAAAATCACGCTGATGACCGGCGCCAGCCTGGGCAACGACCTCGATAAACAACTCACCGAAGCTGGCGTATTGTCACGACGCATGCCCTTCCAGGTCGACAGCACCCTGCGCAAGGCCATTAACGCCGGCGAAGTGATGTTCATTGACCAGCATCTTTCGGAAACCGTTGAGCAGTTGCGCAATCAGCAGCTCAAACTGCCGGACATCGCCGTGATTGAGGCCGTAGCGATCACCGAGCAGGGCCATATCGTGCCGACCACTTCGGTGGGCAACTCGGCCAGCTTCGCGATTTTCGCCAAACAGGTGATCGTCGAGATCAACCTGGCGCACAACCCGAATCTCGAAGGACTGCACGACATCTATATCCCGACCTATCGGCCGACCCGCACGCCGATCCCGCTGGTGAAGGTCGACGATCGCATTGGCAGCACTGCCATCCCGATTCCGCCGGAAAAGATCGTCGCTATCGTGATCACCAATCAGTCTGACTCGCCGTCCACCGTGCTGCCGCCGGACGTTGATACCCAGGCCATTGCCGACCACCTGATCGACTTCTTCAAGCAGGAAGTGGCTGCCGGGCGCATGACCAACAAGCTCGGCCCGCTGCAAGCCGGGATTGGCAACATCGCCAACTCGGTGATGTGCGGGTTGATCGACTCGCCGTTCGAAGACCTGACGATGTACTCCGAAGTGCTTCAGGACTCGACCTTCGACCTGATCGACGCCGGCAAGCTGAGCTTTGCTTCGGGCAGTTCGATCACCTTGTCGAGTCGTCGCAATACCGATGTTTTCGGCAATCTTGAGCGCTACAAGGACAAACTGGTCCTGCGCCCGCAAGAAATTTCCAACCACCCGGAAGTGGTGCGCCGGCTCGGCATCATCGGCATCAACACAGCGCTTGAGTTCGACTTGTACGGCAACGTCAACTCCACCCACATCTGCGGCACGCGAATGATGAACGGCATCGGCGGCTCGGGCGACTTTGCGCGCAATGCGCATTTGGCGATCTTCGTGACCAAGTCGATCGCCAAGGGCGGCGCGATCTCCAGCGTGGTGCCGATGGTCAGCCACGTCGACCACACTGAGCATGACGTCGACATCCTTGTCACCGAGATCGGTCTGGCGGACTTGCGTGGCCTGGCGCCGCGAGAGCGCGCTCGGGTCATCATCGACAACTGCGTGCACACGGACTATCGCCAAGCCCTGGATGACTACTTCACATCCGCGTGTGCACTCGGCGGACATACGCCGCATATCCTGCGTGATGCTCTGAGCTGGCACATAAACCTGGAAGAAAACGGGCGGATGCTCGCGGTGTAATTGGTACAGATAGCAGCTGACGCAAACACAGTTTCGTCAGCTTGCTGTTGCCAGATCAAATCCTGAATAAAACTGTACTTCTGTACCGGTCTTTTTCTACCGTAATTGCCTACCTTTTCGAGCCAATCAACCAAAAACGCACGATATTAGTGCAGACAAGTACAGTTGCCTCAATTTCGACCAGTACACCACCCTTTAACAGTTAACTGGTCCCTCACAATACAGGTGAACTGTATCTAGAGAGACTGGCCAAACGAGAGGATCATTGGCATCAGTTAAACCACTACCTAATCCCGCCATAAGCGGAAGGATGTCAACCATGGAACGTACACTCAGTTCCGAGCTGTTTTTCGAAGACAACGCTGTAAAAACCCAGGCTTCCACGCCTCTTCGCGTTCTCGCCAACCTGATGCTGTGGCAGCGCCGCATCTCCAGCCGCCACCAACTGGCTCGTCTGGATTCGCGTCTGCTGGCTGACGCAGGGATTAGCGAAGCACAACGCTACGAAGAGCTGAGCAAGCCGTTCTGGCGCTAAGTTAGCGTCGCTGGCTCTGACCCACCGGGTCCACCGCCAGCACTCCAAATTGAAAAAACAAAGCCCGTCGTGGGAAACCACGACGGGCTTTGTCGTTTTCGGCCCTCAACATGGGTCACACAGAATAGATATCGCCCAATAGGTACAGTTTTACTATTTCTACAACTGAACAAGTACAATTTCAGTGCAGTGTGTCTGTTGCGGACGAGAGGACGGGATCACCATGAAATCCCGAACTGCCAGCAAAAGGACCGCGCCATGAATCACTTACTGGATGTTTCCGTTTCCACGCCTCACTCAACGCCTCGCTCCCACTGGGTTCGTAGATTGCTGAGGGGCCTCGCCAATAGCCTTGAAAGGGCCAGAACCCGGCGTTTGTTGGGCCAACTTGATGACCGGCAACTCTCAGACCTGAACATCAGCCAGGCGGATCGTCTCAACGAATTGGGTAAACCATTCTGGCGTTAGCTTCCTGCTTGAACAGACGGGACTGTGCGAACCGATACTCATAGGCCTAATATCTAGATTGAACGTGGCGAACGCTGCATGATTGGCGTTTGATTCAACAGACACTGCGCCACCTCTCAATCGGTTTTCCCAAAGGAGTTTCACCATGTCCCGTCTTCGTCTGCTCAGCGCTGCAGCCCTGCTTGCCGTGGCTGCCAATTCCCACGCCTCCAGCTTTATCGTGACCACCGATACCGTCGTCGACGCGCTCAAGGCCACGTCCGATGCGACCTCTGATGTCACTTCTTCCTTTCGCGATGACAAAATCGTGCGCGCCGCCCGTGACGACGCCGCCAGCTTCGTGGCCAGCGAAGGCGCCATTCGTGGCGTGAAACTGGAAAGCGCACTCGACCATATTCGCCACCAGGCACCTCAGCTGAACGCGACTGATGCACAACTGGCACAAGCCATACTGACTATCTAAGCGACATCACTGACGTGGGACACGCCCGCCGTGTCCCAATGTTTCAGCGCTGGCTCTAGACCGGGCGTTGCGCTAGCCTTGCGACTCGCCTTCAACTATCGAGTCTCATGCGTTTTCTTTCAAATCTGTTGATCTCTCCGCTTTTCGTGGCAGCCTGCTGGGTGGGCTCGGTCCATGCCTATGATGCCTTCAATCTGTCTACGCAAGGCATCGTGGCTACCGGCTACGCCACAAGCATGGTGACCTCCGCCCCCTTCGACCGTAAGCTGCTACTCGCGGCACACGATGACGCTGCGGCGTTCATCGCCAGTGACGGCCAACTGCGAGGAGCACAACTGGAATCCGCCCTGATTTATCTGCGCCGGACCCAGCCAAAACTTCATGTCAGCGACCTTGAACTGGCGCAGGCAATTCTCGTCCAATAGTTATCCTTGTTCTTGCGGAGTCGTTCCATGCGTAGCCCCCTGATTGTTGCCGCCCTTGGCCTGCTGTTATTGGCCGATGTGACTCAGGCGCACACCCTGGTTGCCACCAGTAACATCCTCATCAACGCCACCCGGCGCACCCTTGATTTCACTTCCGATACCACGACGTCCATCCGTGACTCGAAGATCGTTCGTGAAGCCCACGACGATGCGGCCAGTTTCGTCGCCAGCGATGGCGAGATTCGTGGCGCGCACCTGGAAGCGGCCTTCAACACGTTGCGCACCCGCGTACCGGAAGCCCGCGACGCCAGTGATCAGGTTCTCGCCGAAGCCATCCTCGCACTGTGAGGTCGCCAGGCGCCTGGCTGTTGGCCGGGGTCATGTTGCTGCTCGGCAACACGGCCCAGGCTGACTTGCAATTAAGGCTTAAAACCGAAGGCCTCAGCCCCGCTCAACGACAGGCCAGTCAGGCATTGCTCGATGAAGCCATGCAGGCGCTGCCGCCGCGGTTCATCGAGCAACTCGACCGACGCATCGACGTCGGCTGGACCGATGACATGCCGAGCAACGCTTACGGCCAGGCGTCGCTGCTGTCCGAGCTCGACCTGAACCGCAACCTGCTTGCCAGCCTCACTGATGGCAGCGCCGCGACCAAAAAGACTTATCGTCCCCATGGCACCGTGCGCCGCGAAATGCTTGCCACGGTGTTGCATGAACTCACCCACATCTATGACCGCTCGCGCCTGTGGCCAGATGCGGAACGCACGCTGATTCAGCGCTGCACCCGGCGCAACAGCAGCTCGGGGCTGATTGGCATTCCCGATCAATGCCGCGGCCAGTCCGACCGACGCTTTACGCTCAGCGACGACCCGCACCTGCTCGACCTCGCCGGCTGGCCACAGTATGTCGGCCGTCGTGGCGAACGCGAACAGTACAACCGGCAAATCGCCCGCAGCCCGGACATTTACGAGACGAGCAGCCCCAAGGAGTTCGTCGCGGTCAACATGGAATATTTCCTTCTCGACCCAGCCTACGCCTGTCGCCGTCCTGCGCTGTACCGCTACTACAAAGAACATTTCGGCTGGGCGCCCGCCGCTAAAGACACCTGCGGCAAATCCTTCTCCTTCCTCAATGCCGGCAATGATTTCGCCAAAACACCACTGGGCCAGGTCGATCCGGAACGGGTCTACGCTGTCGACTATCTGCTGGCAGAAGCCAACCAGAACTGGGTCAGCCGCTGGGGTCACAGCATGTTGCGGCTGGTGATCTGCGCACCCGGCCGCCCCCGTGGGCCGGATTGTCGCCTGGATCTGGATCAGCATCTGGTGTTGTCCTACCGCGCCTTCGTCGGTGACGTACAGCTGTCGAGTTGGGACGGACTGGTGGGCAAATACCCATCGCGCCTGTTTGTCCTGCCACTGGCCCAGGTGATCGACGAATACACCAAGACCGAACTGCGCAGCCTGGCCTCGGTGCCGTTGACCCTGTCGCGCAGCGAGATCGAAGACGTGGTGGAACACGCCGCCGAAATGCACTGGAGTTACGACGGCAACTACTTCTTCCTGTCCAACAACTGCGCTGTAGAGGGCCTGAAGTTACTGCGTAGCAGCACCAACAATACAAAACTGGTCGGGTTGGACAGCATCATGCCCAACGGTTTGCTGGAAGTGCTCAAGGGCCGCGGACTGGCGGACACCAGCGTGCTGGATAATCCCCGCGAAGCGCTGCGTCTGGGCTATCGATTCGACTCCTTCCGCGATCGCTATCAAGCGATGTTCGAAGTGCTGAAGAAGCACTTGCCGATCAAGCAGGAAAAGGTCGAAGACTGGCTCGCCCTGAAAGCTGAAGAGCGCCGGCAATGGATCGACCAAGCCGATTTGCGCACCAGCGCAGCATTACTGTTACTGGAGCAGGCAGCCTTCCGCCAACAATTGGTGCTGGCCCAGGACGAAGTAAAGCAGCGCTATCTGGGCGCTCGGGAATTGAAGAACGGCGGCATGGACAAGGCCAACGCAACTTTGCAGCAAATTCTTGCCAACAGCGGCTTCCTCAGCCGTCCGGCGGAGCTGCTCGGCACTGGGGGTTATGGATTGCCGCAGCCGAGTGAGTGGCAGCGTCTGGAGTCGGAAAGCAGCCTGCGGCAGAAGCAGCTTCAGGCGCTGACAGGCGATCTGGACAAAGAAGTGAGAGCGCTGCTCGAACCGAGCCGTGCGGCCGAAATGGCCGCCAATGAAGCCAACCTGAAGCAGGTTGGCGAGCATCTGAGGAAGTTGCACAAGGCGGCGGGCGGGTTGGAGTTGCCGTAAACAACAGGCTTCGCGGCTAATCCGCGAAGCCTTCAACGCCTACCTGCTATTCAAAGCACCCCTTCGAGAATTTCATAAACGATCCCGGTTTCTACGGCTGATCAGCACTCGCATTCAGCAACGGGGCGGCACTGAGCATCAGCACACCCAGGCTGGCAATCAGACGTTTCGGCATTTTCATCGGGTCTTTCCTCACTGCACATACAGCAAAAAGGGCTTCAGAACGTAGTCCTGAAGCCCTCGGTCTTGCTGTTTAGTCTGTACCGCGAGGCTCTAATTCCTCTGTATCAGGAACTTTACCTTCAGCTGACGCGGGCTTTACGCACGCCGTCTGCCAGAGCCGAGCAAAGGCTCAACACGCCATCGACTGCCTGATCCGGCGTCGAGGCATTGGCGATGTGATCGATCAACGCTGAACCCACCACCACGCCATCAGCCAGACGCGCGATGGACGCCGCTTGTTCCGGTGTACGAATACCGAAACCGATGCTGATCGGCAGATCGGTATGGCGACGCAGACGCGCAACGGCTTCTTCAACATGCTCCAGCGTCGCCGCGCCCGCACCGGTCACACCGGCAACAGACACGTAGTAGACGAAGCCTGAGCTGCCGTTCAAAACGGTTGGCAGGCGCACATCATCAGTCGTCGGGGTGGTCAGACGGATGAAGTCCAGACCGGCAGCCTGGGCCGGGTCGCACAGCTCGCCGTTATGCTCGGGTGGCAGGTCGACCACGATCAGACCGTCAACGCCGGCCTCTTTTGCGTCGGCGATGAAACGCGGCACGCCATACATGTGAATCGGGTTGAAGTAACCCATCAGCACCAGCGGCGTCTCGGTATTGCCTTCACGGAACTCGCGAACCATTTGCAGGGTTTTCGCCAGGTTCTGCTTGGCGCCGAGGGCGCGGATGTTGGCCAACTGGATTGCCGGGCCATCGGCCATTGGATCGGTGAAGGGCATGCCCAACTCGATCACGTCGGCACCCGCGCCGGGCAAGCCTTTGAGGATCGCCAGCGAGGTGTCATAGCTCGGGTCGCCAGCGGTCACGAAGGTCACCAGGGCGGCACGATTCTGTTCCTTGAGTTCGGCAAAACGCGTTTGCAGGCGGCTCATCAGTGTTTCTCCTGCTTGGATTGCTCTTGCTGAGAGTGTTCCATGTGGTGCATCACGGTTTGCATGTCTTTGTCGCCACGGCCGGACAGGTTGACCACCATCAGGTGATCTTTCGGCAGCGTCGGTGCGCGTTTGAACACTTCGGCCAGGGCATGGGCGCTTTCCAGTGCAGGAATAATCCCTTCCAGGCGGCAGCATTTGTGAAACGCGTCGAGGGCTTCGTCGTCGGTTACCGAGGTGTACTGGACGCGGCCGATGTCATGCAACCAGGCGTGTTCCGGGCCGATGCCTGGATAGTCGAGGCCGGCAGAGATCGAGTGAGCGTCGATGATCTGGCCATCGTCGTCCTGCAGCAGGAAGGTACGGTTGCCGTGCAGTACGCCCGGTACGCCGCCGTTCAGGCTGGCCGCGTGCTTGCCGGTTTCAATACCGTAGCCGGCCGCTTCAACGCCGATGATCTCGACGCTTTTGTCGTCGAGGAACGGGTGGAACAGGCCCATGGCGTTGGAACCGCCACCGATGCATGCCACCAGGCTGTCCGGCAGACGACCTTCCTGGTCTTGCAGTTGAGTGCGGGTTTCTTTGCCGATAACCGCCTGGAAGTCGCGAACCATGGCTGGATAGGGGTGCGGACCGGCCACAGTGCCGATCAGGTAGAAGGTGCTGTCGACGTTGGTCACCCAGTCACGCAGGGCTTCGTTCATCGCGTCCTTCAGGGTGCCGGTACCGGCCACGACCGGGATCACTTCGGCGCCCAGCAGCTTCATGCGGAATACGTTGGCCTGCTGACGTTCGATGTCAGTGGTGCCCATGTAGATTACGCAATCGAGGCCAAAACGCGCAGCCACGGTGGCGGTCGCCACGCCGTGCATGCCAGCGCCGGTCTCGGCGATGATGCGTTTCTTGCCCATGCGCCGCGCCAGCAGAATCTGGCCGATGCAGTTGTTGATCTTGTGCGCGCCGGTGTGGTTCAGCTCTTCGCGCTTGAGATAAATCTTCGCGCCGCCGCAGAACTCTGTCAGACGTTCGGCAAAGTACAGTGGGCTTGGACGACCCACGTAGTCGCGCTGGAAGTAGGCCAATTCTTCTTTGAATGCAGGATCATCCTTGGCCAATTCATATTCACGGGCCAGATCGAGGATCAATGGCATCAGGGTTTCGGCGACGTAACGGCCACCGAACGCGCCAAACAGGCCGTTGGCGTCGGGGCCGTTGCGCAGATTAGTCTGGGTCATGGGTCGCTCCAGTTGAATGCGTGGGATGATGCTTTTGAAGAGAGAGTGGGCTTAACTCTACCCCTGACGCCCCAGGCTGAAAACCGATAAGATCGCTGCAACCCGTCAGGAAAACTCACAGACACCATGAGCCATGACCTTCCTCCGCTGAATGCCCTTCGGGCCTTCGAAGCGACTGCCCGCCTGAACAGCGTCAGCAAGGCGGCCGAACAGCTGCACGTAACCCATGGTGCGGTCAGCCGGCAGCTCAAAGCACTGGAAGAGCACTTGGGCGTGAGCCTGTTCATCAAGGATGGCCGCGGCCTTAAACTCACAGATGCCGGCATTCGTTTGCGCGATGCCAGCGGCGAGGCGTTCGAGCGTTTACGGACTGTGTGTGCAGAGCTGACCCAAAGCACCGCCGATGCACCGTTCGTACTGGGTTGCTCGGGCAGCTTGCTGGCACGCTGGTTTATTCCCAGATTGGGACGGTTGAATACCGACCTGCCCGACCTGCGCCTGCACCTGTCGGCTGGCGAGGGTGATCTCGATCCACGTCGCCCGGGGCTGGACGCCTTGCTGGTGTTTGCCGAGCCACCGTGGCCGGCAGACATGCAGGTCTATGAGTTGGCGAGCGAACGGATCGGCCCGGTCATGAGCCCGCGATTTGCGGGCTACGAACGACTGCAAAACGCACCGCCCACAGCGCTGTTGAACGAACCATTGCTGCACACCACCTCACGCCCGCAGGCCTGGCCAAGCTGGGCACAGCAAAGCGACCTCGACGCCAAAGCGTTGAAGTACGGACAGGGTTTCGAGCATTTGTATTATCTGCTGGAGGCCGCGGTGGCAGGCCTGGGTGTGGCGATTGCGCCCGAGCCGCTGGTGGCTGAGGACTTGAAGGCCGGGCGCCTGGTTGCGCCATGGGGCTTCAGTGAAACCCCGGCGCAACTGGCGTTGTGGCTACCCAAGCGCGCAGCGGACGGGCGCGCTCAGCAACTGGCGCAGTGGCTCAAAAACGAGCTGCGCCAGACGGATTAGTCACCGCGTTTGAACAGCAGATAAGCCGCGAGCAGCCCCAATGCACCGACGGCGACACCCGCTGTCGTCCAAGGGTGTTCCTGGGCGTAGTCCCGCGTGGCAATCCCGGTTTCACGGGTTTTGACTTTGACTTCTTCGTACGCATCGCTGAGCAGATGGCGCGAATGCTTCAGCGCGTTCTCGGCGTTGCTTTTCAAGGCTTTAAGGGTTTTACGCGACTCGTCCGAGGCGTCGTCCTTCAGGTTTTCCAAAGACTTCAGCAGACTCTCGATCTCGGCTTCCATGCTTTGCAATGAGGCTTTACGTAAAGAGGTGTTGGCCATGGTGGCTCTCCTGCATTGATTGAGTTGCGTGTGTTGGTTGGGACTTCAGGGGTTCGAGAAAGTGCAGTAAATCTGAACTTCCACTTCGGATTGGCCGACAGAAGTAATACGAAAAATCACTGCTAGGCTGTATTTCACACCCTGAGGAGAACGCCATGACTGACCATCACACCTACAAGAAAGTCGAACTCGTCGGCTCGTCCACCAGCAGCATTGAAGACGCCATCAACAACGCCCTGGCCGAGGCCAGCAAAAGCCTCAAGTACATGGAATGGTTCGAAGTGACCGAAACCCGCGGGCACATCAAGGACGGCAAGGCCGCACACTTCCAGGTGACGCTCAAAGTCGGTTTCCGGATTGCCAGTAGCTGAGTTTGAGCTAATCTTCGGAAATTGCGCGCTGGCCGAGCGCCATAGGGAATGGAAAGCGCTACATCAGTACATCCGGCTGATCGCTGGGTGCCCCTATTGATCCGACCAGGGAATGCGACCGATGAAGAATTTTATTTTGGCAGTAGGCTTGTTGAGTCTCGCGGGAACAGCCCTGGCTCAGGGCAAGTCGTGTGAAGAGCTGAAAGCCGAAATCACAGCGAAACTTGATGCCAAGGGCATTTCTAATTATTCACTGGAAATCGTCGATAAAGGCGCTGCTGCTGGCGGGAAAATTGTCGGCACCTGTGAAAAAGGCTCCAAGCAAATCGTCTACAAGCAGGGCTGACCTCCCTCGAAAATGAAAAAGCCGACGCAATGACGTCGGCTTTTTTGTGCCTGCTATTTGAGCGTCAGCCCTTCATGACCTGGGCCAGCAGCTCATAGGAGCGCACGCGATCGGCATGTTCGTACAGGTCGCAGGTAAAAATCAGCTCGTCCGCCTGCGTCTGCTCGATCAGCACTTCCAGTTTTGCGCGGATTTTCTGCGGACTGCCAACCATCGCCAGACCAAGGAAATCGCCGACCGCCTCTTTCTCATGAGGCAGCCACAGGCCATCCATGGTTTTTACCGGCGGACGTTGCACCAGGCTCTGGCCACGCATCAACGCCAGGATGCGCTGATAGACCGAGGTCGCCAGATAATCGGCCTGCTCGTCGGTGTCGGCAGCCACCAAGGGCACACCGAGCATTACGTAGGGCTTATCCAATATTGCTGAAGGCTTGAAGTGGTTGCGGTAGACGCGAATGGCCTCATGCATGAAGCGCGGTGCGAAATGTGAAGCGAAGGCGTAGGGCAAACCGCGTTCACCGGCCAGTTGTGCACTGAACAGGCTGGAGCCCAGCAGCCAGACTGGGACATTGGTGCCGGTGCCTGGCATTGCGATGACCCGTTGGTCCGGGGTGCGCCGGCCGAGGTAGCGCATCAGTTCCGCCACGTCTTCCGGGAAATCGTCGGCGCTGCCGGAGCGTTCACGACGCAAGGCGCGGGCGGTCATCTGATCGGAGCCGGGAGCACGGCCCAGGCCCAGGTCGATCCGGCCCGGGTACAGACTTTCGAGCGTGCCGAACTGCTCGGCGATCACCAGCGGCGCGTGGTTGGGCAACATCACACCGCCCGAGCCGACACGAATGGTCGAGGTGCCGCCAGCCAGGTAGCCAAGCAGTACCGAAGTCGCCGAACTGGCAATGCCGTCCATGTTGTGGTGTTCGGCAACCCAGAAACGGTTGTAGCCAAATTTTTCGACGTGCTGAGCCAGGTCCAGGGAATTGCGCAGCGACTGGGCCGCGCTGCCGTTCTCCCGCACGGGCACCAGATCGAGGGTCGAGAACTTGATATCGGACAGTCGTTTCATAAGCCTGCTTCTCCAATTGAGGGCGCAGGTTTTTTCTTACAAACGAAAACCTGCCGAATCTATAAGCGTGTTTTATGCAATGAGGGCATATACCCGAGTTTCAATAGCAGAGCCAAAATTCCTAAGAAATAAGAGGACCGATCAGATGAGGTGAACTTTGCACCACGGTCTATCCTCAGAACCCTAGCAACCGAAAACCACAAAGGCGCGACGCTTCGCGCCGGATCTTGAGGAGGCAGACATGGCTATTACAAAGAAAGCATCGGCTCACTGGGAAGGTGACCTGAAAACCGGCATCGGCTCGATTTCCACGGAAACCGGTGTCCTCAGAGAAGCGCCCTACGGCTTCAAGGCACGTTTCGAAGGCGGCAAGGGCACCAATCCGGAAGAGCTAATCGGCGCAGCGCACGCGGGCTGCTTCTCCATGGCGTTTTCGATGATTCTCGGCGATGCCGGTCTAAAGGCTGACAGCATCGATACCAATGCCGAAGTCACCCTGGACCAGGTAGACGGCGGTTTTGCGATCACGGCGGTGAAATTGATCCTCAAAGCGAAGATTCCTGGGGCGACTCAGGCTCAATTTGAGGAACTGAGCAATAAAGCCAAAGAAGGCTGCCCGGTTTCCAAAGTGTTGAATGCGAAAATCAGCCTGGATGCAACATTGGTCAGCTGATAGGGGTTGTCGCGCTCCCCGATAAAAGATCGCAGTCTCGGCGGGCTGCGTTCTTTTTTTGCGCTGAAACAAAACCTGGCTGGCGAGATTGTGGTCGAATAAATGACAGCAGCTAAAGCGCATTACCCTGCGCGCTGCCTCAAAGGAGCTTCAACCATGAAACGTTTTGCCTTGGCGGTTATCTGTTGCGCGCTGGCCACATCGGCCCTAGCGGCAGCGAAATCCTGTGAAGAACTCAAGGCCGAGATTGAAGCCAAGATCCAGGCCAATAACGTCTCGTCCTACACGCTGGAAATCGTCACCAACGACGAAGTACACGATCAGAATATGGTCGTTGGCTCGTGCGAAGGCGGCACGAAGAAAATCATCTACCAGAAGAACGACCGCTGATTCCCCTCACATGAGGCAATAGGACTCTCGATCTTCCGCGACAATCTCCCGCTTGGCGTTGTACAGCCGGGCACCAGGAGAAAATGCTATCGACTGGCCTACCAGCACATAACGCTGGCCGGCTTCGAAATGATCGTAGTTGATGGTCAGGTAGCACAAGCGTTCCGTGGGGCCATTCATCACACCTAAGCCCCCACCACCGGGCACTTCGAAGTCGAATCGAACGATCAGCTCATGGCTACCGGGGGTGACCTGGAAAAAACGCCCGTCGCGCAACCGCTGCTTGTCCAGGCGTTCGGCCATCAGCAATTTATCGTTGGGGAATGGCGTAGAAAACTCGACCCAGGCCATCTGCGGATTAGCCGCTGGCAACGGGCTCTGACAGCCAGCAACGATGCTTGCCGCAAGTAACAGCGTTAACCTGCGCATGATGATTTTCTCAAGGACTAGTCCTTTAGAATAACGCCGATCAGGTGCGTTGGCAGCCAGCCGGTACACCCTGGCCAATCACTTTTCGCTGTTGATCGTAGAGTTTTGCCCACGGCCGAAAGCCGATATTTCCTGCTTTGAGCTGATACCGCTCACCAGCGTTGAAGTCGTTGAATTTCACGTTTAGATGGCAGTCACGCCATAGTGGCTCGGCATCGGGTCCGATGTTGCTTGGCGCGACCGGGAATTGGTAACGAACGGTGAGCTCATGGCTACCCGGCTGAACCTGGAAATAGCGCTTGTCGGTGGCGGCCTTGTCATCGACTTCCAGCGCCTGCAACGCGGTGTCTTCCTGCTTCGAATCCAGGTCGATCCACGCTTGAGCCGGATCATGGGGGGGTAATCCGAATCCAGCACAACCTGCCAGCATCAGCAGGCTTCCTGTCAGCATCAACGTGCGCATAGCGGAGCTCCAGTCAGGCGGGATAGTCTTGCGGGCAGACTCTCCAGGGATGATTCATTTTGATCAGGCCGCTTCCAAGCCTTGGGTTACTTGATCGCGTTTTACGCATTTTGTTTCCTGGCGTGTTGTTTTTGTTTCTCAATGGTTGCGCCGGCATCAGCTATTACGGCCAATTGGCCAGTGGTCAGCTGCAATTGCTGCGGGCACGGGAGCCGGTTTCCACAGTGATTGCCGATCCCGGTCGCGATCAACTATTGCGTGCGCACCTGACTCAATCGCAAAAGGCCCGCACGTTCGCCAGCCAACAGCTGCAGCTGCCAGATAACCAGAGTTACCGTTTGTACGCCGACATTGGCCGACCGTTCGTAGTCTGGAACGTGTTTGCCACGCCGGAATTTTCCCTGACACCAAAGAACCATTGCTTCCCGATCGCCGGCTGCGTCGCCTATCGCGGTTATTACAGTCAGAGCGCGGCCCGCGGTGAAGCTGCGTTGCAACGGTTGCAAGGTATGGACGTGTCGATCGGCGGCGTCGAGGCTTATTCGACGCTCGGCTGGTTCAACGATCCGATTATCAGTTCGATGATGGCCTGGGGTGACGAACGATTGGCCACGCTGATCTTCCATGAACTGGCGCATCAACGTTTTTATGTGAAGGACAACACCGAATTCAATGAGTCTTTCGCCACCTTCGTCGAACAGGAAGGCACCCGCCAATGGCGTGCATTCCGCGGCCTGACGCCGGACAGCGGCGCGCAGGTGCAGCAACGGGACCAGTTCATTCAATTGGTTCTGGATACCCGCACGCGACTCGAGCGGCTGTATACCCTGCCCCTGCCCGCCGACCAGATGCGCCAGCGCAAAGCCGACGAGTTCGAACGATTGCGGAGTGAATACCGGCAGTTGCGCGAGAGCCAATGGGCCGGGGACAAACGCTATGACGCATGGATCAATGCGCCGATGAACAATGCCCGGCTGTTGCCATTTGGGCTGTACGACCAATGGGTGCCGGCATTTGCGGCGTTGTTCAGACAGGTGGGCGGGGATTGGGTGAAGTTTTATGCGGCGGTCGAGAAGCTCGGCGCGTTGCCGGTGGGGGAGCGCAAGGCGGCATTGAATGCTTTGGCTCAATTGCAAAGTCGCGGTGGCTGATCGGGCCTCATCGTCGGAACGCCGCCCGGAGCAAGCTCCCACATTAGTTTTGTAAACACTGGTCCACTGTGGGAGCGAGCTTGCTCCGGGCGGCGCTCCGACGATGGCGGTTTAATTAACGCTGCAAAAACGCCTGATGCATCTCTTCCAGCGTCTCGAAGTGCCAGGTCGGGGCTTCGGCGCTCAACTCTTCCCGGCTGCCAAAACCATAACCAACTGCCGCTGCATCCAGCCCATTGCTGCGCGCACCGATCAGATCGTGTTTACGGTCGCCGATCATCAAGGTGTTGGCCGGGTCCAGCCCTTCTTCGGCCATCAGGTGGGCGATCAGCTCGACTTTGTTGGTCCGGGTTCCATCCAGTTCGCTGCCATAGATCACTTTGAAGTGCTTGGCGAAGTCGAAGTGCCGGGCAATTTCCCGGGCAAAAATCCACGGTTTGGACGTCGCGATGTACAGCTGTCGCCCTTGTCCGCCGAGGGTTTCCAACAATGGTGTGACGCCGTCGAATACGCGGTTCTCATACAGACCGGTGACCTTGAAGCGTTCGCGATAGAAGTTCACCGCTTCCCAGGCCTTGGGCTCCTCGAAGTCGTAGAACTGCATGAACGCCTGCAACAACGGCGGACCGATGAAGTGTTCAAGTTTGGTCAGGTCGGGCTCATCGATGCCCAGTTTGCTCAAGGCGAACTGGATCGAACGGGTGATGCCCTCGCGTGGATCGGTCAGGGTGCCATCGAGGTCGAACAATACGGTTTGGTAATGCATGTTGAATCCTGAATAAGGGCGCAGGGTCAGAGCTGGTCGTAGCCTTCGGCCAGATGCAAATTCTTGAGCTTCACGTAATTCGCCGCGCTGTAGGTGAAAAAGGCTTTTTCCTTGTCAGTCAGCGGCCGGATCTGTTTCACCGGGCTGCCCACATAAAGGAAGCCGCTTTCCAGGCGTTTGCCCGGGGGCACCAGACTGCCGGCACCGATGATCACATCGTCCTCGACCACTGCGCCGTCCATGACGATGCTGCCCATGCCGATCAGAATCCGACTGCCCACGGTGCAGCCGTGGAGCATGACTTTATGCGCGATGGTCACATCGTCGCCAATCAGCAACGCAAAGCCATCGGGATTGAACGGCCCGGCATGGGTGATGTGCAGCACACAGCCGTCCTGCACGCTGGTGCGCGCGCCGATACGAATGCGGTGCATGTCGCCACGAATCACCGTCAGCGGCCAGACCGAGCTGTCTTCGCCCATTTCAACGTCGCCGATCACCACCGCCGAACCGTCGACAAAGGCGCCTTTGCCGAGTAGCGGCGTGTGGTTCTGATACTTGCGAAGGGTCACGATAGGCTCTCTCTCTTTTGCTGATAGCTGCGGTGAGCGTCGATTGTAATTAAGATGGCGCAATGTTTCTTCCAGCCAAGGTGCCAACCGTGAGCGTGAACAACCCTCTTTTGCAGTCCTACGACCTGCCGCCGTTCTCGGCGATCCGTGCCGAACACGTGCAACCTGCCATCGAACAGATCCTGGCTGACAACCGCGCCGCCATTATCGAGATCCTCAAAACCCAGGGCAAACAACCGACCTGGACCGGCCTGGTGCTGGCGATGGACGAACTGAATGATCGACTGGGCGCCGCCTGGAGCCCGGTCAGCCACCTGAATGCCGTGTGCAACAGCGCCGAATTGCGCGAAGCCTACGAGTCCTGCTTGCCGGCCTTGAGCGCCTACTCCACCGAATTGGGCCAGAACCGCGAGTTGTTCGAGGCGTTCGAAGCGTTGGCTAACAGTCCCGAAGCTGTCGGTTTCGAGGTGGCGCAGAAAACTATCCTGGAACACTCCCTGCGTGACTTCCGTTTGTCGGGTATCGACTTGCCTGCGCCTGAACAAAAGCGTTACGCCGAAGTGCAGAGCAAATTGTCGGAGCTGGGCAGCCGCTTCTCCAACCAGTTGCTCGACGCCACTCAGGCCTGGACCAAGCACGTCACCGATGAAGCTGCCCTCGCCGGCCTGACCGATTCGGCCAAGGCGCAAATGGCCGCGGCTGCACAGGCCAAAGGTCTGGAAGGCTTCCTGATCACCCTCGAATTCCCGAGCTACTACGCGGTGATGACCTACGCCCACGACCGCGCCCTGCGCGAAGAAGTCTACGCCGCCTACTGCACCCGTGCGTCGGACCAAGGCCCGAATGCCGGTCAGAACGATAACGGCCCGGTCATGGAAGAAATCCTCGACCTGCGTCAGGAGCTTGCAAAACTTTTGGGCTTCACCAGCTTCTCGGAGCTGAGCCTGGCCACCAAAATGGCTGAATCGAGCGATCAAGTGCTGAGTTTCCTGCGCGATCTGGCCAAGCGCAGCAAGCCGTTCGCCGCCCTGGATCTGGAACAGCTCAAGGCGTACGCCGCCGAACAAGGCTGCCCGGACCTGCAAAGCTGGGACAGCGGTTTCTATGGTGAAAAACTTCGCGAACAGCGCTACAGCGTTGCCCAGGAAGCCCTTCGCGCTTACTTCCCGATCGACAAAGTGCTGGGCGGTCTGTTTGCTATCGTCCAGCGTCTGTATGGCATCGAAATCGCCGAACTGAAAGGCTTCGACACCTGGCACCCGGATGTTCGCCTGTTTGAAATCAAGGAAAACGGCCAGCACGTCGGCCGCTTCTTCTTCGACCTCTACGCCCGCGCCAACAAGCGTGGCGGGGCCTGGATGGACGGCGCCCGCGACCGTCGCCGCACGATCAGCGGCGTATTGCAGAGCCCGGTGGCGAACCTGGTGTGCAACTTCACCCCGGCCGACAGCGGCAAACCAGCGCTGCTGACCCACGATGAAGTGACCACCCTGTTCCACGAGTTCGGTCACGGCCTGCATCACCTGTTGACCCGCGTTGAACACGCCGGCGTATCCGGCATCAACGGCGTGGCCTGGGATGCGGTCGAGCTGCCAAGCCAGTTCATGGAGAACTGGTGCTGGGAGCCGGAAGGTCTGGCGCTGATCTCCGGTCACTACGAAACCGGCGAACCGCTGCCTCAGGACCTGCTGGAAAAAATGCTCGCCGCGAAGAACTTCCAGTCCGGCCTGATGATGGTTCGTCAGCTGGAGTTCTCGCTGTTCGACTTCGACCTGCACGCCACCCACGGTGACGGCCGTAGCGTGGCGCAGGTACTTGAAGGTGTGCGTGACGAGGTCTCGGTCATGCGTCCACCGGCCTACAACCGTTTCCCTAACAGCTTCGCCCACATCTTCGCCGGCGGTTACGCGGCGGGTTACTACAGCTACAAATGGGCTGAAGTGCTGTCGGCCGATGCCTTCTCGAAGTTCGAAGAAGACGGCGTGCTCAACGCCGACACCGGTCGCGCCTTCCGCGAAGCGATCCTGGCGCGCGGTGGTTCCCAGGAACCGATGGTGCTGTTCGTCGACTTCCGCGGACGCCCGCCGTCGATTGACGCACTCTTGCGCCACAGCGGCCTGAGTGAGGTCGCGGCAGCATGAGTGAGGGCCCTGTGATTACCAAAAGACGCTTTATCGCCGGGGCGGTCTGCCCGGCGTGCAGCGAGCCGGACAAGTTGATGATGTGGAACGAAGACGAAGTCCCACATCGTGAGTGCGTGGCCTGCGGTTATTCGGACACGTTGAATGAACAAGGCCTGTCGGTGCCCAAGGAATTGGGCACGCGGGTCAATACCTCGGCACTGAAGGTGCCGGACGCCAAGGTTCAGGCCGTGCAGTTTTTCCCAAACCCGAAGCTGAAGAAAAAGCCTGACGAGCAACACTGAGTCACCGCCACCTCCACACCTTGCGGTGTGGGGGTGGTAACTATCTACCACCTTTCCCCTGCGCTTCCTTTATAGGCTGACCGAAATCAGTCGCCATCCAAGGAAGCCGCCATGCCCGACACCAATCCGCTTTTGCAGGCCTGGGACCTGCCGCCCTGGTCGGAGGTCCGCACCGAGCACCTCGTGCCGGCAATCACAGCCATCATTACCGACAACCGGCAGGTCATTGCCGAAACCATCACCAGCCAATCCGTATTCCCCAATTGGGATGACCTGGTTCTGGCCATCGATGAGATCGATGCGCGCCTGGGTGAAGCTTTGAGCATCATCCAGATCCTGTCGATGGCGAAACACAACGATACCGCCTGGAGCACGGCAGCTGCTGCGTGCAGCGACGCTGGGGCGCAGTACCGATCCGAAAGAATGAGCAATCGGCCGTTGTTTGATGCATACCAGCGGTTGGCGAACAGTTCGATCGCCCTCAACTTCGATGAACCGCGCAAGGCCGCGCTGGCCAAGATTCTGCGCAAATTTCAATTGTCGGGAATCGACTTGCCCCTGATGCAACGGGAAAAGCTGGCCCGGTTGAACCTCGACATCAATCGGCTCGAAGAGCTGTTTCTCATCCATCTGAAAAGCGCCAACGCAGCATGGACCAAACACGTCGATGACGTTGCGGTACTGGAAGGTTTATACCCCACCGTAAAAAATCGTCTGAGACACCTGGCCAAAGAAGCAGGACATGAAGGCTGGCTGATTCCTCTGGATGAAAACACCTACCAGCAAATCATGAGGTACGCCGAAAATCGGGCATTGCGAGAAGAATATTTCGTGGCGTACTCCACGCGCGCGTCCGATCAAGGCCCGCATGCCGACGAGTTCGATAATGATCCTGTACTGACGTTGCTGCTTTCGCTGCGCCACCAGAAAGCCGAACTACTAGGTTTCGATAATTTCGCGCAACTGCGTCTGGCCACCGCAGCGGCCGAGTCCACCGATCAAGTCCGTAGTTTCCTGCGGCGGCAAGTGACATTGAACACACCGCGCCTTGCACGGGATTCAAAGGAGCTGCAAGAGTTTGCGCTCGAACGGGACATCTCTGAAGTACACGCCTGGGACCACGAATTTCTCGCTGAACAACTGCGCCACCATCGTTTCCCTGAAGCCCTGAAGAATCTGCGCGACTATTTCCCCCTGGACGGCACCTTGCGACGACTCTGCCTGTTCTGCGAACGGCTGTTCGGCATCCGGATCCTCGAGCAGGCTGAATTCAGTCGCTGGCATAACGACGTGCGCCTGTTTGAGATCAGCGAGCATGGTCAGACCATCGGGCATATTTATCTTGACCCGTTCCACCGCAAAGAAGCTCCTGATTACGCCTGGACCGGCACGCTGCGAAACCGACGAATAAACGCCGAAGGCCGCTTAGCGCTACCGATTGCCGATCTTCACTGCAACTTCACGCCTGGGGTCGACGGCCATCCGTGCCTGCTTGAGCACAAGGATCTGCGGATGCTTTTTCATGAACTCGGTCATTGTCTGCAACACGTGCTGACGAGTTCGCCGCATCACAACCTTTCCGGCATTTCCCAACTGGGGCGCGATACGGTGGAGTTCGCAGGGCAAGTATTCGAGCAGTGGTGCCTGTCACGGGAGTTTCTATTATGGCTGGGTGCCCACCACCAAAGCGGTGAACGCTTGACCGAGGCGCGGGTAGACGCGGCACTGGCAGCCCTCGAAACCCAGGTCAGCCGACAAGCCGCACTCATGCTGACCGGTGCAATGTTCGATTTCGAAGTGCACCTCAGCCAAGGCGATGGTCGTAGCACCCAGCAAGTATTCGAAGACATTCAGCGGGAGGTTCCCCACGTGCAACTGCCGTCTTATTGTCGGTTCGCAAACAGCTTTGACTACATGGTGACCGGTTACGCAGCCTCCGTTTACGCCTACACGTGGTCAGGCGTACTGGCCATCGAAGCCTTCAAGCGATTCCGTCAGGATTGGGTCTTCAATGCGCAAACAGGGCGAGCCTTTCGCGAGGCGTTTTTTTCTCCGGGCGATTCGCGCTCCTTGCTGACCGCCCTGGAAGCGTTTCTTGAACGGCCGATCGCCGAAGATCTGCTCGTGCTTTCGTCAGAGACCGTTGCCGGCTGACGCAACGCTTTACTCGACGTGGGCCGATTTGAACCAGCTCTTCATCGAACAACTGGCGAACGGGCTCGTGCTGCAATCGCCGTTGGCCAGCGCGGTGCGAAGCTTGTCGACATCGGCCTGCATCATGTAACGGACGCCGTCTTTGAAATGAGTGCTGTCACCGAAGCCGCCCTGGGTCATTTCGTTCAGGGCGTCTTCCTTGCTCCAGCCCTGCACCACGACCCGGTACATGGCCGCCATCAGGCCCGTGCGGTCCGAACCATGCTTGCAGTGCATCAGCACCGGTCCCTTGGCTTCGGCAGTCTGGATCGCGCGAAGGGCTTTGAGTACATCCGCATCATCCACATGGTTGGTGCGATAGGGCAGCTGTACCTGTGCGATACCTGGCGTCGACAACCAGCTTGAATCCGACTCGGGCAGGAAATTGATAACGGTCCCGACCTTGAGTTTTTCCAGTAACGGCACGGCGCCTCTGTCGGGCAATGCACTGCGATAGAGCGTCGGGGACATTTTGAAGAGGTTGTATTGCACCTCGACCGATTGAGCCCACTCCGCAGGTCGGGGCAACGCACTGTCGTCGGCAAGGGCCAGCGTCAGGTTCAAAAGTGCGGCCAGCGACAGGCAGATCGCTGGGATACAACGCGATAGAGACATGCTCGGATGACCGTTCAGGAGAGTCGGGAAGATGACGCCCAGCTTCACCCCCGAGCGGTCAAAGGACTGTGAGCCATCTGTCAAAGAATCGTGAATCAGCCAATCGCTTTCGTCGCAAAACCGAGGTTTTTTAGCTGAATCGGTTCATCTTGATGCTTAGCCTGCTACCATTTGTTACCCCATATTACCGATGCGCCCTATTGCTCCCCGTTTGCTGGCGTTCTGCATCGGTGTCAAAACGAAAAGTCGTCCTGCGAGACGGCTGAAAAACCGCTAATGCCTGATGAGGTGCCCTCCTATGTCCGATCAAGATCGAGACAACCCGCGGCGTGAGTTTTTGCGCAAATCCCTGACCTTGATCCCGGTGGTCACCGTTGCCAGCACCGGTCTGGGCAGCACGGTCCTGATGGCCTCGCCCGAAGCAGCCCCGGCCAGTTCCGGCAAAGCGTCGGTCAGCACCAGCACCTATGAACCAAGCTACTTCACCGCCGAAGAATGGACGTTCATCAAGGCCGCTGTCGCCCAGCTGATTCCGAGCGATGCCCAAGGGCCAGGCGCCCTGGAAGCCGGTGTGCCCGAATACATCGACCGCCAGATGAACACGCCTTACGCGGCCGGCGCGCTGTGGTTCATGCAGGGACCATTCAACGCAGACGCTGCGCCGGAAATGGGCTGGCAGAGCAAACTGGTGCCCAAAGAGATTTATCGCCTGGGCATCGCCGCGACGGATGCTTGGTCGAAAACGTTCAACGGTAAAGTATTTGCTGAGCAAGACAGCGCTACCCGAGACGATTTGCTCAAGCAACTCGAGGCCGGAAAACCTCAGTTCGACAGTGTTCCAGCGAAGATTTTCTTCAACCTGCTGCTGCAAAACACCAAAGAAGGGTTCTTCTGCGACCCGATTCACGGCGGCAATAAAGGCATGGTCGGCTGGACCATGATCGGCTTCCCCGGCGCCCGCGCCGATTTCATGGATTGGGTGGCACGCAACGAGCAATACCCCTTCCCGGCAGTTTCGATTCGCGGCGAGAGGGCGTAAGCATGGCAACGGTAATGAAGAAGGTCGACGCAGTGATCGTCGGTTTTGGCTGGACGGGCGCGATCATGGCCAAGGAGCTGACAGAAGCCGGCCTGAATGTGCTTGCGCTGGAGCGCGGGCCGATGCAGGACACTTACCCCGATGGCAACTATCCACAGGTGATCGACGAACTCACCTACAGCGTGCGTAAAAAACTCTTCCAGGACATTTCCAAAGAGACCGTGACCATTCGCCATAGCGTGAATGACATCGCGCTGCCGAACCGCCAATTGGGCGCCTTCCTGCCCGGTAATGGTGTCGGCGGCGCCGGTTTGCACTGGTCCGGCGTGCACTTTCGGGTCGACCCGATCGAGTTGCGCATGCGCAGCCACTACGAAGAACGCTACGGCAAAAGCTTCATCCCCAAGGACATGACCATCCAGGACTTCGGCGTCAGCTATGAAGAGCTGGAACCGTTTTTCGATTACGCCGAGAAGATCTTCGGTACGTCGGGCCAGGCATGGACGGTGAAGGGTCAGTTGGTCGGCGAAGGCAAAGGCGGCAACCCGTACGCGCCGGATCGTTCGAATCATTTCCCGTTGGAATCGCAGAAGAACACTGTTTCCGCACAGCTGTTTCAGAAAGCGGCCACCGCAGTGGGTTACAAACCCTACAACCTGCCCTCTGCCAATACGTCAGGCCCCTACACCAACCCCTACGGCGCACAGATCGGCCCGTGCAACTTCTGCGGTTTTTGCAGCGGCTATGTCTGCTACATGTATTCCAAGGCATCGCCGAACGTAAACATTCTGCCGGCGCTCAAACCGCTGCCCAATTTCGAGCTGCGGCCCAACTCCCACGTACTGCGGGTCAATCTCGACAGCACCAAGAGCAAGGCGACAGGTGTGACCTACATAGACGGCCAGGGCCGGGAAATCGAGCAGCCGGCAGACCTGGTGATCCTCGGTGCCTTCCAGTTCCACAATGTGCGGCTGATGTTGCTTTCGGGTATCGGCAAGCCGTACGACCCAATCAGCGGCGAAGGCGTTGTCGGCAAGAACTTCGCCTACCAGAACATGGCCACCATCAAGGCCTACTTCGACAAAGACACCCACACCAATAACTTTATTGGTGCCGGCGGTAACGGCGTGGCGGTGGACGACTTCAACGCCGACAACTTCGATCACGGGCCCCATGGTTTCGTCGGCGGCTCGCCGATGTGGGTCAACCAGGCAGGCAGCCGACCGATCGCTGGCACATCCAACCCGCCGGGCACCCCGGCCTGGGGCAGTGCCTGGAAACGTGCCACCGCCGATTACTACACCCATCAAGTGTCGATGGATGCCCACGGCGCGCATCAATCCTACCGCGGCAACTACCTCGATCTGGACCCGGTGTACCGCGATGCCTACGGCTTGCCGCTGTTGCGGATGACCTTCGACTGGCAGGAAAACGACATCAAGATGAACCGCTTCATGGTCGAGAAAATGGGCAAGATCGCCGAAGCGATGAGCCCCAAGGCCATCGCTGTACTGGGCAAGAAAGTTGGTGATCACTTCAACACCGCGTCTTACCAGACCACCCACCTCAACGGTGGCGCGATCATGGGTACCAATCCGAAAACCAGCGCCTTGAACCGTTACTTGCAGAGCTGGGACGTGCACAACGTTTTCGTCCCCGGAGCGTCAGCTTTCCCACAAGGCCTGGGCTACAACCCTACCGGCCTGTTGGCAGCGTTGACCTACTGGTCGGCCCGGGCAATCCGCGAGCAGTACCTGAAAAACCCCGGCCCGCTGGTTCAGGCTTAAGGAGCGATGACCATGAAAGCACTTGTTATCGCGACCCTGACGTTGCTCGGCTGTGGCTCGGTCAACGCCGCAGAAATTGATCAAAACCTGATCAAACAAGGCGAGTACCTTGCCCGCGCGGGTGACTGCGTGGCTTGCCATACCGCCAAGGACGGCAAGCCGTTCGCCGGTGGTCTGCCGATGGAAACACCGATCGGGACGATCTACTCCACCAATATCACGCCGGATAAAACCGGCTTGGGTGACTACAGCTTTGAGGATTTCGACAAAGCCGTCCGCCATGGTGTCGCCAAAAACGGTAGTACCTTGTACCCGGCGATGCCCTATCCGTCCTACTCCAGCGTCAACGAACCCGACATGAAAGCCTTGCACGCCTACTTCATGCACGGCGTGGCGCCTGTCGCTCAGGAGAACAAGGCCAGCGACATCCCTTGGCCTTTGAGCATGCGCTGGCCGCTTGCGGGCTGGCGCTGGATGTTTGCCCCGGCCGTGGCGGACGACAAAGCGGCACCCGGCGAAGAAGCGGTGGTCAGTCGTGGGGCTTATCTGGTGGAGGGCCTCGGACATTGCGGCGCATGCCATACGCCACGTGCCCTGACCATGCAGGAAAAAGCTCTGAATGCAGGTGAAGGCAGCGCATTTCTGTCAGGCAGTGCGCCATTGGAAGGCTGGATTGCGAAAAGTCTGCGCAGCGATCACAAAGACGGCCTCGGCAGCTGGAGCGAAGAACAACTGGTGCAGTTCCTCAAGACCGGTCGCAGCGATCGCAGCGCGGTGTTTGGTGGCATGAGTGATGTGGTGACGCACAGCATGCAATACATGACCGACAACGATCTGACCGCGATTGCCCGTTACCTCAAGTCCTTGCCGGCGAATGATCCCAATGATCAGCCGCACCAGTACGACAAACAGGTCGCACAGGCGCTGTGGAACGGGGACGACAGCAAGCCTGGCGCTTCGGTGTACATCGACAACTGCGCGGCCTGTCACCGTACCGATGGCCATGGCTACACCAAAGTGTTCCCGGCGCTGGCAGGCAACCCGGTGTTGCAGTCGCAGGATCCGACGTCGCTGATTCACATCGTGCTCAAGGGCGGTACGCTGCCGGCGACTCACACGGCGCCTTCGACCTTTACCATGCCCGGGTTCGCCTGGCGGTTGTCGGATCAGGAAGTGGCGGATGTGGTCAGTTTCATCCGCAGCAGCTGGGGCAACAAGGGTGAGCCGGTCAAGGCGAGCGACGTAGCAGACCTGCGCACGAATGATATGAAGACCACGTCGGCCGACGATCTGGGGCAAGTTACCCAGAAAAACTGACTGCCCGGCGGCACTAGCCAGATGAATAACGCCTCTATACTGTATATAAAAACAGTACAGAGGCGTTCTCATGTCCACCCCTCTTCCCCCGCGCGGCCGCGGCACCGCGACCAACCCGCACAACCGCTTCGCGCCGAATCGCTCGGTGGCCGAGGATGACGGCTGGTATCAGGAAGCGCCGATCACCCAAGGCACCGAGGTGCGTATCGAAACGGCAAAAACCATCATCACTCGCAACAACTCGCCGGACTTGCCCTTCGATCGTTCGATCAATCCCTATCGCGGCTGCGAGCACGGTTGCATCTATTGCTACGCGCGGCCCAGCCACGCTTATTGGGACATGTCACCAGGGCTGGACTTCGAAACCAAACTGATCGCCAAGACCAACGCCGCCGATGTGCTGGAAGAACAACTGTCCAAGCGCGGCTATCAATGTGCGCCGATCAATCTGGGCTCCAATACGGACCCTTATCAGCCGATTGAACGCGAACACAAAATCACCCGCAAAACCCTCGAAGTGCTGCTGCGCTATCGCCATCCAGTGACCATCATTACCAAGGGCTCGCTGATTCTGCGGGATCTGGACCTGCTGGGCGAACTCGCCGAGCAAAGGCTGGTGGCGGTGATGATCAGCCTCACTACCCTGGACGACGAGCTCAAACGCATCCTCGAACCGCGCGCCGCTGCACCCAAGGCTCGGTTGCGGGCGATCCGCGTGATGCATGAAGCGGGAATTCCGGTGGGCGTTCTGTGCTCGCCGATGATTCCGATGATCAACGACAGTGAACTCGAAAGCCTGCTCACCGAAGCTCATGCCGCAGGGGCGCAAAGTGCGGCCTACATGATGCTGCGCCTGCCGCTGGAAGTTGCGCCGCTGTTCGAAGAATGGCTGGCGGCCCACTATCCTCTGCGTGCCGCTCATGTGTTGAGCCTGATTCGTCAGAGCCGTGGTGGCGAGCTCTACGACAGTCGCTTCGGTGCCAGGATGCGTGGCGAAGGACCGATTGCCGATCTGCTGGCGCAACGCTTTGCCAAAACCATCAAACGTCTGGGGCTCAATCGTCGGGAAGGTTTCAATCTGGACTGCGAAGCCTTCTGTCCGCCGGGTCGCCAGATGTCGTTGATTTGAGGACAATTGGCCTATGATTGAGTAGTGTGAAATTCACTTTGCCACTACGCCGGTCACGTTTTTTGTGACCTGGAACACACGTTCTAGAGCATTTTATTCAGTTTGAGTTAAGTTTCGGCCGCTACCTTGTTCATCGAGTGACTGACGGGGCGAGATTCTCGACCTGGATGTTTTTTAAACAGCCACTGGCTTCACACCGGACAAAACGGGAAAATTCCCTGACTCCGCCAAAGAGGATGAATCATGAGTGACAAGGATAAACAGCCGTTGGCTGCGTCGGCTTCAGCCCAACCGGAGGCGGAAACCGCCGATGCAGCGCTGCAGCATATCGTTGATGGCTTTTTGCATTTTCATCACGAAGTTTTTCCACAGCAGGAAGAACTCTTCAAAAAACTCGCCACGGCCCAGAGCCCCAGAGCGATGTTCATCGCCTGCGCCGATTCGCGCATCGTTCCTGAGCTGATCACCCAAAGCTCCCCTGGCGACCTGTTCGTGACCCGTAACGTCGGCAACGTTGTGCCGCCTTATGGGCAAATGAACGGCGGTGTTTCCACGGCAATCGAATACGCGGTACTGGCCCTCGGCGTGCAACACATCATCATCTGCGGGCACTCCGACTGTGGCGCGATGCGCGCAGTGCTCAACCCGCAAAGCCTGGAAAAAATGCCGACGGTCAAAGCCTGGTTGCGTCATGCCGAAGTGGCAAAAACCATGGTCCAGGACAACTGCCATTGCGCTGACGAAAACGAAAGCATGCACGTCCTCACCGAGGAGAATGTGATCGCCCAGCTGCAACATTTGCGCACGCACCCGTCGGTCGCTTCGCGCATGGCTAATGGTCAGCTGTTTATCCATGGTTGGATCTACAACATCGAAACCAGCGAAATCAGGGCTTACGACGCGGACAAGGGTTGTTTCCTGCCGCTCGACGGCAGCCATCCGATTCCGGTGGCGACGCCTAAAGCGCGCTTCTAAATCCTAGTGTCCTGTCTCACAAATACGTTCTTTTTTGACGAGTGACTGTTGTCGTCAGGCAAGGCGCCGTGACGAGTCATAGCCCGCTATGGCGAGGAGCGGCAACGCAGCATGACGGCAACAGGCGCCGTCAAAAATGAACAGTATTTGCGAGACAGGACACCCGATCATTGTGTGGTTTAGCCGAGGCTGCCGATCAGGCAGCCTGGCTTTGCCACGCCTGAAGAAAACTTCGGGAGAGTCACCATGCGTGCTGCTCAACTTAAAGCTGTACTGCCACGGGAGCTGCTGGCGTCCGTGGTTGTGTTTCTCGTCGCCCTGCCCTTGTGCATGGGTATCGCCATTGCCTCGGGGCTGCCGCCGTCCAAAGGCTTGATCACCGGGATCATCGGTGGCCTGGTGGTGGGCTGGATTGCCGGTTCACCACTGCAAGTCAGCGGCCCGGCGGCCGGTTTGGCGGTTCTGGTGTTCGAACTGGTGCGCCAGCACGGTATCGCCATGCTCGGGCCAATCCTGCTGCTGGCCGGTTTTCTGCAACTGGTGGCCGGACGCTTGAAACTGGGCTGCTGGTTTCGGGTCACGGCGCCGGCGGTGGTCTACGGCATGCTCGCCGGGATTGGTGTACTGATCGTGTTGTCACAGGTGCATGTGATGCTCGACGCCGTGCCCAAGCCTTCCGGGCTAGATAACCTGGCCGCCTTCCCGGCCGCGGTCGTCCAGGCCTTGCCCTCCTTCGGTTGGCAAGCCGGGTTGCTCGGGCTGTCGACGATTGCGGTGATGTGGTTGTGGGAGAAATTCCGCCCTCATTCCCTGCGCTTCATTCCCGGCGCACTGCTTGGTGTAGGCCTGGCGACTGTCGCCAGTCTGGTGCTCGCCTTGCAGGTCAAACGAGTGGAAGTCCCGGCCAACCTGGCAGAAGCCATCGACTGGTTGAAACCTGCGGATCTGCTCAATCTGGCTGACCCGACCTTGCTGATCGCCGCGTTTGCCTTGGCCTTCATCGCCAGCGCCGAAACCCTGCTCTCCGCCGCCGCGGTGGACCGTATGCACAACGGCCAGCGTTCCGACTTCGACCGGGAATTGTCGGCTCAAGGCGTAGGCAACATGCTTTGCGGTTTACTCGGCGCGCTACCGATGACCGGCGTGATCGTGCGCAGTTCGGCCAACGTCCAGGCCGGCGCCACCACGCGACTGTCGGCGATCTTCCATGGCCTGTGGCTGCTGGCTTTCGTGTTGCTGCTGTCCAGCGTGCTGCAAAGCATTCCGGTGGCGAGCCTGGCGGGCGTTCTGGTTTACACCGGTTTCAAACTGGTCGACCTCAAGGCCTTCCGCGGTCTGGGTCGTTATGGGCGGATGCCGATGTTCACCTACGCGGCGACCGCTCTGGCAATCATCTTCACCGACCTGCTGACTGGCGTGCTGATCGGCTTCGGCCTGACCCTGGCCAAGCTGGCCTGGAAGGCTTCGCGGCTGAAAATCAGCCTGATCGATCTGCCCAAGGACGGCGAAATGGAACTGCGATTGATAGGTGCAGCGACCTTTCTCAAAGTGCCGGCGCTGACCCAAGTGCTGGGGACCATTCCGGCAGGCGCGACGGTGCATGTGCCGCTCAATAACCTGAGCTACATCGATCACTCGTGTCTGGAATTGCTGGAGGAATGGGGCCGGGCCAATGCGGCCAAGGGATCAAAACTGTTGATTGAAGCGCGGGGGTTGAAGCGCAGGCTGGAAGGGCGCTTACGAACCACCTCCGGAGTGGGCTCTACGACATAAACATAAACAATGTGGGAGCGGCGGTGCGACGATTCGACTTGCTCGCGAAAGCGGTGCGTCAGTCAACATCAATGTTGAATGATCGACCGCCTTCGCGAGCAAGTCGAATCGTCGCACCGCCGCTCCCACAGGGATTCGGTTCCTACCGTAAAATCAAGCCGCCGGCTGATCCAACTCCAGCCCTACGCCCAGCTGGCGCGACAGACACGGCCAGCGCTTCCATGCAGCGCCGGTGTCCGGGCTGTTGAGCTTCTCGCGGTAGGCCTCGACGGACTCCAGCGCGAAACTGTCTTCATTGAGCATCTCGTCCACAGCGTGATGCACCGCCTCATCCAGTTGATTGGCAAACTCCTCGCCGATCAGTTGGTGGGCAATCAGGTTGGCAACAGTCATGTCCAAGGGGATCAGTGGCTGGCCAAAATGCTTGATGTACAGGTCATTGACCTCTTCGACCAGGCGATGCGCCAGATAGGCTTCGTCCAGCAGGCTGTCCAGACCAACATGACCGGCCATGATCGCTGGCGGCTGGAGGAAGAACTGCTCGGCGATTTTCAGCACCGGTTTGATCTGTGATTCGATACCCGCTTCCCTGGCGACTTCATTGGCTGCGTCCAGCAGGTCCGGCACTTGCTCTATATACGCGGCCACAAAACGCGTCATCACGCCGTTGGCGTCGACATCCGGCAATTGGATGGCGGAGTGAAGGTGTGGCAGTTGGGTTTCCAGCTGACGAGTCAGCTGGCCGGTTTCGGCTTCGTGTTGTTGGGCTTTTTGGATCTGCTCGCGCAATGCGGCGGTGTTCATGAAAACTCCAGGAAACAAAGGCAATGAAATAGGGAAGACATAACTTAGCTGGCATACGAAAAATGCTAAGACGCATTTGTCATAATTATTTCATCCTTGAGACATCAAAGTTATATCGGTTTGCCACCACTCGTCTGCATCCTTCTCCATTCGTGCCCTGGAACGCAAGTCCCAGCTGTTTCAGATGATTTACGCCCTCACATTGCGAGGTGGCAGTCGCTGTCTATACTCGGGTGGGAATGGAGTTAGCTGATGACGCCCGACTGCACACGCAGCAAGGCTCGGCGATTCAAGTTCGTAGTCTGAAAAAGCCGCTCCCTTGCCGCAGGTGAAAGCCGGCGGGATAACAAGAACGATAAGGGGAACCCGCAATGATGCGACATCCACATGTCTGGATGGGCCTCCTGTTGTGGTCGATTTTCAGTCAGGCACAAGCGGCCTGGACTGTGAATATGGCGCCTGGAGCGACTGAAATCAGTCACGCAGTATTTGACCTGCACATGACCATTTTCTGGATCTGTGTAGTGATCGGCATCATCGTCTTCGGCGCCATGTTCTGGTCGATGATTCTCCACCGCCGCTCGACCGGGCAGGTGGCCGCGAAATTTCATGAAAGCACCACCGTCGAAATTCTCTGGACCATCGTGCCCTTCCTGATCCTGGTGGCCATGGCGGTTCCCGCGACCGCAACCCTGATCAAGATGTACGACGCCAGTGAGCCGGATATCGATATCCAGGTCACCGGCTATCAGTGGAAGTGGCACTACAAATACCTGGGCCAGGACGTTGAGTTCTTCAGCAACCTGACCACGCCCGCCGATCAGATCCACAACAAGGAAGCCAAGAGCGAACACTACTTGCTTGAGGTCGATAAGCCTTTGGTGCTGCCGATCGGCGCCAAGGTGCGCTTCCTGGTGACTTCCGCCGACGTCATCCATTCCTGGTGGGTGCCGGCCTTTGCGGTCAAGCGTGATGCGATTCCGGGATTCGTCAACGAAGCCTGGACCCGCGTCGACAAGCCCGGCATCTACCGCGGTCAATGCGCCGAATTGTGCGGCAAGGACCACGGCTTCATGCCCATCGTGGTCGAGGTCAAGGAAAAGGCCGATTACGAAAAATGGCTGGGCGAGCGCAAGGCTGAAGCCATGCAGCTCAAAGAGCTGACCAGCAAGGAATGGACCCTCGACGAGCTTAAAGAGCGCGGCGACAAGATCTACCACACCACCTGCGTCGCCTGTCACCAGGCCGAAGGTCAGGGCCTGCCGCCGATGTTCCCGGCGCTCAAGGGCTCGAAAATCGCTACCGGACCGAAAGAAGGACACCTGAGCATTGTCTTCCACGGCAAGCCCGGCACCGCCATGGCGGCGTTCGGCAAGCAGCTCTCGGAAGTCGATATCGCAGCGGTCGTGACCTACGAACGTAACGCCTGGGGCAACAACAAGGGCGACATGGTCACCCCTAAAGAAGTGCTGGAGCTGAAACAGGCGGAAAGCAAATGACCCGGTCTATTGCGCACGTAAGGAACCAGTCGGGGCATCGCGCCCCGGCCTGCCCAGCCCATCTGTTTGCAGGAGACAGGACATGACTGCTGTCGTCGATGACCATGTTCATACCGGCACCGCCCACGCCCACGGCCCCGCCAAAGGCCTGATGCGCTGGGTGCTGACCACCAACCACAAGGATATCGGCACGCTGTACCTGTGGTTCGCGTTCTCCATGTTCTTGCTCGGCGGCTCGTTCGCGATGGTGATTCGTGCCGAGTTGTTCCAGCCAGGACTGCAAATCGTCCAACCGGAATTCTTCAACCAGATGACCACCATGCACGGTCTGGTGATGGTCTTCGGTGCGGTGATGCCAGCCTTCGTCGGCCTCGCCAACTGGATGATCCCGTTGATGATCGGCGCGCCGGACATGGCCCTGCCACGGATGAACAACTTCAGCTTCTGGCTATTGCCGGCGGCGTTCATCCTGCTGGTATCGACCCTGTTCACCCCCGGCGGTGGACCGAACTTCGGCTGGACGTTCTACGCCCCGCTGTCGACGACCTACGCACCAGAAAGCGTGACCTTCTTCATCTTCGCCATCCACTTGATGGGGATCAGTTCGATCATGGGCGCGATCAACGTGATCGCCACCATCCTCAACCTGCGCGCCCCCGGCATGACGCTGATGAAAATGCCGCTGTTCGTCTGGACCTGGCTGATTACCGCGTTCCTGCTGATCGCGGTGATGCCGGTACTGGCCGGCTGCGTGACGATGATGCTGATGGACATCCACTTCGGCACCAGCTTCTTCAGTGCCGCCGGTGGCGGTGACCCGGTGTTGTTCCAGCACGTGTTCTGGTTCTTCGGTCACCCCGAGGTGTACATCATGATCCTGCCGGCCTTCGGTGCCGTCAGCTCGATCATTCCGGCCTTCTCACGCAAGCCGTTGTTCGGCTACACCTCGATGGTCTATGCGACGGCGAGTATCGCGTTCCTGTCGTTCATCGTCTGGGCGCACCACATGTTCGTGGTCGGCATTCCGTTGGTGGGCGAGTTGTTCTTCATGTACGCCACGCTGCTGATCGCGGTGCCGACCGGAGTGAAGGTGTTCAACTGGGCCAGCACCATGTGGCAAGGCTCGCTGACCTTCGAGACACCGATGCTGTTTGCGGTGGCGTTCGTGATCCTGTTTTCCATCGGCGGGTTCTCCGGGTTGATGCTGGCCATCGCCCCGGCGGACTTCCAGTACCAGGACACCTACTTTGTGGTCGCGCACTTCCACTACGTACTGGTGCCGGGGGCGATCTTCGGGATCTTCGCCTCGGCCTACTACTGGATGCCGAAATGGACCGGCCACATGTACGACGAAACCCTCGGCAAGCTGCACTTCTGGCTCTCGTTCATCGGCATGAACATGGCGTTCTTCCCGATGCACTTCGTGGGGCTGGCGGGCATGCCGCGGCGGATTCCCGACTACAACCTGCAATTCGCCGACTTCAACATGGTGTCGTCGATCGGTGCGTTCATGTTCGGCGCCACGCAGATCTTCTTCCTGTTCATCGTGATCAAGACCATCCGCGGCGGCCCGCCAGCACCGGCCAAACCGTGGGATGGGGCCGAAGGCCTGGAATGGAGCATCCCGTCGCCGGCGCCGTATCACACCTTCACCACGCCGCCGGAAGTGAAATGAACGCGCAACCCTATGTGGGAGCGGGCTTGCTCGCGAAGAACGATAACGCAGTTTGTCTGACGGACCGCAGCGTCTGCTTCGCGAGCAAGCCCGCTCCCACAGGGTTATGCGTAGAGGTTGGAAATCATGGCTGACTCTATTTCGTTGAAGAAACTGGTCACGCGCCTGCTGCTGGTGGTGGTGGCGATGTTTGTCTTCGGGTTTGCCCTGGTGCCGATCTACGACGTGATGTGCAAGGCGTTCGGCATCAACGGCAAAACCGGCGGGCAGTACGAGGGCGAGCAAACGGTCGACACCTCGCGGCAGGTTCGCGTGCAGTTTCTGTCGACCAATGCCGCCGACATGTCCTGGGACTTCTACCCCAAGGGCGATGAGCTGACGGCCAACCCGGGCGCGGTGAACGAGATGATCTTCATCGCCCACAACCCAACCGATCGCCCGATGAGCGCCCAGGCGGTTCCGAGCATCGCGCCCAGTGCCGCGGCGGCGTACTTCCACAAGACCGAATGTTTCTGCTTTACCCAGCAAGTGCTGCAGCCCGGTCAACGGATCGAGATGCCGGTACGTTTCATCGTTGACCGTGACATGCCCAAGGATGTGAAGCACCTGACGCTGTCTTACACGCTGTTCGATATCACCGCCCGACATCCACCGGTGGCTGTAAATACTGGCGGCTGAGCGTGCCCGATAAGGAGAACAATAAATGGCAACTCATGAACACTATTACGTACCGGCCCAGAGCAAATGGCCGATCATTGCCACCGCCGGCATGCTCACCACCGTGTTCGGCCTGGCCACCTGGTTCAACGACCTGAAAGCGGCGCGGCCGGAGTCCCACGGCCCGCTGATCTTTTTCGTCGGCGGCCTGATGGTGGCCTACATGCTGTTCGGCTGGTTCGGTACGGTGATCAAGGAAAGCCGCCAAGGGTTGTACAGCGCACAGATGGATCGCTCGTTCCGCTGGGGCATGAGCTGGTTCATCTTTTCGGAGGTGATGTTCTTCATCGCCTTCTTCGGCGCACTGTTTTATGTGCGTAACATTTCCGGCCCGGCGCTCGGGGGTGAAGGGGTCAAAGGCATCGCTCATATGCTTTGGCCGAATTTCCAGTTTGCGTGGCCATTGCTGCACACCCCTGACCCGCAACTCTTCCCGCCGCCCAAGGAAGTCATCAGTCCCTGGGGCCTGCCGCTGCTCAATACCGTTTTGCTGGTGAGTTCCAGCATCACCGTGACCATCGCCCACCACGCCTTGAAAAAGGGCCATCGCGGCGCGCTGAAAATCTGGCTGGCGCTCACCGTGCTGCTGGGCTGCGCGTTCCTTGGTTTTCAGGCCGAAGAATACATGCATGCCTACCACGAACTGGGCCTGACGCTCGGTTCGGGCATCTACGGCGCGACCTTCTTCATGCTCACCGGTTTCCACGGCGCCCACGTGACCATCGGCACCATCATCCTGTTTGTGATGTTGATGCGGATCATGCGCGGGCACTTCGACGCCGATCACCAGTTCGCGTTTGAAGCGGCGAGCTGGTACTGGCACTTCGTGGACGTGGTGTGGATCGGTCTGTTCGTTTTCGTCTACGTGCTCTGAGGCTTTACCAAGGCGCAGTAGAGACCAACTGGCCGCTGAAAAAACCCCAGGCAATCAAGCCGACGGTAATGGCGGCCAGCGCAACACGAACACTCAAGGCAATGACGAGGCGGTTCGAGCTGCTGTCGTCCTTGACCAGAAAAAACAGGCCGCTGAACAGGCTGACAACCGTGGCAATCAGCATCAGGACGATGGCTGCTTTGAGCATGGTGAGACTCCGGGGGGAAGGCGATGCACTTGAGTATAGCTATCGCGACTAGCGACTTTCTGGCGACGCCATGAAGCGTTTTCGGCCGGGCATCGTACCGACCCTGGTGGTCGCGTTGTTGCTGCCCATGCTGGTGTCACTCGGGTTCTGGCAATTGAGCCGGGGCGCAGAGAAAAGCGCGCTGCTGCAAAGCTACACCGAGCGCCGTGCCGCCGAACCGATGGCCAGCACCGAGCTGCAACACATCGCAGATCCGGCCTTCCGCCGGGTTCACCTGCACGGCCAGTTCGATGCCGCCCACAGCCTGTTGCTGGATAACCGTCAGCGCGACGGCAAGGTTGGCGTCGAACTGCTGCAGCCGTTTCAGGATCAGGCGACCGGGCTCTGGTTGTTGATCAATCGCGGCTGGCTGCCGTGGCCGGATCGCCGCACCCCACCGCAATTCACCACACCGACTCAGGCCTTGAGTCTCGTTGCCTGGGTCTACGTCTCCCCCGGCGCCACTTTCCAGTTGCACGCCGACCCGAACACCACGACCTGGCCACAGCTGGTAACAGCCGTTGAACCGGCGAAGCTGTGGAAGGCGCTGGATCGTGAAGGTTTTACCTACGAATTACGCGCAGAAAGCGGTCCCGCGACTTACCAGGCTGACTGGCCGGTAGTCGCCATGGGACCGGAAAAACACCTGGCTTATGCCGTGCAGTGGTTCGCCATGTCGATCGCCCTGTTTGGCCTTTATCTCTATCTCGGCTGGCACAACGCAAAGGAGAAACACCATGGGAGCGGCCATGAATCCACCCAACATGTCTGAGGCGAAAACGCCGGCGAGTCGGCGTAAAGGTCGCTTGCAGTTACTGCTGATCCTGCTTGGGGTGATCGGTCCGATGATCCTCGCCACCGGCATGTACAAATTGCAGTTCTGGGTGCCGGACGGTCGCAGCTATCACGGCGAACTGATCGGCAACGGCCAGACCCGCGCCGACCTCGGCGTGCAGGCGCAGGAGGATCGTTGGCAGATACTGGTGACTGCGCCCAAGGATTGCTCGGTGGACTGCCAACAACTGGCGTACCTGGCGCGGCAGATCCAGATCGGGCTTGGCCGTGATGCCGGGCGCGCCAGTCATGCCTTGGCCACGGCACAACCGCTGAGCAGTGAATACGACGCCAAGCTGACGCGCGAGTATCCTCAATTGCAACGGTATCCCCTGGACCTCGCCACCTTCAGTACCTTCAACAAAACCGCCGGCACCGGGGACAAGCCCGCGCCACAGCTGTGGATCATCGACCCTCACGGCAATCTGGTGCTGCGCTACGACCCGACGGTGAAGGGTAAGGATCTGCTCAACGACCTGCGTCATCTGCTGAAACTGTCGAACATCGGATAAGGGCATCGTCATGGCCAAACCTGGATTTCGCCTCGCGCTGTTTGCCACCATGCTGGCACTGATTGTGGTGTTGCTCGGCGCCTACACCCGCCTGACCCACGCCGGGCTCGGTTGCCCGGACTGGCCGGGTTGCTATGGCTTTATCAGTGTGCCGAAAAGCGAAGTTCAATTGGCCCATGCCGAACTGCATTTTCCCGACGCTCCCGTCGAAGCCCATAAGGGCTGGAACGAGATGGTTCACCGCTACTTCGCCGGCACGCTGGGGCTGCTGATCTCGGTGCTGGCCGGTCGCGCCTGGGTTCATCGTCGTCATCCGGGGCAACCGGTGAAGTTGCCGTTGTTCCTACTGGCGGTGGTGATCGCCCAAGCGGCATTCGGCATGTGGACGGTAACGCTCAAGCTCTGGCCACAAGTGGTCACCGGGCATTTACTCGGTGGTTTTGCGACGTTGAGCCTGCTGTTTTTGCTGACGTTGCGATTGTCCGGCGTGTTGCCAGCGCTGACCGTGCCGCGGCGTTTGCAGTACTGGGCGACGGCCGGGCTGCTGCTGGTGATCGGGCAAATCGCCCTCGGTGGCTGGGTCAGTTCCAACTACGCGGCGGTGGCCTGTATCGACTTCCCGACCTGTCATGGGCAATGGCTGCCACCCGCGGACTTCGCCAACGGTTTTCACCTGACCCAACACATCGGCCCCAATTACCTCGGCGGGCAACTGGACAGCGATGCCCGCACCGCGATTCATCTGACTCACCGCATCGGCGCATTGCTGGTGACCCTGGTGTTGCTGGGGCTGGCCTGGCAACTGAAGGTGGTCGGCATGACGCGCCTGGCGGGGCTGGTGCTGATTGCACTCGCCGCACAAATCACCCTCGGCATCAGCAATGTGCTGTTTCACCTGCCACTGCCAGTGGCCGTCGCGCACAACGCGGGCGGCGCGGCACTGTTGCTGACGATGGTGCTGGTCAATTATCACGCGCGAACCAGTCTGGTTCGGGTCAAGCAGCAACCCCCTGCGCGCTGGCGGTTCAGCCCGCGCAAACACTCAGCCGGGCCCATAACAATAAAAGGAGAGATGCCATGGCGACTCTGATCGGCGCACGTCACAGTCAGGCGATCTGGCGTGACTACCTGGAGCTGACCAAGCCGAAAGTGGTGGTGCTGATGCTCATCACCTCGCTGGTCGGCATGTTCCTCGCGACCCGCGCCGGAGTACCGTGGACGGTGCTGGTGTTCGGCAATCTGGGGATCGCCTTGTGTGCCGGCGGTGCGGCGGCGGTCAACCATGTCGTGGACCGGCGCATCGATGCGGTCATGGCCCGCACGCACAAACGTCCCCTGGCCGAAGGCCGGGTGTCGCCGGCGGCCGCGCTGACGTTTGCCTTGGTATTGGCGGTGCTTGGGCAAGCCATACTGCTGGCTTTCACCAATCCACTGACGGCGTGGCTGACCCTGGCCTCGCTGCTCGGCTACGCGGTGGTCTACACCGGTTTCCTGAAACGCGCGACGCCGCAAAACATCGTCATCGGAGGCCTGGCCGGCGCCGCCCCGCCACTGCTCGGCTGGACCGCCGCTACCGGCCACGTCAGCGCCGAACCACTGTTGCTGGTGCTGATCATCTTCGCCTGGACCCCGCCGCACTTCTGGGCACTGGCCATTCACCGCAAAGAGGAATACGCCAAGGCTGACATCCCGATGCTGCCGGTGACCCATGGCGAGCACTACACCAAGGTCCACATCCTGCTTTATACCTTCGCGCTGCTGGCCGTCAGCCTGATGCCGTACGTGATCCACATGAGCGGCATGCTCTACCTGATTTGCGCGCTGGGACTGGGCGCGAGGTTTCTGCAATGGGCCGTGGTGCTGTACCGTGGCACTCGGCCGCACGCGGCGATCAACACCTTCAAGTACTCTATTTACTACTTGTTCCTACTGTTTATCGCGCTGCTCGTAGACCACTACTTACTGTTGAACCTATGACTCGAACCCAGAAAACCGTCTTCATCCTCGTTGCCCTGATCGCGCTGGTCCTGGGCCTGACCATCAACAAAGTGCTGTCCGGCAAAGGCCAGGGCGACCCGACCGCTCTGATTGATGCCGGGATCATTCTGCTGCCGCAAAGCCGCAACCTGCCGGCCGTCACAATGACCGATCAGGACGGCAAGCCAGTGGCGGTTAACGAGCTGAAAGACAAATGGTCGCTGCTGTTCTTCGGCTACACCTTCTGCCCGGACATCTGCCCGACCACCCTCGCCCAGCTGCGCCAAATCAAGAGCGAACTGCCGCCAGAGGCTGTGGCCAAGTTGCAGATCATTCTGGTCAGCATCGACCCGAACCGCGACACGCCCCAGCAGCTCAAGCAGTACCTGGGCTACTTCGATCCGCAGTTCAAAGGCCTGACGGCTTCGTCGGTTGAAGACATTCAGAAACTGGCCAACGCGGTGAGCATTCCGTTCATTCCGGCGGACACCAGCAAGCCGAATTACACCGTCGATCACAGCGGCAACCTGGCGGTGATCGGGCCGGACGGGACGCAGCGTGGGTTCATTCGGGCGCCGTTGAACAACGTGAAATTGGTGGCGCAGTTGCCGGTGATGCTTACCCGCAAATAGTGTGAACTACACAAAACTATTGTGGGAGCGGCGGTGCGACGATTCGACTTGCTCGCGAAAGCGGTGGATCAGCCGCCATAAATGCTGAATGACACACCGCATTCGCGAGCAAGTCGAATCGTCGCACCGCCGCTCCCACAGGGTCCGTATTCCAGGCATAAAAAAACGGGGACGCAATCAATGCGTCCCCGTTTTTTTATTGCTGTCAGATCAGAACGCCGGCAATACCGCGCCTTTGTACTTCTCGAGGATGAAGGCTTTCACTTCCGGGCTGTGCAGGGCAGCAATCAGCTTCTTCATCGCTTCGCTGTCCTTGTCGTCTGGACGGGCAACGAGGATGTTCACGTAAGGCGAGTCGTTGCCTTCGATGACGAGCGCGTCCTTGGACGGGTCAAGCTTGGCTTCCAGCGCGTAGTTGGTGTTGATCAGCGCCAGGTCAACCTGGGTCAGCACGCGCGGGATGGTCGCGGCTTCCAGTTCACGGAATTTCAGGTCCTTGGAATTCTCGGTGATGTCCTTGACGGTCGCGAGGATGTTGTTCGAATCCTTCAACTTGATCAGGCCAGCCTTCGCCAGCAGCAACAGCGCACGGCCGCCGTTGGTGGCGTCGTTCGGGATCACCACGTTGGCGCCGCCTGGCAGCTCGGTCAGTGCTTTGTACTTGCTGGAGTAAGCGCCCAGCGGTTCCAGGTGCACGCCGGCAACGGCCACCAGATTGGTGCCCTTGGCCTTGTTGAATTCATCGAGGTACGGCTGGTGCTGGAAGAAGTTGGCGTCCAGACGTTTTTCGGCCACCTGCACGTTCGGCTGGATGTAGTCGGTGAAGACTTTGACCTTCAAGTCCACGCCTTCTTTGGCCAGGGCAGGTTTCACGAATTCGAGGATTTCTGCGTGCGGGACCGGGGTGGCCGCGACGGTCAGGGTTTCATTGGCCTGAGCAGAGAACGCTGCAACTGCTGCGAGCGCTACGAGTAATTTTTTCATTCAGCTAACTCCTTGTGGGTACTCGCTTGCGACGCCTGAATTCGGCGCCTGCCAGCGAATGGCCGGCTCATTTGTCATTTACGGGACTCTTTACTTCCTGGAGAAGTGCACAACCAACTTGTCGCCAACGGTTTGCAGCACTTGGACCAGCACCAGCAGCAACATCACTGTCACGACCATCACATCAGGCTGGAAACGCTGGTAACCGAAACGGATTGCCAGGTCGCCCAAACCACCCGCGCCGACCACACCCGCCATCGCCGTGTAGGACACCAGTGTAATGGCTGTCACCGTAATCGCCGCGAAGATGCCCGGGCGGGCTTCCGGCAGCAAGGCATTGGTGATGATCTGCCGGGTCGTCGCGCCCATGGCCTGGGTTGCCTCGATGATGCCGCGATCCACTTCACGCAGGGCGGTTTCCACCAGTCGCGCGAAGAATGGCGTAGCGCCCACCACCAGCGGTGGAATCGCACCGGCGACACCGAGGGACGTACCGGTGATCAACACCGTGAACGGAATCATCACGATCAGCAGAATGATGAACGGCAGCGAACGCAGGATGTTCACCATCAGCGACAGCATTGCGTAAACGCCTTTGGCTTCCAGCAACTGACGCGGGCTGCAGAGGAACAACAGCACGCCCAGGGGCAGGCCGAGCAAAACAGTGAACAACAGCGAACCGAAGAGCATCAGAAAGGTATCGCCGGTGGCCAGCCAGATTTCGAACCAGTCGATATTGACGAAGAAACTTGTCAGGACTTCCATCAGCGCAGCACCTCCATGTGGACGTCAGCCGCAGTGAAACGGGCGAACGCCGCTTCCATGTCGCCACCGGTCACGGCCAGGGTCAACTGCCCGTAGGGCACGTCTTTAATGCGGTCGATACGACCGGCCAGGATGCTGTAGTCCACACCCGTTTCCCGGGCGACGGTACCCAGCAATGGCGCGTAGGTCGCTTCGCCCTGGAAGGTCAGACGCACGATGCGGCCTGGAACGTGAGCGAAGTCGTCGCGCTGTTCGCTTTCGTCGATCTGCTCGTCCTCTTGCACGAAGCGCTTGGTGGTCGGGTGCTTCGGATGCAGGAACACCTCGGCCACCGAACCTTGCTCGACGATCACGCCAGCGTCCATCACCGCGACCTGGTCGCAGACCCGGCGGATCACGTCCATCTCGTGGGTAATCAACACGATGGTGAGCTTCAGCTCGCGATTGATCTCGGCCAGCAATTGCAGGACCGACGCAGTGGTCTGCGGGTCCAGTGCGCTGGTGGCTTCGTCGCACAGCAGGATTTTCGGCTTGGTCGCCAGGGCGCGGGCGATGCCGACGCGCTGCTTCTGGCCACCGGACAATTGCGCCGGGTACTTCTTGGCGTGGTCGGACAGGCCGACCCGCTTCAGCAATTCGGCCACACGCCGGTCGATGTCGCTGCGCGACAGTTCACCGGCCAGGGTCAGTGGCAGCGCGACGTTGTCGGCCACGGTCTTGGACGCCAGCAAGTTGAAGTGCTGGAAAATCATCCCGACTTGCTGACGGAAACGTCGCAGGCTGTTGGCGTCGAGCGCGGTGACTTCTTCGCCGTCGACGAATATCTTGCCGCCACTGGACTCTTCCAGGCGATTGATCAGACGCAGCAGGGTACTTTTTCCCGCACCGGAATGGCCGATCAGACCGAAGACCTGACCGTTCTCAATCGTCAGACTGGTCGGATGCAGGGCGGGAATATCCTTACCGGCGACGCGGTAAGTTTTGTGGACGTTTTGAAACTCGATCACGTAGCGAACCTTGTGGGGCGCGTTGGAAAAGGGTCAGCGGTTAGCCGGGCGCGCATTTTAGCCTGTCCGTATAGAGGTTATTAGCATTTATTCCGCATTCAACCTTCCATTTGGCAATAACGCGATCAAAGGTTAGAAAAAAGGAACGGCGCAAAACGTCATCAGTCACTAATTAGGCAACTCGAAAACGCCCCCGGTCCGTGCCTGGGGTATTGCTCAAGAGTCCTGGCTACGGCGGGAATCGCAACGAGGAGTTTTGTCTGATGAGTACTAAAAAACCTGCCGCAACCAAAAGCGCACTGGCCGGGACCGATACCCCGGACCGCGGTAACACCAATGCCAAGCTCGACAGCCTGGAACAATTTCGCTCCGACGCCACTGAACAGGCCCTGCGCACCAACCAGGGCGTGAAAGTCTCGGACAACCAGAACACGTTGAAAGCCGGCGCCCGCGGGCCATCGTTGCTGGAAGATTTCATCATGCGTGAAAAGATCACGCACTTTGACCATGAGCGCATTCCCGAGCGCATCGTCCACGCCCGCGGCACCGGTGCTCACGGCTACTTCCAGAGCTATGAAACCCATTCCGTGCTGACCAAGGCCGGGTTCCTACAAGACCCAAGCCAAAAAACCCCGGTCTTCGTCCGCTTCTCCACGGTGCAGGGCCCTCGTGGGTCGGGCGATACCGTGCGGGACGTACGAGGTTTCGCGGTGAAGTTTTTCACCGACGAAGGCAACTTCGACCTGGTGGGCAATAATATGCCGGTGTTTTTCATTCAGGATGCGATCAAGTTTCCTGACTTCGTGCACGCGGTGAAACCCGAGCCGCACAATGAGATGCCCACCGGCGGTTCAGCTCACGATACCTTTTGGGATTTTGTCTCTCTGGTACCAGAGTCGGCGCACATGGTGATCTGGACCATGTCCGACCGGGCGATCCCGAAAAGCCTGCGCAGCATGCAAGGCTTCGGCGTGCACACCTTCCGCCTGATCAATGCCGAAGGTAAATCGCGCTTCGTCAAATTCCACTGGCGCCCCACGGCCGGGACCTGTTCGCTGGTGTGGGATGAAGCGCAGAAACTCGCCGGTAAAGACACGGATTACCACCGTCGCGATCTCTGGGAGTCGATCGAGATGGGCGACTACCCGCAATGGGAACTGGGCGTACAGATCATCGAGGAGGAGAACGAACATAAATTCGACTTCGACATCCTCGACCCGACCAAGCTGATTCCGGAAGAACTGGTGCCGATCACCCCGTTGGGCAAAATGACCCTCAACCGTAATCCCGACAACTTCTTCGCCGAAACCGAACAGGTCGCCTTCTGCCCAGGGCATATCGTGCCGGGGATCGACTTTTCCAACGATCCATTGCTACAAGGTCGGCTGTTTTCCTACACCGATACGCAAATCAGCCGACTTGGCGGGCCGAACTTTCACGAGATCCCGATCAACCGCCCGGTCGCACCGTTCCACAATGGTCAACGGGACGCATTGCATCGCACCACCATCGACAAGGGCCGCGCGTCCTACGAGCCGAACTCCATTGATAGCGGTTGGCCGAAAGAAACACCGCCGGCAGCCCAGGATGGTGGCTTCGAAAGTTATCCAGAGCGCATCGACGCCAACAAGATCCGTCAGCGCAGCGAATCATTCAGCGACCACTTCTCCCAGGCGCGACTGTTTTTCCACAGCATGAGCAAGCATGAGCAGGAGCACATCATCTCGGCTTACAGCTTCGAGTTGGGCAAGGTTGAGCGGGAGCTCATCCGCGCGCGCCAGGTAAATGAGATTCTGGCCAACATCGATCTGGAACTGGCCAAGCGAGTGGCGCAGAACCTGGGGTTGCCAGCGCCCAAAGCCGGGACGGTCGAAGTACGCAAAACCTCACTGGATCGCTCGCCGGCCCTGAGCCAGGCCAACTTGCTGCCGGCGGATATCAAAACCCGCAAAGTGGCAATCCTGGCAGCCAATGGCGTCGATGGTGCAGCGATTGATGCCATGAAGAAAGCGCTGAAGGCAGAAGGTGCGCACGCCAAACTGCTCGGCCCGACTTCTGCGCCTGTGACCACCGCCGATGGCAAAGCATTGCCGGTCGATGCGTCAATGGAAGGCTTGCCTTCGGTGGCGTTCGATGCGGTGTTTGTGCCCGGTGGCGCGGCGTCGATCAAGGCGCTAAGCACCGACGGGGTGGCGCTGCATTACCTGCTGGAGGCGTACAAGCACTTGAAGGCGATTGCACTGCAAGGCGAGGCCAAACAGTTGCTGGATGTGTTGAAGCTGGAGGCTGATGCGGGGTTGATCGTGGGCACGGATGCGAAGTTGATCAAACCGTTTTTTGCCGCGATCGGGCAGCATCGGGTGTGGGACAGGGAGCCGAAAG